>JADLBR010000398.1 GCA_020847615.1 Verrucomicrobiia bacterium
AGGCGGACCATCACGTCATAATTGCCCCTTTCGTACGTGTCCCACGCGATGGCGACCTGGCCGTCGGACGAGGCGGCGATCGCCGGTTCCCATTCGTTCGCGGGGCCGGAGGCGACGACCTCCGGGGCGGAGAATGCATCGCCCTGCTGCGAGGCGACCACGATGTCCGCGCTGGAATCGCCCAAAGACTGCCACGTCACCCAAGCGCGGCCCCGGGCGTCCGTCGTGGCGCGCGGGAAAATGTCCGATCCCTTGGCCGTGGAGACGCGCGCGGGCGGGGACCATGCGCCGCCGGATTTCGCGCGCGCGAAGATGTCCCAGTTGTCCCCGTCCCGGGCGGACCAGAATACCCAGACGCGGCCCTCGCCATCGACCGCCACCGCAGTGCCGAGGACGCGCTGGCCGGGATCGGTGACAGGTTCGGGGGCGTCCCAGGTGCCGTCCTTTCGCGCGAGGAACATCACCTGATCGCCGCCGCAGGGCGCGGCGAGGAAGTCGAAATTCTCGGGCGCCGTGACCTCGGGCGCAGCACCGTCAGCGCCCGCGGCCTTCTTGCCCTTGCCCTTCTTCTTGGCGCTCGGACCCGGCCCGGGATCGCCCGGCAGCTTGAATGGGGCGTCGAATCCGGGCCCATGGCCGAGCGCGATGTAGCTGGCGACGAGGCCGTCCTTCCCCATGGCCGCGGCGGGATAGCCGTCCTCCCGCGGGGATCGGACAACGGGCGAGTAGTTCGGCAGGCGCTGCACCTCGGCATGGCCGTCGAGGGCTTTTCGCGCGGGACCATAGCCAAATCCGCCCAGCGCCACCTCGATATCGCCTTTCGGCGTGGCGATCTTGATGCCGGCGTCCGGCCCCTGGGTCGCCAGCGTCAATACGATGCCGTTGGGCGTGATGGGGACCTTGGTGATATCAAAATTGGCGTTGCGCGTCGCGAAGCGCGCCACGAAGGGGCGCGTCTTGATGCGGTATCCGGTTCTCGAGACATGGTCATCTCCCGTGAAGCGCCAGCCGTCGGTCTCGAGGACCTCGCAGTTGCTCGCGGTGAACTTCCCCTCCCAGACGGTCGCCTCCTTGTCCTTGAGGCCCATGACCACCGCGACCGTGATCCGGCGCGGTTCCTTTGCGGGCTGGGCCTGCCCAAGCGCGGCGGCCAACGCCAGGCACAGGGTGATCGGGGCCGCAATGAGGTGGGGGAATTTCTTTGTCATCGGAACCTCCTCGCCGCATGCCGCGGCATATGCTCCAGATCATCACTACTACCATCCTTGGGCCGCGATGTCGACGGGTGAGCGATGTCCCAGAGCGCGCCGCCTGCGCCGTCGCTCGGGTCGTTCACCCGCCCGGCGGGCACCACCGGGGTAGAAAATGTAGCCGAAGCCGCAAGGCTTTGGCGGCCAAACGCTCACGCGTTCGGCCACGGGATGCGATGCGGCAATTTTCGAGTCCCTGTCCGGTGTCACGAATCCATATCATTTATCATAATATATTGCAGTCAAATATCTTACGAACGCAACCACACAAGCGGCTCGGCCCATCTCCCACGCGATGCGCCGCTTCTTGGGCGTGATCCGTCCGGGACGAGTTCAGCTGCGACCCTGATGCAGGGGGGCCGTTGGCAATCTGTCTTCCGTTTCGTGATGGACGCGGGGCGGGAATCTGATTATGTGGGGTACCGATGAAGGCGCTTATCGCGGTGATGCCGAAGAGGACGGTTTTAGACCCGCAGGGGGAGGCGGTGAAGGAGGCAATCCATCACCTGGGCTTTGAGGCGGTCAAGGACGCACGGGTGGGGAAATTCATCGAGCTGAAGGTGGAGGGTATGGGCGAGGCGGAGGCCAGGCGACGGCTCGAGGTCATCTGCCACGAGCTGCTGTCGAATCCCGTCATCGAGGAATACTCGCTGCTTTTTGACCGGGGCGCGGACGGGAAAGCCGCGTCGCCCAAGGCGGGCGCGGGGCGCGGGGCCAAGGGGGCGAAGGCTCGCGCGGCGGCCAAGGCGGCGCGCAAGTCGGCCAAGTCCAAGCCGAAGGGGCGGCGGGCGCGCCGATGAAGTGGGCGGTGCTCCAGTTCCCTGGCTCGAACTGCGACCAGGACCTGATCCACGTGCTGCGCTCGGTGATGGGCAAGGACGCGGCCTATCTCTGGCACAAGGAACGCTCCTTGGGCGACGCGGAGGTGGTCCTGGTGCCCGGCGGCTTCTCGTACGGGGACTATCTCCGGTGCGGCGCGATCGCCCGGTTTTCGCCGGTGATGAAGGCCGTCGGCGAGTTTGCGTCGAGGGGCGGGTTCGTGATGGGGATCTGCAACGGGTTTCAGATCCTGTGCGAGGCGGGCCTGCTGCCCGGGTGCCTGATCCGCAACCGCGAGCTGCGCTTCGTGTGCCGGGAGGTGGCGCTGCGGGTCGAGAACGCGGGGCTGCCGTTCACGGGCAGGATGAAGCCGGGCCAGGTGCTGCGGATGCCGGTGGCGCACGGCGAGGGAAATTACTTTGCCGATGCCGAGACGCTGGCGCGGATGGAGCGCGGCGGCCAGGTGGTCTTCCGGTATTGCGACGGCACGAACCCAAACGGGTCGCTGGGCGACATCGCCGGGGTGTGCAATGAGCGCGGGAACGTGATGGGCCTCATGCCGCACCCGGAGCGCGCCGCCGAGCCAATCCTGGGGTCGGCGGACGGGCGGCTGATATTCGAGGGCCTGGCGGACGCGGTGAGGGCGCGCCGGGCGGCGCGGCTGAGCGGCGATTGAGGGGCACCATGGGCAAGATTCCCGACGATGCGCGAGTGACGCCAGAGCTGGTGGCGAGCCATGGGCTGACCCCCGAAGAGTATCGGCTGATTTTGGACATCCTGGGCCGGGAGCCGACCATCACCGAGCTGGGGATTTTCTCGGTGATGTGGAGCGAGCACTGTTCCTACAAGAGCTCGCGGCCCGAGCTGAAGAAGTTCCCGACCGACGGCCCGTCGGTGATGGTGCGCGCGGGCGAAGAGAACGCGGGCGTCATCGACATCGGGGATGGGTGGGCCGTTTCCTTCAAGATCGAGTCGCACAATCACCCGAGCGCCGTGGAGCCATTCCAGGGGGCGGCCACCGGGGTGGGCGGCATCCTGCGCGACATCTTTACGATGGGCGCGCGCCCGGTGCTGCTGGCGGACTCGCTGCGCTTCGGCGACATCCGGGGCAAGTCGCGCAAGGCGGCTGAGAACCGCCGTCTCTTGAAAGGCGTGGTCGGCGGGATCGCGCACTATGGCAACTGCATCGGGGTGCCGACCGTCGCGGGCGAGATCGCCTTCGACGACAGCTATTCGGGCAACCCGCTGGTGAACGTGTTCTGCCTCGGGATCCTGCGCCACGACCAGATCCGGCTGGGCAAGGCGACCGGCGAGGGCAACCCGGTCTTCTACGTGGGCGCCAAGACGGGGCGCGACGGCCTCGCGGGCGCGGCGTTCGCGTCGCGCGACCTGACCGAGGAGTCCAAGGAGGATCGTCCCGCGGTGCAGGTGGGGGATCCTTTTCGCGAGAAGCTGTTGCTGGAGGCGTGCCTCGAGCTGTTCGAGCACGCCGAGTCGATCGTGGGCGTCCAGGACATGGGCGCCGCCGGATTGACCTGCTCCACGTGCGAGACCGCCAGCCGCGGGCACTCCGGCATCGAGATCGATCTGGACCTGGTGCCGCAGCGCGAGGAGGCGATGACGGCCTACGAGCTGATGCTGAGCGAATCGCAGGAGCGCATGCTCATCATCGCGCGGCGCGGCCACGAGGAGACCGTGCGGCGGATCTTCGCGAAGTGGGATCTGGATGCGGTCGAGATCGGCAGGGTGACCGGCGATGGGCTGATGCGCGTGCGGCACCTGGGGCGCGTGGTCGCCGAGATCCCCGCGCGGCGACTGGCGGAAGAGGCCCCGGTGTATCACCGCCCGGCGCGCGCGCCGGTGGGCGGGGCCGAGAGATACGACTATCTGAAATTTCCCGAGCCCAAAGACCTCGAGGGCGCGCTGCTGAAAATGCTCGAGGCGCCGACGGTCGCGTCGAAGCGCTGGGTCTACGACCAGTACGATCACATGGTGCGGGCGGGGACCGTGGTGTTGCCGGGAAGCGATGCGGCGGTGGTCCGCGTGCCCACCGATCCGCCGGGCGATCTGCCGCCGGTGGGCGGGCGCTCTTTCAAGTACCTCGCGGTGACGACCGATTGCAACGGCGCTCACTGCGCGCTGGATCCGCACGAGGGTGGAAAACTGGCGGTGGCCGAGGCGGCGCGCAACCTGGCCTGCTCGGGCGCGCGCCCCATCGGGGTGACCGACAACCTGAACTTCGGCAACCCGCAGCGGCCCGAGATTTTCTGGCAGCTGCGGCGCGCGGTCGAGGGCATGGCCGAGGGGTGCCGGGCCTTTGGCGTGCCGGTGACCGGGGGCAACGTGAGCCTCTATAACGAGTCGCCGGCGGGGGCGGTCGATCCGACGCCCGTGGTGGGCATGGTCGGGATCATCGATGACCCGGCGCACATCACGACGCAGTGCTTCAAGGCCGCCGGCGATGCGGTGATACTGCTGGGCGGCGCCGGCGGCGGGCTCGGCGGCTCGCTGTATGCCATGGAGATATTGGGGCGGCGCCTCGGGCCTTGCCCGGGCGTGGATCTCGCGTTCGAGCGCGCCACCCACGAGGGATTGCTGGAGATCATCCGCCGGGGCTGGGTCCGGAGCGCCCACGATTGCTCGGAGGGCGGCCTCGGCGTGGCGCTGGCCGAATGCTGCATCTCGGGACCTGGCGCGCCGGTGGGCGCCCAGATCGACCTGGCCTTCGCCGAGGCGCCGCTGGGGCGTCGCGACGAGGTGCTGTTCAACGAGGCCTCGGGGCGCATCGTGGCCAGCGTGCCGGAGGGACACCTCCGAGAGGCCCTGTCGCTCCTGATGGGGCGGGGCGTGCCGGCGTGCCGCATCGGGAGGACCGGCGGCGATGTTTTGAAGATCGGTTTTTCCGGTGGTAGACTTTCGTGGTCGGTGGCGAGGCTCCGCGACGCCTGGGCAGGCGCGCTGGGCCGGGTGCTCCGCGGCTGATGCCGCGGGAACCGGATTGAAGGGACACGAGGCATGCCCGCGTTGTGCAGGTTGCAGGACGGTGGCGATTTTGCGGCGGATCCGTATCCGCGGCACGAGTGCGGCATCTTCGGCGTCTTTGGGCACCCGAACGCGGCCGAGATCACGTACTTCGGCCTGTACGCGCTCCAGCACCGCGGCCAGGAGAGCGCCGGGATCGTGGCCTCCGAGGGCGACGACGCGACGTTCCGCATGCACCGCGGCATGGGGCTCGTCTCGCAGGTCTTCGATGAGCCGAAACTGAAGGAATTGCGCGGCAACCGCGCCATCGGCCACGTTCGCTATTCGACCACGGGTTCCAGCACCATCAAGAACGCGCAACCCATCGTCGTGAATTGCGCGCGCGGGCAGATCGCGATCGCGCACAACGGCAATCTCGTCAACGCCAACATCCTCCGCGACGAGCTGGAGGCCGCGGGCTCGATATTCCAGACCACCAGTGACAGCGAGGTCATTCTCCACCTCATGATCCAGCCGAGGCGCGAGGGGCACGAGGCGACCCTCGTGAGCGCGCTCCGCCGGGTGCAGGGGGCCTTCTCGCTCGTGATCCTGGGCGAGCGCGAGCTGATCGCGGCGCGCGACCCGCACGGCTTTCGTCCGCTGTGCCTCGGTCGGCTTGACGGGGCCTGGGTCGTTTCCAGCGAGACGTGCGCCTTCGACCTGATCCGCGCCGACTACGTCCGCGACGTCGAGCCGGGCGAGATCGTGGTCGTCGATGGCAACGGCATCCGCTCGATCCGGTACGTGGACCCCTCCCACTCCAGCGCCTTCTGCGTCTTCGAGCACGTCTATTTCGCGAGGCCCGACAGCGTGCTCATGGGCAGCTTCGTCAGCGAGACGCGGAAGCGGATGGGCCGCGAACTGGCGCGCCTGCATCCCGCGGAGGCGGACATCGTCATCCCGGTGCCCGACTCGGGCAATTACGCGGCGCAGGGATTCGCGGAGGAGTCCGGCATCCCCTTCGAGCAGGCGTTCGTCCGCAACCACTACATCGGTCGCACGTTCCTCCAGCCGACGCAGCTCATCCGGGATTTCAACGTGCGGGTGAAGCTGAACCTGATCAAGGAGATGGTCCGCGGGAAGCGGGTCGTCGTGGTGGACGATTCCGTGGTGCGGGGCACGACGGCGCGGGCGCGCGTGGTCAACCTGCGCGAGGTCGGGGCGAAGGAGGTCCACCTCCGCGTCTCGTGCCCGCCGCACCGCTTCCCCTGCTTCTACGGCATCGACTTCCCCGACAAGAAGGACCTGCTCGCCAACCAGATGACCCGCGCCGAGATCGCAAAATACCTCGGCGTTGACTCGATCGGCTACCTGGACGTGGACGGGATGATCCGCGCCACGGGCCGCAAGGGCTCCGAGTTCTGCGTCGCCTGCTTCACCGGCGACTACCCCGTCGGTTTCGACGCGCGGCTGGACAAGATGATCCTCGAGCAGCAGCGGCGGCGCACCGGCTCGCTGGTCGAGGAGGAGACCGCGCACCCGAGGCTATTCTGAGGGGCGCCGCCGCGCCCCGCCATCGAGTCGACCGCCGTCACCCGGCGGATGCCGCCGGGTCCACCATCATGTATCCCGCGCTGCGGACGGTTCGGATGAACCGCGGCTCCTTGGCGTCGTCCCCCAGTTTCTTGCGCAGCGCGGAGATGTGCACGTCGATGGATCGGTCGAAGACTTCGTAATCCCGCTCGCGGATCTCCTCGAGCAGGCGCTCGCGCGTCTTGACGCGGCCCCTGGCCTTGGCGAGCGAGGCCAGGAGGTCGAACTCGACGGGGGTCAGGGACAGGGGCCGGTCGCCGAGGATCGCCGTTCGCGAGCCGGTGTTGACCCGGAGCGGGCCGACCACGAACTCGGGATCGGGTCGCGCGGCGCCGGACCGCACGGCCGACCGGCGCGTCACCGCCCGCAGTCGCGCCAGCAGCTCGCGCGACGAGAAGGTCTTTGGCAGGTAATCGTCCGCACCCATCTCGAGGCCAACGATTCTGTCCGCCTCTTCGCCCCGCGCCGTCAGCATCAGCACGGGCACGTCCGATCGTGCCCGGATGCGCCTGAGGACCTCGAAACCGTCCAGGCCGGGCAGCATGACGTCGAGGATGACCGCGGACCACTCGTCCGCCGTGGCGCGTTCCACGCCCTCCGGCCCCGCGTGGGCCGCCTCGACCGCGTACCCCATCGGGCCGAGATACTCGCCAATGAGACGACAGAGCTTGCGGTCATCATCGATGACCAGCACGCGCATCGGACCCGCCCGTTCGCTGGATGTCTCCGTCATGGCCACGGCAGGCGTCGGACACGCATCCCGACGCCCCACGACACTACCCCACGGGCGACCGCCTTCCAAGCACGACCCATCACCGAATTCGCCATTCTCCCGGGCCCCCGGTATGCCATCATGGGGCATGCCACCGCGACTGGCCTATTGCATCATCGCCTCCCTCGCCATCCCCGCGCCGCGCGCCGGCGCCCTTCCATCGCTCGAGGCGACGCCCGTCGAATTGCGCGTCACGGCCACGGGCTACCGCGCGACCTTCCAGCGCGGTTCCGCCGATTTTTCGATCGAGCTCAAGGGCGCCGATGGCCGCTGGTTCATGGCCGCAAAGTCCCTCGATCGCCCGGAGTTCGGTCTCTCGAGCGCCGGCGAGTCCCTGACCTCCTCGTCGTCGAGGGCCGAGATCCGGCACGCGACCTCGGCATCCTTCGCGACCGTGGGCAGCAGCATTCTCGTGGGATCCGACCCGCCCGCCGCCATGGGGATTCACTTCCTGTGCGCCGATCGGGGCATCCTCATCCGGTTTCAGCTCTCGATGCAGGGCGGGGGCCGCGGCACCTGCTGGGCGCTTCCGCGCATCCCGCTGGATCGCGCGACCTGGGACCGATACGCGTTCTGGGACAAGGACGATCATTTTCGCGCGGGGCGCATCGGAGACCTCGGCGAGAGTGACCGCTACGCCGGGGTATCCCCATGGGGTCACGAGGGCGACACATCAGAAAGGCTCAGCGCCCGGCATCCGGCGATCATCGCCGTCTCCGAAACGCGGGGCATCGGCCTCGCGGCCGTGTTTCCCCACTACCGGGAGGAATGGGGCGCGGGCCACTCCTTCATTCAGCGCCACAGGCCCCACAGCCTGTTCTTCTACCCCGCGGTGGCTCCTTCCGACGCGGCGCAGTCACCCCTCTGGGCGTGGCTCGCCCCGGTGGCCCCAGAGCAGGCCGCCGCCACCGATCGCGTCGAATCCCTCCTGGCGACCGCAGAAACACTGATCTCCGAATTCCGTCCCGTGGCTCCCACGATCGATCCCGCCCTCCTGCTGCCGGTCGCCGATTTTCCGCCGGGGTTGCGCCGCGACAAGCCCTTGGCCGACATCCGAGACGCCATCGTCTACACGGTCAACGAGTACATCGACTCTGAGCGCGGCATCGCGGCCGCGCGCAAGGCGGGCTCGGACGTCCTCATCCGGGGCTGGTTCAAGTGGCGCGACGCCCAAGATTGGGCGCGCCTCGCACATCTCGTCCCGAAGGCCCACGCCATGGGCGCCCTGTTTGGGGGCGGCGTCACCTGCAGCGCCCTATACCACGGCGAGAACGGCCTGCCGGAAGATCGGGTCCTCGACATGGCCACCCGCGGGCCCGACGGGCATCTCGTCGACGCATGGGGCGAGGCCGGAACCCGCCACGGCACGCTCTCCAACCCGGCGTACCTCGATTACGTCCTCTCCTTCTGCAAACGCCAGATCGACGCCGGGGCGGACTATCTTTTCATGGACGAGATCAACGCCGCGCTCCACGCCAACGAGGGATTCGACGACCACTCGATCCGCGATTTCCGGCAGCATCTGGTGCGCGGCTACTGCGAGGGGAAGGGCTGGGGCCGGGGCGACGCGCTATGGCGCGAGGCCCTCGGCGTCGATACCGCCAACCACAACCTCTGCCCCGACGGCACCATCGCGAGCCTCGACTATCGCGCCTTTCTCAAACTCCGCGGCCTCACCGATAAGCCGCACGCCCACACCAACCCGCTCGCCGGAGACTGGGCCGCCTTCCGCGAGGCGCGCGATGACCGCGCGTGGCGGTACATGACCGATCAGATCCGCGCCCATGCCGCGGCCAAGGGGCGCAGGGTCCTCATCAGCGGCAACGGGCTCGCGCGATACGTCGATCTGCAGGTCCTCGGCGTCTGGGGGCTGTGGAAGGCCGCCGACGGCAAGATCGACCTCTCCGAAGACCTCGTCGACCGATGGTCCGGGACGGTCGCCGCGGGCCGGGCCTTGGCCGGTGAGCGGGTGCCAGTCGTATTTTTCCACGACTGGGGCTTCGGGGGTTTTCCCTGGATCCGGGATGTCCCGCCCCCGGAGCGCGAGCTATGGATGCGCACGCGCGGCGCCGAGATCTACGCGTCGGGCGCCTTCTTCGCCTTCCCGGTGGCCGGTCCCTGGGGCAATGACGCGTTGGCCGACGGCACCATCCGGGAGATCGCCCGACAGGCGCGCTTCTATCGCTCGCACCGCGACCTGTACCTGGGGCCGACCTTCGCCGGTTTCGACGGGCTCCTTCCCGAGGCCCCGGACCTGAGCGTCGCGCTCTGGAAACGACAAGATCCGCCCGCCCTGATCCTGCACGCGATAAACCGGCAAGCGCGCGACTCGCGACCCGCGCCACGATCCAACATCGCCATTCTCGTACCCACCGCGCGCGCCCCGAGCAACATCTCGATTGTCTCGCCCGATTGGGAGTCCCCCCGCCAGGGCGCCGCGCGCATCGAGGGCGATCGGCTCCGTGTCACGATACCCGAACTGGAGGCGTACGCGGTCGCCATACTCGAATACCCGGAACCACCGCCGCTCTCGATGGGCGGCCCACGGATTCGCCCGATGCCCGACTGGGGCTGGGCGGGCGGCGCCCACATCGCCATCGGCCCCGATGGCATGCCCGCCCCGCGCTCGGATTTCCCCGGGGCGTTCCTCCACGGCAACCTGCACGGCCACCTGCGCCACCCGCATGTCTTCGCCGTCAACATGCCCGGGGGAGGTCGCCTCCGCGTCTCCGTCCGCGCCGTCGCGACCCTCGGCGCGCGCATCGAGTGCCAGACCGACGACCGCCCACCCCGCGCCGTGGATCTCCCGGACCTCGACCAAAAGAACGATGCCGCCGCCGCAGAATACGACCGCGTCCTGGAGTTCTCGATCCCGCCCGGCACGCGCCGCGTCACGGTCAAGAACACCGGCGGCGACTGGGCCCACCTCGACTGGTACGCATTCGATGGCGAGATTGTCCCCTGAATCATCCACGCGCCGGATTATTCAGAGGGAAATTTCTGGTGGGCCGGGGCTGCCTGAAGGCAGCACTACGAACGTCCCGGATGTCTTGGGTTCGTAGTGCCGCCAGGCGGCATGCGCATGACCGCTTGATTCCGTTCTCTTGTGGCACGCATCGGCGCGCGGGGCACCACCGGGGGTGAAAATGTAGCCGAAGCCGTGAGGCTTTGGCGCCCAAACGCTCACGCGTTCGGCTACGGGAGACGCTGCGGCTATTTTCAAGTCAGCGGCGCGTCGCGATCAGCCGCGCGATGCGATCCGCCAGCTCCTTCGGCTGGAACGGTTTCGGCATCAGCGCCAGCGCCTCGATCGCGCGCGCGCCCGCCGCGATGTCCTGGCTGAGGTACCCGCTGATCAGCAACACCGGCGTCGCCTGGCCCGATTTCCGCAGCGCGCTGGCAATCTCCAGCCCGTTGATGCCGCCCAGCGTGTAGTCCAAGACAATCGCCGCATAGGGGCTCGCCCCGGTCCGGCAGAGGTCCAAGACCTCCTCGCCGCTGGCCAGCACATCGACCTCGTAACCCTCGGTCACCAGCGCGTCGCGCAGCAGCACGCGAATAAAGGGCTCGTCGTCCACCACCAGGATCCTGCGCCCCGCGCCGACCGGCGCCGTGGGCCTGCGCTTCGCGGGCGCCGTGGGCGCCGCGGGCGCCACCGGCGCCGCGGGTTCCATGACGGGCACGGTTTCCGCGTACAGTTCCTGTGGCGGGCGCGTGTCGGCCACGGCCACGGGCGCGCCACCGGTCGGTATCGCGCGCCGGTCGCCCCTCAGCAAGTTGAACACGATGTCCGCCGCCTGCGTCGCCGACTGCCGCGAGGAACTGACCGCATCGATGATCTGCGTCAACGAATAGGGCAGCGTCTTGCCCTTTCCCGCGATCAGCGCCAAGAGGTTGTTGAAATCATTGATGATGCTGCCCGCCGCCACCAGCAGCTCCTCCACCTGCATCTTCAGGTGCCGGTCCCGGTCCAGCGGGCTCTGGCCACCGCCGGAATCCAAGAAGGTCATCTTCAGGAACGAGATCCGCCCCTCGTCGCTCCTGTAGAAATCGAAGACCACCTGGCTCTCGATCAGGACACCGCGCTTGCCCGCCACGGGAAACACCTGCCACACCGCCTTGCCCTCGTGCCACGAGCGCTCGATCAGGTCCGTCACCTCGTCGGTCCGATCGCGGAACAAAAGGAATATCGGGTCGCGGCCGACGATCTCGTTGCGGGAGTAGCCGAAGGCCCGCGTGAAAGCCTGGTTGCAGTGGATGACGGGCACCCCCTCGGACCGGACATCGCAGATCGCCACCGGGTCCGTCATGTAGTCCACCGAGTGCCCCAGCAGTTTGTCAAAACCGAAGGCGCTGTTCATGGCCGCCTCGGCGCGGGTGGTGTGCGTCACGTCCAGGGACAACCCGTAGACGAGATCCGGCTCGCCCGGCCCCGTCCCCGTGTCGGGATCCAGATGCAGCAGGAACCAATCGGGCTCGTCCACCCGCTGGAGCGATACGCGGCGCACGATCCTGCGGCGCTTCGTGACGGCCTCGTCCAGGCACGACCTGAAGTCCATCCCCGTCTCCCCGCCAATGAACTCCTCCACGGGCTTGCCCTCGATGCCCGCGCCCGGCAGATCGAACTGCTCCCGAAAGCGCTGGTTGGCGGTGATAAACACGTGCCGGCCCTCGTCCCGCGCCACCGCGAACAACCCGGCGCTGCACCGTTGCTCGAAGGCACGCAGCAACTGCGAGTCCGTGGCCTTGGATCCGAACAGCGACATACCTACCGACGGGTAGTTTTCACCATTGTCTCGACCATTTCCAGCAATTCGTTCGGCTGAAATGGCTTCGTCAGTACCTTGACCCGCCCAAGCGCCAGCGTCTGCTCGGTCACCTGGGGTCCCAGGTACCCGCTGATCATGAGGACCGGCGTCTTCACCCCGTGCTCCCTGATCACCTGAAGCACCTCAAGCCCACTCAGCCCACCCAAGGCATAATCCATGATGACCACGTCGTAACCATCACGGTCCCCCTCGATAATGGCCAACGCATCCTCCCCGGTGGCGGCCTGCGCCGTCCGATACCCCACCACGGAGAGCGATCGATCGATCATGCTTCGTATAAACGGCTCATCATCAACGACTAGAATCCTTGGCGCCTCGCTGGTCGGCTGCTCGTGCGATTCCCTTTCCGGCTCCGGGCGATCCGTCGGCAACACGTCGGCGGCCGCCACGGAATCCGATGGACCGGGGCGCGCCAGTTCTCGGGCCGCCATGGCGGTGTCAATCGACGGGGACGCCCGGAGCGCTCGATCCAGCGGGCTCTCGCCTTTGACCTCGGGCATCGGGGGAGCTGGCGGGGGTGGCGGCACCACCTCCTGCACCCCCAGCTCTTGCGGCGCGGGCAGGCGCCGCGTCATCCGCAGCAGGTTGATGACGATGTCCGCGGCCTGCGTCGCCAACCGCTTGGACGTCTTGATGGATTCGATATTCTCCTGGACCTGGGCCGGGAGCAGCGGCGCATTGCCGATGATCACCGCCAAGAGGTTGTTGAAATCGTTGATGATGCTGCCGGCCGCCTGGAGCATCCCCTGGAGCTGGAGCCGCCTGTATTGGCCCGGACCAGCCTCCTGCGCCAGCGCGGCGGGCTGCCCCTCCAGGAGAATGAACGTGATCTTGAGCTGCGATTGCGCCCCCCGCTCGAATCGGTGAAAATCAAAAACCACCTTGCACCGCAGGGACCCGCCGTCCCGCCTAGCCGCCTCCGTGATCTTCCACACCGGGCGCTGGTTCTTCCACGAACTGGAAATCACCTCCCTGATGGCTGCCGACGTCTCAGGAAATAGGAGGAAAATGGGATCCCGGCCCACCATCTCGGCCCGGGTGTACCCGAAGGTGCGCTGGAACGACTTGTTCGCGTACACCACCAACGGGATCTCGTCCACGACCTCGCAGATCAGCACCGGCTCATAGAACCGGTCCGTGGCATGGATCAGGTAGCGGTCGAAACCCTCCGCCGTGCTGATGTACCCCTCGGCGCGCGCCAGATCGGTCACGTCGATCGACACCCCGCTCACCCGCCAAGTCGCCCCGTCCCCCCACGCCGCGGGCGAAAACGTCAGGAGCATGCACCGGTCCCCGCGCGCCCCGGGAACCGTCAAGCGCCGGCTCATGGTCACGCGTTTCGCGAGCGCCTCCCGGCAGCAGCGCTCGATATCGCGCCCGGGGTCGCCGGCCACCGTCGCGGCCACCGCCACGCCGTCCCGCGCAGCGCCAGCGGGAATCTGAAATTGGCCCTCGAACACCGGATCGGCCTGAACAAACCCGAGGGCCCCCTCGCGCGCCTCGATAACGAAGTGCCCCTCGCCTCCGCCGCCCGTCGCGCCAGGCATCGCTGGGACCGGATCCAGACTGTCGTCGCTCAAAGTACGAACCTTGCTACGCAGTACGGTGGCACGCGAACGCCCCACCGGCAACTCAGAACGGCGCCGTGGCCAGGCCCTCCATCTCGAGCGCCCGGGTCCAGCGATCATCGGCCTCCCGGCGCACGTAGGCTTCGCGTATCTCGAACGTCGATTCCTTGAACAACCGGACCAGTCGCCCGATGGTGAAAGGACCGTGGGTCCGGTACCGGTCGAAGACGTAGTACACCTCTTCGGCATCGGCCACTCCGTCGGCGTCGGATCCCGCATCCTCCCCGGACGATTCCTCCACTTCGGCGCGCCGCTCCTCGGCGGCCGCCAGTTGCGCCGAGAACTGGGCCCGCGTCAGCGGCGGCGCCTGAGAGCTCATCTCCTCGAGGGCGGCCGCGCCCCCGGCCAGGGCCCGCCTCGCCCGGCGCCTGCTTCCCGCCTCAGAGCCGGCGGGCAACTCCGCCATCTGCCCGCCCGCGATCCGCTCCAGCCGCGCCACGGAGGCCCCCGTGATGCCCAGTTCGCGCGCGGTCTCCCGCAGCACGTCGGCGTCCACGCCGAGATCCAACAGGCGCCCCGCGGCGATCTTCGCGCCCTTCTCGCACCTCAATCCCACCAGCGCGAAAACCCGGTAGATGATCAGCCTGATGTTCATCGGATTGACACGCAGGCCGTGGTCCGCCGCCATCAGGCACCGCCCCAGCCTCCCCAGGTTGAAATTCGCCCGCGCCGCCTCGACCCAGATCGCGTCGGAATTCGGGATCAGCCGCGCCGCCCGCTCGATGTAGTCCGCGCTCCGCTCCAGATCGTCGGCCCGCGCCGCCAGGTCCGAAAGGACCCAGTACCCGTCGATCACGAACGGGTGCGCGCGCACGAGCCTGCACGCCACCTCGTGCGCCTCCTCCCACTTTTCCAGACGAAAGTAGGCCTCCGCCAAAAACCGAAGGCCCTCGGGATGCTCGGGCGCGAGATGCAGCAGCTCGCGCGCCGTGCGCATGACCGCCGGCCAATCGCCGTCGTCCTGAAAATGCTCCAGCCAGAAAATGAGCGAATAGGGCCCGTCCTCCGAAAGGATCGCGTTCCCTGCGGCCACCCGCGGTGGCCCGCCGTCGCCATTTCGTCCATCGCGCACCGCCCCACTCTAAACCGCACCCCGGCCCCCGCAAGCCGCTGGGACTTCCCCAAGTTTCAAATTGGCATCCCCGCACGCCCTGCTAATGGACGGGTTGCCGATGAGCAACGAGTTCGTCCCCTTCCTGATCCAGATGGTGTTCGCCGCGGCCGTGCCGCTCGGCGCCTTCGCCGTCGCCCTGCTCCTCGGCCAGCGCGCGAGGACATCCGCCGCGAAGGACACCCCTTACGAGTGCGGCATGGAGCCGCGCGGCACGTCGAGCCCCCGCTTCTCCGTCAAATTCTATCTCGTCGCGATGCTCTTCATCATCTTCGACATCGAGGTCGTCTTCTTCTACCCGTGGGCCGTCGCATTCCGCGACGCCGCCGGCCAATCCTGGACCATCTTCTGGGCCATGCTCTTCTTCACGGGCCTCGTGGTCGCCGGCCTCGCCTACGAGTGGAAGAAGGGCGGGCTCGACTGGAGCCGCTGAACCCAACCCGAGGACATCCCCATGCCCGACACCATGGAGAAGCGCTACACCGAGCGGCTGGCCCGCTACACGACCGCGATGCGCAACGAGACGCCCGACCGCGTCCCCATCCGGCCCTTCGTCGCGGAATTCACCGGCGTCCACACCGGCCACACGCCCCAGCAGCTCGCGCACGACTACCGCATCGCCTTCGACTCCGCGTGCAAGTGCGCCGCCGACTTTGACTGGGACGCCGTCGTCGCCAACATGGTCTACGTCTGGACGGGCCTCGCGCAGGCCCTCGGCCTCCGCTACTACGCGATCCCCGGCATCGACATCCCCGCGGGCACCGGCTTCCAGTACCGCGAGCCACCCGAGGACCAGGCCTTCATGAAGGCCGACGAGTACGACCAGCTCATCGAAGACCCGACCGGCTTCCTCTACAATGTCTGGTTGCCGCGCGTCTCCTCCACCACCAGCCCGATCGGCTCCCCCTCCACCTTCGCCAACAACCTCGCCCTGGTGAAGGGGGGCATGGCCATGTGGAACTACTTCATGGATTTCGGCCCGCAGGTCGCGCGCCTGCGCCGCGAGTCCGGCACCGTCTCCGCCATCGCCGGCATCCTCAAGGCGCCCATGGACATCATCGCCGACAAGCTCCGCGGCTACCTGGGCCTGGTGGAGGACCTATTCGAGCGCCGCGACAAAGTCATGGCCGCCTGCGAGGCGCTCGCCCCACACCTCCTGCATGTCGCCAGGACCACCGCCGACCCCTCCGGCCAGGTCCCCGTCGGCTACTGGATGCACCGGGGCGGCGTCCCCTTCGTATCCCCGGAGGTCTTCCAGAACGTCTACTGGGCCACCCTCAAGCCCATCATCCAGGAACTCTGGGCCTCCGGCCACCAGACCCTCTTCTACGCCGAGGGCAACTGGGATTTCCACCTCGAGAGCTTCGCCGAACTCCCCGACCGCAGCATCGTCTACCACGTCGACCAGGGCGACCCCATCAAGGCCAAGAAGATCCTGGGCGAGAAATTCTGCCTCTCCGGCGGGGTCCCAAACACCCTGCTCTCCATCAAGACGCCCAAGGATGTCCGCGCACACGTGAAGAAACTGCTCGCGGAAGTGGCCCGCGACGGCGGCTACATCATGGATGCCAGCGCCATCGTCCAGAACGATGCCACCGTCGAGAACGTCCGCGCCATGACCGAGGCGACCCTCGAGTACGGCACCTATGGCCGAGGCCACGCATCGCAGCTGACCCCCGGCGCCCCGAAACCCCTGCCATCCGATGCCACCCCCGGCGCGTTCCTGCCCGGCCCCCAGAAGGACAAGCCCCAGCCGGGCGAATGCCTTTCGTGGGAGAAGAAGAAGGCCACCCTCCCGCCCATCCAGGGCGACGCCCCGCTGTGCGAGCGCATCTGGAAAGAGGTGGACGCGCTCGGCAACTGCTTCATCTGGCAGCTGCTGCTATCATTCTAGGCAAGACATCATGTCCGCCGCGGCGGACCACGCCGGGGGATGAAAATTTCTCACCCGCTTCGGCGCAAAGCGGCGCGAGGACTGTCCGCTATGTGCGAGCCGACGGGATTCTTGAGCCAGACGTCATCCGGCAGCCGCCGGACCACCGGTGCCGAAAATGTAGCCGAAGCCGTGAGGCTTTGGCGCCCAAACGCTTACGCGTTCGGCTACGGGGAGCGAAGCGGATATTTTCGAGTCAGCGGTGCTGGGTTGAAGGGCGCCCAGCCACCTTCGGGCCATCACCTGCGGCGATGCCCTTTGATCTCTTCCCTTTGATCTAATGACAGGAACACCCCCCGCCGCAACCGCCGCCGCCCTCCTCGAGTTCCTCGGGCTTCGGCAATCGCCCCAATTCAAACGTCTTTGAAACAAAGCGGCGAACCGACATCTGCAACTCGTGCGCCTCCTCGCGCGCGTCGAGGAACCCCTTGGCGACCGGGTGATCGAACACCCGCCGGCGCAGGCTGTCGAAACCGTCCATCTCCTCGTCGGTGATGGGCTGGCCCATGCCCTGCTGCCGGGAGAGTTCCTGGTGCCGCTCGACCAGCGAGTCGTAGAGACCCTTGGCCTCGGAGTCCGCCTCGAACGCGCTCACCCGCTTCTGGATGGAGATGAACTCCGGCTGCGAGATGATCGTCTCGCACAATTCCCGAGCCTTCCGCATCACCACCGAATCATCCTGTGCCATCGCCATATCCTCCTGCTCGCCCGGGCCACGGGAACCCATTCCCCGCCTCAGGCCCGAAGACTATGACCCGTCCCAACCAAAACACAAATCCCGCCAGGGCATGGAACGATGTGATACAAAATGCAAAACGCAATAGATGCCCGTCTCGCACGAGAACTCGCCCGCCGCCACCAATGATTGCCCGCCCGATAACGCGAAATCTTCTATATGAACCGCAGCCCATTTTCGGCCTGAAATACTGATCAGGCGAACACCTGCGCACGGATCATTGTTAATTTCATCAAAAAGTGCTTGCCGTCCTTGGCCTCGCCGCGCAGGGTCCGCCGCGTGTGCCATTTGCCGCGCGGTGATGCGCGGCAGGGGAAAGAACGAGAACTTTTAGCAGAAGCTCCGGGTTTTGGGTTTTCGGAAAACAGGCCATAGGCGGTCCGTCGCTCTCTCTCAGACATTGAGGGCGGAGTATTTGCGCCTGTTCGAATCACGCGAAGTCGACGTCACCCGTCTTGGGGGAGTGGTGGAGACGACATCTCGGCTCGCGGCCGTCAAGGATCAGTACTCGGCCGTCTCCGAGGGCACCGCAGTGCCGTGGTTTGTCATCGCTTCGATCGGCGCGGATGGCACGCGAGGCGCGATGGACCGAAAGCCTCGCGGTGGGGGGAGGGGCCTTTGCCCGGAAGATCGCGCCACGGATCCCGAACCGCATGTCAGTGGAGACGGTGCGCGATGAGGGGATGTGGGTCGTTCCCGAGCGCACGACTCCTTACGGGCCATTTCCGGGGTTGGAAATCAGCTCTAAGGGTCCCAATCCGGTCGTTCGTGCCGCACGAGCCCTTGCGGCGTAGAGGAAACCTGTGGTCCGACCCCGAGAGCCTGGGACCCCGATAGATACTGCGTGAAGTCGTGCCGGCATTTGACCGAGCCGTAGGGCGCCAGATGCTCCTCCCCCAGTTTCATCGCCAGTTCCGCAACCCTCTCAATGCGTGAAGCCCTTTCGATATCCTACCGACTTATCCGTGAGAACACCAGATGGTTTCTACACGCCATCGCGGTTTCAACCGTGCAGCGGTTTCTCAAGACGGGCGGGATGCCCGCGCGATAATTACTTCGCATCCGGAACATTCAAGGTCATGCCGGCGAGTCCAAAGAATGTTTCCGTGGCAATACTCCTAAACGAAATTTCCTCCAGCGTTTTCGATCTGTCGCAGAGCACGTCGGTCATGGTCAGGTGGGTGTCTTTATAATAGACCTGGGTCGGGCGCGGAACGGAATTCAGCGCGTATTCCCGCGTGTTGATGCCCGAGTTCTGGCCGAAGAAGTCGAAGTTATACGGATTGATCAGTTCGCGTTCTTCCGCGCTGCCGTCGGTATAACGCAGCTCGATTTTTACGCAGGGAACGTAACTTTTCTGCGCCAGCACAAAATTCAGTGACAGCAGATAGATTTTGTTCACCCTGCGGCCGATCTTGACCGTCAGTCCGGTCGGAAGTTCCCGCGGAGAGGTGTTGGCGATCATCGCCAGATTCTTATCCGTCAGCAGCCCTTCCGTGCCGACCCGGAACGGAATCGGTCCGACGCGCAGATTGAGCGGCAGCGGTTCCGTCAGCGCAAACGGATCATAATACCAGTAGTCAATCCGGTTGGTGTCGAGCAGTTCCGGAGCCGGGTAATACGATCCATGATCCAAATCCCAATGGTAATTGAAGCAGGTGTTGATGCTTTCGTTATATACACCGCTCAGGTTGACCGGGACCAGCTTACTGCCGGCCGGCACAGGATCATTCACCGTCTGTTCGAGAACCAGCCCGTTGCCGGTGTTGAAGCTGACGGGTTCAGTCCAGCGCAGGGAACCGGAGCGGCAGTTCAGGAAGAGCGTGGCTCTTCCGCAGCCAGTTTTGGCCAGTTTCATCGTAATCTTCCCGCTCTGCACGCTGATGTCCGAGAAGAAGTCGAACCGGTCGTCCGCTGTGATTTCATCCAGTCCACCATAGGTGACTTCACAGAGATCGCCCTGTCTCTTCACGGTATTCACGGACAGCGCCTGAATGCTGTAATTCGTGGCAACCAGCCCGAGTTGAAGCACCGCGCCGCCCGGCGGTGTATCAACGGTCAGACGACCGCAGGCCATGCCGGGTTCAATAACAACCGGAACGGACTGCCCGTTGACCTGCAATGAGCTGACCGGCGCAAAGACAGGCAGTTGAAGCCGGGCGCTGACATTGGATGCCGCGGAGATTTCCCAGCGGCTTTGCGTGCCGGTCTGTTCAAATGCAATCTTCAGGTTCGGACGCTCAAACAGGGCGTTGGTCCATGAGCGCGGCAGGTTCGGGCGGACTGTGATATAGTTTTCGTCCACATGCGGATCAACGCCGAAGAGACCCTCCACCAGCGCCCGGCCCCAAGCACCCTGGCAGGTGGCGGCGGCAACACCGCAACCGCACCGGAGCGGAGTCTGATGTGAATCCAGAAGATATGCGTCTCCAAACCGCGCGTCCCTATACGCTGTGCCGGCATATGAATGCAAAATATGCACGCCCGCATCAAAGCAGCCGCTCAGGAGCGCGGTCATGCCGATCATAATACTATCGCTCGGCAGATTCAGCCCCTGTGTCCAGACCCGGGGCCACCAGTCCGACTCCAGCACCCACAGGTTGCCTTCCGCATCCCCGAAGGCACAGTTTTTCAGATACCAGTCCGTAATGACATACGCCTGATACGGATCCACCGCGCCCGTCCGGACCGGAACTTCCACCTCAAGGCATTCAGGATGCAGCCGCAGCATGTTCAGCGGGCATTTGGAACCGATCATGACTTTTCCGGAAGACCAGAGTTCACGCTGGATTGCGGCATAAATCCGTTCCGCTTTGGCCCGGTAGGCAGACGCTTGCGGGAGCTGCATCTGATCGGCAAATTCAGCCATGGCCTCATAGGCGCGCCAGACCAAGGAGGACTGGAAAACGGAGCTCGGTCCGCGGGAATCGCTGTCACTCTTGTACTGATGGAGGAGATCCGCATACAGATCATCTCCGTCCGGATTCAGCACGTCTTCCATGAACTGAACGGCTTTGACCATCGCCGGCCAGAGCTGCTGAACCGGCGCAAAATCGCCGGTCCATTTCCAGTAATGCCGCGCTGCTATGATAAACGATTCTTCATACATCGTAGCATGGCTGTCCGTTTTGAAATCCGCATGAATGCCGCGAAGAAATCCGTCCGGCTTCTGATTGCAGGAACGCAGCAGCAGGTCGTTGATCGCCTCCTTCTCCAGTCCCAGATTCATGCCCGCGTACTGATGGCGGTAAGCGAAAATATAGTTCCAGACTCCGAAGTATTTAGAATCATGGACCATTCCCGGCGGCTGCACCAGCGCAGGCAGCAGGTCGTTGGCGGCATAGTTCAGATAACCGGACAGTTTATTACCCGGCAGATCGAACCGGCAGGGGGAAGTACGGTATATCCCGTTCGAGGCGGCGGCGGATGATGCCGCAAAAACTCCGGACAGCGTGTTCCGGCTGCTCTGCCATTTCTGATCGCCTTCGGTTGTGCAGTAAACATAAGCCTCCAGCGCCGCATCAATCAGCGCCTGCCGCGTTTCTGCCGAAAGCGCCGGATTGCGCGAGAAATAGTCCGTTACCTGCTGAAGAATTCCCGGATCAACCTGATCCGGCGCGTCCAGTAAAGCCATGAAGCAGGTTTCTTCGGATGCATTCGGCGCAAGCTCAAGACTTTTCTGGGATATTCCGCCGTCAAACCCGCCCAGCAGTACATAGCTGGCAACATGAAGATTCGGCACAGCACATGAAGCGAATCCCCCATAGGAAGATGTCGCGGTCGCGCAGGCAACCTGGAGAAGCTGTGCGCCGTTTGACGGCAGCGTCTGCGGAAGAACCGGTGTGCTGGTATAACCGGCCAGTACCAGGGTCGGATTCAGCGAAGCGCCGGAGATATTGTTTAAATTCAACTTCGTGACTATTCCAGCGCCGCCGATCGAAGCGGCCTGAACGACATCCAGCCGCGCTTCGAACTGACCGGAAGGAGAACGAAGCTGATAAACCACGCGCGCCGGCCAGATCTGATAATCTGTTACCGGCCAGTCGCGCAGCCAGGAAATCCCTCCGTTCAATGCAACGCCGGGCAGCAGCGAGGCCAGCCCCGTTTTTACCCCGAAGCGGAACGTGAAGACCGGAGAGGCCGCACACAGCACGCCGCTTTGACGGAAGGTCAGTTCGTTTTCGCCGGTCTGGCCGGGAATCACCCGCAGCGGGCCGAAACCGGAATCAATGTAAAAATGATCCGGAGCCGGTTTATACATTCCGCTTACATGAGGATATCCTTGAGCATATGCCGCGCCGTTGCGTTGCGGATGAGCACTGAGCAGCTGTGAAGGATAGTACGTGATTGCCGTTCCCGGATTGGTCTGGCGGCTGTAAGACGATGTTGCAGGAACCAACGGTTCTGCTGCGGCGGGAGCAGAGCCGGCTTCAATCAGCAGATACGCGTTTAAGGAAGCACCGTATGGGCCGTACGGCGCGTTATCGATGCTGAGTTCTATAGGAATAGAAGCCGTTTTACCTGCTGCGGTAAAAGAACCGATTATAGAGCTGGCATAGCCCGGCAGACCGTTCCCGATATCCCATGCAACGATGCCGCCGTGTTTCCGGTCCACGGCCACCAGATATCCGGGAATGTTCCCTATATTCCGGTTATCCACAATAAACATCTGCACTTTATATAGCCGTCCGGCTGTCAGATTGGTGAAAACCAGCGCGGGATGATGGACATCTCCCGCATAGAGAATCGAATTCAGAACCGCATTCATATTGTTGTCGGCCGTCGGTGATCCGGCCAGCGTTCCCGATTCATACACGCAAGGCATGCCCGTCAGGGATCCGGCTCCCGCAGTAAACACGGTGCCTCCCACCGAGAGATCGGCTGTGCCGCCCGGATTACAGGCTTCCACTAGCGTTGCGCCGTCTTCGTTGCTGATCAGTTGGGTTGTATTGGTAAACTGCACCGGGCCTGACCAGGTAATCGGCGAGGCCGAAGCGCTCGCGGTAGCGGTTAGAATAATGGCAAAAGTGTTCATGCTGATCGGCATTATCATTCCGGTCAGCAAGCCGACGCGTGTTTTTATATGTTTCATTGTATGCTTTATTGAATTAGATCAGGTTAAGCCAGCATTTGTTTTCACAGGCATCCCATGGCCGATTGCGAAAAACGGGCTGGACGACGGCCCTAAGCCTCGCCACTCGGCGGGGATGAAAAACCAGAAAACCAATCGTCCGGCCCGCACTAGCATCACGGTGCTGAGGCGGTTGTGCAATCCCATTCCGAGCCGCCTGGTGCCGAAGCTCGCTCGGGAACACGGTGCCGGTGTGCGGGTCTTCAGTCCATGGAGCCATGTGGCTGCGGTGTTCTATGCGCAAATGAGCCACGCCATCGGTCTGAACGACGCCAGGGCCATGCCGGGGCTGTTCAGCGGTCCGTTTTCCATCCCACAGGCAAGATGGCTGAGCCGGAAAAGGAATCTATTGGTGCTTCGAACCTCGGCGGGGGGGCGTGCCCCCCGTTGAAATCCCATGGGGATCGGCAAGTTCGACTTGTCAGAAAATTCAACGGGCCGGTTAGTCTGGAGTCGGACCACGGGATTTGTTGAAATGAAAGAGGGTTGGGATTGGGCGGGAGGTGGTTTCTGGACCTTGGGGGCGATTTTTGGGCCTGGATTTTGGCCCTACGGGTGGGTATGCCGCGCGCGAACCGTTACATGCTGGCCGGGCACATCTATCACGTGACGCATCGGTGCCACGACTGGTCGTTCCTGTTTCGATTCGCGCGGGATCGGGATCGGTACCGGGCGATGCTGCGGGACAGGCTGGGGCGCCATGCGGTGTCGGTCCTGGGCCCAGAAAGAAAAGTGCCCGGACGCAGGTGCGGAAACTGCAATGCGGTGTAGCGTTCCCGCCAATATGCCCGCACAGGACACCGACGCGCCCGCCGAAACCCATCCCCCCGGGGGGCCGGCCTCCTTCAACCGCCGCCTCGGCCTCATCCTCTTCGGCGCCTATCTGGCGCTCTACGCCCTCTTCGTCTACCTCACCTGCTTCCATCACGGGCTGATGGCGGAGCAGCACGTGGCGGCCGGCGTCAACCTCGCGGTCATTTTTGGTTTCGGGCTGATCGCCGCCG
>JADLBR010000399.1 GCA_020847615.1 Verrucomicrobiia bacterium
ACGCCCGTGCCAAAGAGCACGAGGTTGAAGAAGGTGCCGGGGCTGAGGCGATCGATCATGTCGCTGATCTCCTCCTTGAGTTTTTCGAAGCCCGGCTCGCCGCCCTTGTCGTCCTCGAGCATGCTGAGGGAGATGTCGATGAGGAATGCGATGCGTTCGCCGCGGTCGGTGATACCGAAGAAGCGGACGGTGGATGTGCCCAGGCCGAGTCCGCCGGAACCGGTCCCTCCGCCGAGGCCCATGCCGACGCCGGCCTTGCTGAAGGCCTGGAGGCTATTCACGAGCCTGGCATCGGGGGTGGGGGCATCGGCCATGATGGCCGGGAGCGCGAAGTCGGCGATCCGGCTCGCGTTCAGGCGGGGGACCAGCCGGGGCCGGCCGCTGCGCCTCTGTTCCTCCTGGATCCGGACCGTGTACTGGTGTTCCTCCGGCCTGAGCATGCGCTCCGGCGGTGGCACGATCTCGAGCGCGACCTTCTTTTCGAAGAACTCCCTGTAGACGACGAGGGAGCCGAGGATCAGGAGGGCCGCGACGTGGATGACGGCGCTGACCACGAGCATCGCCCAGAGGGTGCGCCTGAGCCTTCTCGCGAGGTGTGGGAACCACTCCGAACGCGTCCGCGCGAACCTTCCGATGACGCGGCGCGCCCGCTCCTGCATCCGGCCCCTTCTTGCGACGAGGGACCGGATCCCTTGCCGGGTCAAGCGGGGCGGACGCTGCCGGGCATCGGGGACCGCTCGAGGCGCGACGCCGGGCGTGGGAACCTTCGCCGGATGGGATGATCGCGGCTTTTTCGCCAGAGCGGACCGTCTCTTGCCTGATCGCGAACCCGCCTGATTGCCGGTAGCCGTATGAATTCACCTCATTGGGCGCGAGTGCCTGGGTGGCCCGCGCCACTAACGCCCATTAGCACGAGTGATGCGTGCTGTCGACGGCGTTCCGGAAGGCCGGTTTTGTGTTTTGTGGCGCGGGTCTCCGGAATAGGCTGGTGGGATGCAGCAAGAGGGACGGTTCCATCGGAGGGCGCGCTGCCAGGGGCGGGTTGGCGGCGTACTCTGGCGCATGATCGCCGCAGTCGCGGTGCTGGCGGCGTGCGGGGGCACGGCTGGGGCGGGGGACCCGCGGCACGGGGATCTCCGGACGCTGGATGGGTATTTCCCGTTCACGCCGGTGGACAGCGCAGCGGCCTGGCAGGCGCGGTCTGCGGAAATTCGCCTGCGGGTTCTCGTGGCGGCCGGCCTCTGGCCGGAGCCGACGAAGTGCGCCTTGAACGCGGTGGTGCACGGGCGGATCGACATGGGGGACTACACGATCGAGAAGGTATATCTCGAGTCGATGCCCGGTCACTTTGTCACGGGAAACCTGTACCGTCCGAAGGGGGACGCTGCGGCGGGTAAGTGCCCCGGGGTCCTGATGCCGCATGGCCACTGGCCCAATGGGCGTTTCGTGGATGCCGGGGAGGGGAAGGGTGGGGACGCGAAGGTCCGCGAAGCGCTTGCCGGCGGGTCGGAGCGTTTCGAGAGCGCCGCGCGATCGCCGCTGCAGGCCCGATGCGTGCAGGCCGCTCGCATGGGATGTGTCGTCTTTCACTATGACATGCTCGCGAACGCAGATTCGGTGCAGTTTCCGTCGCATCGGCGGGCGGCACCGCCCGATGCGGATGATGCTGTCGGCCGGGGCTGGTTGCTTGGGGGCGCGCGGGCGACGGGCTGGCTGCAATCCCGGTTTGGGATCCAGACATGGAATGGGGTTCGGGCGCTGGATTTCCTGTTGGGTCTCCCCGACGTGGATCCCGCGAGGGTGGCCGTGAGCGGTGCCAGCGGAGGAGCGACGCAAACGATGATGCTGACCGCCATTGACGGGCGCGTCCGCGCGGCATTCCCCGCCGTGATGGTGTCGACCGCCATGCAGGGCGGGTGCGCGTGCGAGAACGCCGTGTACCTGAGGATCGGCCAGGGGAACATCGATATCGCGGCGGCGGCGGCGCCCAGGCCGCTGGGCCTCACCTCCGCGGATGACTGGACGATCGAATTGCAGGGCAAGGGGCATCCCGATCTCCTGGCCCTATACAAGCTGCTGGGTGCGCCCGGAAACTACGAGGCCCACTTCAACACGCAGTTCAAGCACAACTACAACCATGTCTCGCGAGCGCAGTTCTATGGCTTTCTCAACCGCCACTTCAAACTGGGCCTCCAGGCTCCGGTGTTGGAACGCGATTTCGAGTTTCTGGGCAGTGACAGGCTCACGGTCTGGGACAGTGCGCACCCGGCGCCAGCGGGCGAGCGCGTGGGCGACCCGCACGAGAGATCCCTGACGCAATGGTGGGCCGACGACGCACGGACCCAGATGGCACCCCTGCTGGAGCCCCGGGACCGGGCGGAATTGGATCGCGCGCGAGATGTCATCGGGGGGGCGCTGTCCGTGATGCTGGGACGGCGGACGGTATCCGGGGAACAGCTGGAGTTCCTTATCCACGAAGAGGCGGACGGGCCCGGATGCGCGAAGGCGGAGGGCATTCTGAGGGACAGGGCGTCGGGCGAGGAGGTGGGGGTCACGCTGCTTAAGCCCCCCGGGGACGATTGGGGTCAGGCGCGGTGCATCGCATGGCTGGACCCGCGGGGCGCAGGCGCCCTATTCGGGCCTTCGGGGGCGGCGTCGGACGAGGTGGCGTCCGCGCTTGCGGCGGGCTGGGCGGTGCTCGGCATCGATGTGCATCGGTCCGGATCGACAAAGAACCGACGGGTCATCGACACGAAGGCAAAGTCCGGGGACCCGTGGCAGCGGGATCCGCTTTTCACCTATGGCTACAACCCGCCGCTTTTCGTGCAGCGGGTGCATGATGTGATGACCGCGGTGGGATGGCTGCGCGGGTCTTCGGCGGGGCGGTATAAGCGGGTCCGCCTCATGAGCGCGCGCGGCGCGGGGCACTGGGCCGCGGCGGCATCGGCGGCCCTGGGTGACTCCATCGAGCGCGCGGCCATCGATGTCGGCGGATTCCGGTTTTCGGACGTGCGGTCGCCGTGGGATGCGGACTTTCTGCCGGGGGCGCCGAAGTACGGGGACATCGGGGGCATGCTACTCCTGTCGGTGCCGCGCCCCATCTGGTTGGCCGGCGCGGATGAAGGTGCATTGTCCCGTCTCAAGGCCGCCTATCGCGCCAGCGCCAACGAGGATCGCTTATCCTGCGACGCCGGGGGAGGAGAGGGAGCGGCGGGGCGCGCCATCGCGTGGCTGGTATCGGAATGATGGCGTCCATGGAGGTCAGTAAATGCCATGCGCCGGTCAATGATCGCCATTCCATGGTGGATTCGGATCGCCTAGGTTGCGTCCGGCGGGCGGATCCGCGGTGAGCGGCGCCCGATAGGCAACAGGAGGCGCAGACAATATGGGAACAAAGAGACAGGCGAGCGAACCGGCGGCGACGAACAAGGACGGACTCATTGTGGTCACGGGCGCGGGAGGCTTCATCGGCGGCGCGCTGGTTCGGTATTTCTGGAACAAGGGTTTCAGGCGGATCCGGGCCGTGGACAGGAAACCGCTCTACGATTGGTATCAGCGGACGCCGGGCGCGGAATGCCTCAGCATGGACCTGAGCGAGAAGGAGAACTGCGTCCGCGCGTGCGAGGACGCCTGGGAGGTCTACAACCTCGCGGCCGACATGGGTGGGATGGGCTTCATCGAGCGCTTTCGGGTGGAGTGCCTGCGCAGCGTCCTCGTCAACACGCATATGACCGAGGCCGCGTGGCGGGCGGGCGCCGGGCGCTACTTCTTCTCCTCCTCGGCCTGCGCGTACAACACGGAACTGCAGAAGAACCCGAGGGCGATCGCGCTGAAGGAGAGCGACGCGTATCCCGCGATGGCGGAGCGCGGCTACGGGTGGGAGAAACTGTTCTCCGAAATGGTGTGCCAGGAGTACTGGGCGGAGCGCGGGATGAAGACGTACGTCGCGCGGTTCCACAACGTGTATGGCCCCTGGGGAACGTGGGACGGCGGCCGGGAGAAGGCGCCCGCGGCGATCTGCCGCAAGGTCATCGAGGCCAAGGAGAGCGGCCAGCTGGAGATCGAGATCTGGGGCAACGGCGAGCAGACCCGCAGCTTCATGTTCATCGACGACTGCGTCCGGGGCATCGACATGATCATGCACTGCGAGGCGCTCACGGCGGTGCCGATCAACCTGGGTTCCAGCGAGCTATTCTCGATCAATGCCCTCGTCGGCCTAGCCGAAGAGATCGGCGGCGTTACTCTGCAGCGGCGCTACGATCTCGACGCGCCGCAGGGGGTGGCGGGCCGGAACAGCGACAACACCTTCATCAAGAAGGTGCTCGGATGGGAGCCCTCGACCCCGTTCCGCGACGGATTGCGGCAGACGTATCACTGGATCGAGCAGCAGTACCGGGATCGAAAAGCGGGCAAGCGCACGGTGCGCGACACGGCCTAATACCGGACGGCGGCCACCCGAGGCGGCGAATGATCGCGGACCCTAGGATCACAGAGGTGGTGGGACGGATACCGTATCGGGCGGCGCTCGCGGGCGGTTGGATCGACCAGCCGTTCGTCTCGCGCCTGAATCCCGAGCCGCCGGGATCGATGGTGGTCGTCAACCTGGAGCCCGATGTCCGGTTCATGGATCGGGCCGGGATGGCAACGGGCACCCGGAAGGTCGCCTCGCGATTGTGGGGTGGCCGGGTTCCGCCGGGCGATCCGGCCTCGCTCGTGCGGCAACTGTACGAGGAGGAAAACCGTGGGCTCAAGGACCCCTCCGGATCGCAGGACATGATCGGGTTGCTCTATCCGGGCATCAATCGCTTGGACTACGACTTTGCTCACGAGGGGGGCTATTTTCCGCGGCACATCGAGACATGCGTGGATCCCGGCGTGGCCGGATGGCTGGGGCGCGTGCTGCACGTGGTCCCCGTGGCGCCGCGCCCTCCCGGCTACAGCCCTCTGGGCGACAAGCGCCTCGACCCGGAATGGGTGCGCCGCCTGGGGCAGACTGGCAAGGACTGCTATGCGGCGATCCTGGCCCGGGATGCGGGGGCGCTCGGCGCCTCGCTGAACGCGTGCATGGTCTGCTGGGAGGCGCTGCTGCCGCACACCGTGCGGCACGAGACGCTGGAACTGGACATCGTCGCCCTCCTGCGCCTGTACCAGGACCGCTATCCGGGCGCCATGTACTCAGGCTGCGGCGGCGGATACCTTTTTGTCGTCGCGGATGAACCTGTCCCGGGCGCGTTCAAGGTGCGGGTGCGGCTGGCGGCAGCCCACGAGCTGGCATGAGGCCCGTTTGCGTCATCGGTGATTTTGACAACCTGCGCGCGCAGGGAGTGCGGTTCCTGCAGGAGGCCGCTCGCCTCGGGCCTCTCCACGCCCACCTGCTGGATGACGAGGCTTCGGCCGCGATGCGGGGCGCAGCGCCCAAGTTTTCGCTGGCCGAACGCAGGTACTTTCTGGAATCGCTCCGTTTCGTGGCGCGGGTCACTCCCGTGGGCCGTGACGCGCCCGGCGGAATGCCGCCGTGCGCCGACAGGACCGCCCGCTGGGCCTTCGGCCCGGGTGCCGAGCGTCCCGGTTCGTGCGCGGGGTGGGATGGGGACGGCATCGAATGCATAGACTTCCGGGCGGAGGATCTCGCGGGCTATCCCGACCCGGTCGCCGGTGGCGCGCCCCCTGAGCCCGGGGCGAGGCGCGTGATCGTCACCGGCTGCTACGATTGGTTTCATTCGGGGCACGTGCGGTTCTTCGAGGAGGTGTCCGCCCTGGGGGACCTGTACGTTGTCGTCGGCCACGACGCGAACATCCGGTTGCTGAAGGGGGAGGGGCACCCGATGTTCTCGCAGGAGGAGCGGCGTTATCTGGCGGCCTGCGTGCGATACGTGCGCGAGGCGCTCATCTCATCGGGGGATGGCTGGCTGGACGCGGAACCGGAGATCGCGCGCGTCCGGCCACACATCTACGCGGTGAACGAAGACGGGGACCGTCCGGAGAAGCGCGCGTTCTGCGAGGCGAACGGCATCGAATATGCCGTGCTCAAGCGCGAGCCGGCGCCCGGCCTGCCAAGGCGCAGCAGCACCGACCTGCGCGGCTTCTAGCGAATCGAGGAGGCAACCATGCTCAAGACAGGCATTCTCAACCCCGCCATCAATGAGCTTCTGAGCAGGGTCCGCCACACGAATACCGTGGTGATCGCCGACCGGGGCTTCCCATTCTGGCCCTCGATCGAAACCGTCGACATCTCGCTGGTCGACGGCATCCCCACCGTGCTGGACGTCATCCGCGCGATCCGCCCCAACTTCGTCATTGGGCGGGCATGGATGGCGGATGAGTTCCGGCGGCAGAATGACGCGCCCACCAGGTGCTCGTTCGAGGCCGCGCTCGCCGGTATCGCGCTGGAGTTCGAGCCCCACGCGGAATTCAAGCGGCGCGTGCCGCAGGCGATCGGCTTGATCAGGACCGGCGATACGATCCAGTACGCCAACGTGATCCTCGAGTCGGCGTGAGGCGGCCCACGATCCGGCCCCATCTGGCCACATTGGCCACAACCCCGAGGTCTCGCGCGCGGGCGGTCACCGCAGGCGCCGCGCGATGAAATCCTTCGGCGAAAGCCCGTAGACGCCTTTGAACGCACGCGAGAACTGGAACGGGTCTGAAAACCCGACCTCTGCGGCGACCTCCTTGACCATGATGCCCGGCGCGCGCAGGCGCTCAGCGGCGAACTGCATCTTGGCGCGCATGAGGAATCCGTAGGGCGTCTGCCGATCGAAGCGCCGGAACAGGCGGCAGAGATACGCGGGATCGACGTGGCACTCGCGCGCCGCATCGGCGACGCCGGCCAAGCGGAGGAAATAGGTCTGCAGGTGGCGGCGGCAGCGCTCGTACGTCGCGAAAGCGGGCGGAGCGATCTCCTCCGCGGGCCTCGCGGTCTCGGCGATGCGGTGCAACAAGAGTTCCACCAGCAGCGCGCAGATTGGGCGGGCAAAGGCCGAGCCGCCCTGGCCCGTGCGGACAAGGTCATCAAAGATCGCCAAAAGTTCGCTCGGCGCCGAGGTCTGCGTCAGCGCACCCGGGGGGATCCCGCAGCGTCTGAGCAGCGGGAGCGCGTCGCGGCCCGAAAAGTCGACGAAGTACTTCACGAGCGGTTCGGCGGGATCCGTGACGATGCGCTGTGCGATGCCCGGCCCGTAGGCAAAGACGGTCCCGGGAGAAAGGGCGTGCCTCCTGCGACCGAGCTTCAATTCCCCGCGGCCCCGCGCCACGAACTCGACCGAGAAAAAGGGGAAGGTCTTCCGATCGATCCGGTACTCGGGCGCACAGTGCTCCAGGCCACCGCAGGCCACGGCGAGGTGCCCTCTGTGCCCGGGGGCCAGGTCCAGGTAGAAGCGGCGCGCCTCATCGACCTGGGCGGAGAAGAAGTGGGGCTGCCTGTCGGCTGGATCGGTCTTTGCCATGTGGACCCGGCGGGATCTTCGCCGACAGGAAGGGATTTTCAACCCACATCGGAGGGCCTCGCTCGACCCGGCACCGCCGGGGGGGAAAATGTAGCCGATCGCCTCGGGCGATTGGCGGCCAAACGCTGACGCGTTCGGCTACGGGATGCGATGAGGAAATTCTCGAGTCAGACCTTTGTCTCGTAGGCGAGGTTGGGGGAGAGCCATCGCTCGGCCTCCGTGAGGGAGATCCCCTTGCGCGTGGCGTAGTCCTCGACCTGATCGCGGTCCAGGCGCCCGACATTGAAGTACTTGGCCTTGGGGTGGGCGAAGTAGAGGCCGCTGACGGAGGCACCCGGATGCATCGCGAAGCTCTCCGTGAGGGATATTCCCGTGAGCGCGGTGGCATCGAGGAGCCTGAAGAGGGTGGCCTTCTCCGTGTGGTCGGGGCAGGCGGGATAGCCCGGGGCGGGGCGTATGCCGCGGTAGCGCTCGCGGACGAGGTCCTCGTGCGAGAGGTTCTCGTGCGCCCCGAAGCCCCAGTGCGCGCGGGCGCGCTTGTGGAGGTATTCGGCGAACGCCTCGGCCAAGCGATCGGCCAGGGCCTCGGCCATGATCCTGTTGTAGTCGTCGTGTTCGGACAAGAACCGGCGGCAGAGGGCGTCGCAACCGATGCCCGCGGTGACCGCGAAACCGCCCAGGAAATCCGGGCGGCCCGAGGCGCGGGGCGCGACGAAATCCGCGAGCGCGAGGTGGGGCTTGCCATCGCTGCGCTCGGCCTGTTGGCGGAGGGTATAGAAAGTGGCCAGGGGCGCCGTCCGCGATTCATCCTGATAGAGGACGATGTCGTCGCCTTGGCTGTTGGCGGGCCAGAAGGCGAACACTCCGCGGGCGTCCAGGAGGCGCTCGTCGAGGATGCGCCCCAGCAGGGCCTCGGCATCCGCGAACAGGCGCCTGGCCTCCTCGCCGACACTCGGGTCCTCGAAGATCTGGGGATAGCGACCGCGGATCTCCCACGCGTGGAAAAAGGGTGACCAGTCGATGAACGCCGCGATCTCCGCCAAGGGGACGGACTCCAGCGGAACGCCCAGGCGAGCGGCGGCATCGGCACCGGGGCCATCGGCGTCGGTGGCGAGCATCCGGCGCCCGATAAAGTCGGGCGCCCCGATATCTTCCAGGGCCCAGTCGGGCTCGAAGCGGCGGAGGCGGGCCTCGGCGATGGGCAGGAGCCTCGACTGGTCTTGGCCCGACGCGTGACGGGCGCGGAGCTCGGCCTGGAGCTTGCGATTCTCATCGGCGAGGCGCCCGCGGGTCTCTGCGTTGACGAGGGAGGCGGCGGTCGGCACGGCCCGCGATGCGTCGAGGACGTGGACGACGGGATGCGAGTAGGCGGGCGCGATCTTGACGGCGGTGTGCGCGCGGCTGGTCGTCGCTCCGCCGATCAGCAGGGGCAGGCTGAAGCCCTGTCGCTCCATCTCTCGGGCCACAGCGGCCATCTCGTCCAGCGAAGGGGTGATCAGGCCGCTGAGGCCGATGACATCGACATTCTCGCGGCGCGCGGTTTCCAGGATTTTCTCGCAGGGGACCATGACGCCGAGGTCGATGACCTCGAAGTTGTTGCACGACAGCACGACGCCGACGATGTTCTTGCCGATGTCGTGGACGTCGCCCTTGACGGTGGCGAGCAGTATCCGGCCCTGTTTGGCGCGCGTCTCGCCCCCCCCGCGCTCGGCCTCCATGTGGGGGAGCAGGAAAGCGACCGCCTTTTTCATCACGCGCGCGCTCTTGACCACCTGGGGCAGGAACATCTTGCCCGCGCCGAAGAGGTCGCCGACGACATTCATGCCGGCCATGAGTGGGCCCTCGATGACGGCGAGGGGGCGGCCCAACTTCTCAAGCGCCTCGGCCGTGTCGCGCTCGACATGCGCATCGATGCCGGCGACGAGGGCGTGCTCCAGGCGGGTCTCGACAGGCGCGGCGCGCCACGCCTCCTGGACCTCCGCGACCGGGCCGGACTGTTTCAGGCCCTCGGCAAACGCGACAAGCCTCTCGGTGGCATCGGGCCGCCTGTCCAGCAGGACATCCTCGACGCGCTCGCGCAGGTCGGGAGGGATGTCCTCGTAGACCGCGAGCTGGCCCGCGTTGACGATGCCCATGTCCAGGCCGGCCTTGACCGCGTGATACAGGAACGCGGCGTGCATCGCCTCGCGGACGGTGTTGTTGCCGCGGAAAGAGAACGAGACGTTGCTGATGCCGCCCGACACCTTCGCGTGCGGGAGGTGCTCCTTGATCCACCGCGACGCCCGGATGAAATCCAACCCGTAGGCGTTGTGCGCCTCGATCCCCGTGGCCACGGTCAGCACGTTCGGGTCGAAAATGATATCCTCGGGGGGGAACCCGTCCCCCACGAGGAGGCGATAGGCCCTGCCACAGATCTCGATGCGGCGGTCGAGGCTATCGGCCTGCCCGCGCTCGTCGAAGGCCATCACCACGGCGGCCGCCCCATAGCGCCTCACCAGGCGCGCCCGCGCGAGGAAAGTCCCCGTGCCATCCTTGAGCGAGATCGAATTGACGACACCCTTGCCCTGGAGGCACTTGAGGCCGGCCTCGATCACAGACCACTTCGAGCTGTCGACCATCACCGGGACACGCGATATGTCGGACTCGGCGGCCAGCAGGTTCAAGAACCGCGTCATGCAGGCCTCGCCATCGAGCATGCCCTCGTCGAAGTTCACGTCGATCAACTGGGCGCCGGCCTCGACCTGTTGCCGGGCGACCTCGACGGCGGCCCCGAAATCGCCGGCGCGGATCAGTTTCGCGAACTTGGGCGATCCGGTGACGTTGGTGCGCTCGCCGACGTTGACGAAATTGACGCCGGGGTGGACGTCGAGCGGATCGAGCCCGCTGAGGCGCAGCCGAGGCTCGCGCGTCGGGGACGTCCGCGGGGGAAGGTCGCGCACGGCGTCCGCAAAGGCGCGGATGTGGTCGGGCGTCGTGCCGCAGCAGCCGCCCAAGATATTGAGCCAGCCGCTCCGTGCCCACTCGGCGACTTTCGGGGTCATGGTCGCGGGCGTCTCCGGGAAGCCGGTGGGCGAGAGCGGATCGGGCAATCCGGCGTTGGGGTGCGCGCTGACGGCAACGGGGGCCACCGCGGCCAACTCCTCGATCAGGGGGCGCATCTCGTCCGGCCCGAGCGCGCAATTCATGCCGACGCTGAGGAGTGGCACGTGAGAGATGGAATTCCAGAACGCCTCGACGTTCTGCCCCGTCACGCCGCGCCGGCCGCCCGCCTGGATGAAAGTCACCGAGGCCATCAGCGGCAACCGGAAACCGATCTCGTCAAAGAGGGACTCGATGGCAAAGAAGGCCGCCTTTGCGTTGAGGGGATCAAAGATCGTCTCGACGAGGAGGACATCGGCGCCGCCCTCGATCAGCCCGTGCGCCTGCTCGCGGTAGGCGGCGGCCAACTGGTCGAAGTTGATCGCGCGCCGGGCCGGGTCGTCGACATCCGTCGAAATCGAGGCCGTCCGGGTGGTGGGACCGATGGCCCCTGCGACGAAGCAGTCGCGCCCGGGCTGCGCGGCCATAGCGGCGTCGGCCGCCTGGCGCGCGAGGCGCGCGCCCTCTCGGGCGATCTCGCGCGCAAAATCCTGGAGCCCGTAGTCCTCGAGCGAGATCCTCTGGGCGTTGAACGTGTTGGTCGAGACGATGTCCGCGCCCGCGGCCAGGTACTCGGCGTGGATGGCGCGCACGATGTCGGGGCGCGTCAGGTTCAGGATGTCCCCGAGGCCCTTGAGATCCCGGGACCAGTCGCGGAATCGCTCTGCGCGGACGCCCGCCTCGTCCAGGCGATGGGCCTGGATCATCGTGCCCATGGCGCCATCGAGCACGGCGATGCGGCGACCGAGCAGGGCGCGCAGGCGTTCGACAGACCGTGTGGGTTCACGCATGATCCATCAACATGTCATGATATGTTGATATGTCAAAGATTCTCTTTGTGGCCGTTGACGGCGCCCCGCCCGCTGGCCTATATATAAAATTTATGCCCGCACCGGCAGGATCCATCGAGGCCAGGACGGCCACGCGCGAGCGCGTGGGGCACTTGCGCGTGGTGCGGTGGGACCTGGACACGCGGCTGGGGGAGGGGATCCGCCTGGCGCAGGAGAACCTGCTGAGGTTGCAGTCGCCCGAGGGGTACTGGATCGGCGAGCTGACGGTGGACACGACGCTGGTTTCCGACGTGGTGCTTTTCATGCACTGGCGCGGGGAGGTGGATTTCGCGAAGCAGGCGAAGTGCGTGAAGCACCTTCTGGACCGGCAGTTGCCGGACGGCGGGTGGAACATCTACGTGGGCGGGCCGAGCGAGATCAACGCGAGCGTGAAGGCGTATTTTGCGCTGAAGCTGGCCGGGCTGAGCCCGGACGATCCCGTGATGGGCAGGGCGCACGCGAACATCCTGCGCCTGGGCGGCATCCCGAAGATGAACACCTACGCGAAGCTGTACCTGGCGCTGCTCGGGCAGTTCTCGTGGAAGTACCTCCCGATCATCCCCCCGGAGATGGTCCTGTTCCCGAGCTGGCTGTACTTCAACATTTACGAGATGTCGTCCTGGAGCCGGGCGATGCTGATCCCGCTGGCGATCATCAATCACTTCCGTCCGACCAAGCGCCTTCCGCCCGAGAAGCAGCTGCACGAGCTGTTCCCCTACGGGACGGAGCACAGCGATTTCTCGCTGCCGAAGGACGCCCAGCTTTTCACGTGGCGGAATTTCTTCCTCTACTGGGACGGGGTGCTGAAGCTGCTCGACCGGCTCCCGTACAAGCCGTTCCGCACGCTGGCGCTGCGGCGCTGCGAGGCATGGCTGGTGGATCGGATCGCGAAGGGGAGCGACGGGCTGGCGGCCATCTTCCCCGGGATGCTCAACACGTTCATCGCCCTCAAGACGCTGGGATACTCCGACGAGCACCCGCTGGTGGAGAAGACGCTGCGAGACTTTCAGGGTCTCGAGGTGGACGATCTCGCCAACAACGATTTCCGCATCCAGCCGTGCCTATCGCCGGTCTGGGACACGGCGATCACGATCGTGGCGCTGGCCGAGTCGGGTTTGCCCGCGGATCACCCGGCGCTGCGCAAGGCGGGGGATTGGCTGCTGTCGAAGGAAGTGCGGACGCGCGGCGACTGGGCGGTGAAGAACCCGCACCCGGAGGCCAGCGGGTGGGCATTCGAGTTCAACAACGAGTACTATCCGGACGTCGATGACACGCTGAAAGTTTTGCTGGCCCTGAGGCTGATCGAGACCTCCGACGAGCCCGGTAAGCGGGAGGCGATGGGACGGGCCCTGGGATGGGTGCTGAGCTTTCAGTGCAAGGATGGGGGATGGGCGGCGTTCGACAAGGACGTGACGAAGCGGTGGCTGGAGGACGTGCCGTTCGCGGACCACAACGCGATCCTGGATCCCACGTGCAGCGACATCACCGCGCGCTGCCTGGAGCTTCTCGGCAAGCTGGGGTACGCGATCTCGCACCCTGCGGTGAAGCGGGCGCTGAAGATGGTGCGGGCGACGCAGGAGCCCGATGGATCCTGGTGGGGCCGGTGGGGCGTGAATTACATCTACGGCACCTGGCAGATCCTGCGCGGGCTGGCGGCCCTCCGGGTGGACATGAATCAGGACTGGATCGTGCGCGCGCGCGACTGGCTGGAGTCCTGCCAGAATCCTGACGGGGGGTGGGGAGAGACATGCGCCAGCTACGACGATCCCCACCTCAAGGGCAAGGGCACGAGCACGGCCTCGCAGACGGCGTGGGCGCTCATGGGGCTGGTGGCCTGCGGCGATCCATTTCGCCCGAGCATCCAGCGGGGCGTCGACTTCCTGCTGAGCACGCAGAAACCGGATGGCAGCTGGACCGAGGACGAGGTCACGGGCACCGGCTTCCCGAAAGTCTTCTACCTCCGCTACGACATGTACCGGAACAACTGGCCGCTGCTGGCCCTCGCGGAGTACCGCAGGCTGCGGGCCAGGTTCCCGTAGCGCAAGCGCGGGGGGCGGCGCTGGCTCGAAAATTGCCGCATCGCATCCCGTAGCCGAACGCGTGAGCGTTTGGGCGGCGATAGCCTGAGGCGCAGGGCTGCGGTGCTAACGCCGGCAGCCGGGCGTCCGGGGCACGGGATCGAGCTGGTTATGCGGAAGCCGCCTGAAGGCGGCACTACGAGCCCAAAGCCGCGGGGACGTCCGTAGTGCTGCCTTCAGGCAGCCCCGCTCGCCCCGAAGTGCTACTGGCAGGGCTGGCTCGAACATTGTGTCGGCTCGCACATAGCGGCCCGGGGACGGTCCGCACTCCATAGGCCTTGGGCCGAAATCAGGCGCTATTCTGGGCAATGGCAACGCCCTGCATCTCGCGCGACGCTGTGGGGTGCGGTGCGTCCTCGCACCGCTTTGCGGCGAAGCGGGTGAGGATGTTTCACCCCCGATGGTGCCCGTGTCAGCGGCGAACTGAAACTCCGTGGTTCCGGCGGTTTGAAAATTTGAATTTTGGTTCCCGGGGATACGCTGGCGCCTCGCCCGTGCGACAGGGGCGTCACGCGATGGTGGGCACCGCGTCGAGGAGCCTGCGCGTGTAATCGTGGGAGGGGGTGCGGTACAGCTCGTCGGCCGCCGCGGACTCAACGATCTTGCCCTGGTACATCACGAGGACGTGGTCGGAGATGTGCTCAACCACCGCCAGGTCGTGCGCGATGAACAGGTAGGTGAGGCCAAACTCGTCCTGGAGATCCTGGAGCAGGTTGATGATCTGCGCCTGGACGGAGACATCGAGGGCGGAGACCGGCTCGTCGCAGACGATGAAGTCGGGCTTCACGGCGAGGGCGCGGGCGATACCGATGCGCTGGCGCTGCCCGCCGGAGAACTCGTGCGGGTAGCGGTCCAGGTGCGAGGGTTCCAGCCCGACGATCCCCAGCAACCGGGCGACTTCGTCGCGCCGCTCCGACCGGCGCATCTTCGGGAAGTGGATCTCGAGCGCCTCGCCGACGATCTGGGCGATGGTCAGGCGCGGGTTGAGGGAATTGAACGGGTCCTGGAAGATGGCCTGCATGCGCCTCCGGAGGGGCCTTGCCTCCCCGGCGGAGAGATTGGTGATGTCGCGGCCCTCGAAGCGGACCCGCCCTCCTGTGACCCTCAGGAGATTCAGGATGGCGCGACCGAGCGTGGTCTTTCCGCTGCCCGACTCGCCGACGAGTCCCATGGTGATGCCGCGCGGGATGGCGAAGGAAACGCCGTCGACGGCCCTGACGGCGCCGGCTGGTCGCCGGAGCACACCGGCGAGCACGGGAAAATGGACCTGGAGGTCCCTGACCTCGATGAGGGGCGTGTCAGACATGGGGGAGGGCGGCCTGGATGGCGGCGTGGTCGATGGTTTTCAGTCGCCCGGGTTTTGCCCCGAGCCTCGGGATGCAGTCGATGAGGGCGCGCGTGTACGGGTGCCGGGGATCGCGGAGGACGCTGCGGGTGGGGCCCTGCTCGACGATCCGCCCCCGGTACATGACGAGGACGCGATCCGCGAAATCCGAGACGATGCCGAAGTTGTGGGTGATCAGCAATATCGTCATGGCCAGCCTGGACCGGAGTTCCTTGAGCAGGTCCATGACCTGTTTCTGGATCGTGACATCGAGCGCGGTGGTGGGCTCGTCGGCGACGAGGAGTTTGGGTTGGCAGGCGAGGGCCATGGCTATCATGACGCGCTGTTGCATGCCCCCGGAAAGCTGGTGGGGATAGTCGCGCATGCGCAGGGCGGGATCGCGGATGCCGACGAGATCGAGGGACCGCACGATCTCGGCATCGATATCGGTGACCCCGGGGCGATGGAGGCGGATGGCCTCGGCGATCTGGGAGTCGACCCTGAAGACCGGATTCAGCGAGGTCCCGGGCTCCTGGAACACATAGGCGATGCCTCCCCCGCGGAGGGAGCGAAGCTCGGGGGGCGCGAGGGCGAAAACGTCCCGCCCATCGAAGAGGATCTTGCCCGAACGAAACTCGGCCGGCGGGCTTGGCAGCAATCGGGCCAGCGAGAGCGCCGTGACGCTCTTGCCGGAGCCGCTCTCGCCGACCATCGCCACCGTTTCCCCGCGCGCGATGTCGAAGGAGACATCGCGAACGGCCTCCACGGGCGCGCCGTCGCCGGGGAAGGCGATCGTCAGTCCCTGGACCCGTAGCAGTGGCGGACCTTGATCCATCTTGCCCTCAATCATAGCGGCTCTTCGATCGCGGGTCGAATACCTCCCGGACCCCCTCGCCGATGAAGCTGGCGAGCATCAGGGTCGTGAATAGCGCGGCCACGGCCGAAAAGGCGATCCAGGGGCAGTAGAGCTGCTTGAGTCCCTGCTGGAGCAGTTCCCCCCACGAGGGCGACGGCGGGGGCAGGCCAAAGCCCAGGAAGTCGAGGGCGGTCAGCGTGCCGATGCCCGCGATGAGGGTGAAGGGAAGGATGGTGATCACGGGCCCGAGCGCATTGGGCAGGATCTGCTGGAAGATGATGCGCCCGTGGCCGGCGCCCAGTGCCCTCGAGGCCACGACGAAGGTCTGGTCGCGCAGCCGATAGAACTCGCCCCGCATGTAGTACGAGAGCCCGATCCACTGGAACGCGGCCGTGACGCACAGCAGGATGGAAAAACTCCTGCCGTAGATGGACCCCAGGAGGATGAGGACGTACAGGAATGGGAGCGCCGCCCAGATCTCGATCAGGCGCTGGAGCGTGATGTCGACCCTGCCGCCCGCGTAGCCCTGCACGCCGCCGATGACGATGCCCAGGACCGCGGAGACCGCGACAAGCGCCAGCGCAAAGAGCATGCAGACCCTGAAGCCGTGGATGAGTCGGGAGAGGACGTCCCGTCCAATCGAGTCGGTGCCCAGCCAATGCCCCCAGGAGGGGGCGTGGGGCGGGGGATCCGGGCGGTCGAGGTTGCTCCGGATGGGCCCGTACGGGATGGGCGGGAAGAGCATCCAGCCGCGCCCGGCCCGGAAGGCGGGGCTTTCCCGGAGCGCGTGATAGTCGGGCTCGGTGCCGTAACGGCCCCCGAACGAGGTCTCCGGATAGAACTTGAACGCGGGAAAGAAGTGCCGCCCGCCATAGGCGAGGTAGAGGGGACGGTCGTTCGCGATGAGGTCGCTGAAGAGCGAGAGGACGAAGGCGCCGCCCAGGATCCAGAGCGACCGGTGGGCGCGCGGGATGCGCCGGAACCGACGCCATCGGTCGCGCGCGAGGGGTGATGGCGTGAGGGTGCCTTCCATGGCTCAGTCAAACCGGATGCGGGGATCCACCGCGGCGTACATGATATCGGAGAAGAGGCGCCCGAACATGGCGAGCAGGGACGAGAAGACGATGATGCCCAGGACGACGTTGTAGTCCCTGCCGTCGATCGCCTCGTAGAAGAGAAGCCCCATGCCGGGGATGTCGAAGACCTTCTCGATGAGCAGCGATCCCGCGAAGAACACCATGAAGAGCTCCGAGAGGCCGGTCACGAGGGGGATCAGGGAATTGCGGAACGCGTGGCGCCACACGGCCGTCCCGAAGTCCACGCCCTTGGCCATCGCGGTGCGGACGTAGTCCTTGTTCAGTTCCTCCAGGACCGTGTTCTTCATCAGCAGCGTCAGGAAGGCGAACTGCCCGATCATGTAGCAGACGAGGGGCAGGCACATGTGGTGCAGGAAATCCATGACCTTGCCGGCGGGCGACAGCAGCTCCCAGTTGTCGGACACGATGCCGGAGATCGGAAACCAATTCAGGAAGGACCCGCCCCCGAAGATGATGATGAGCAGGATGCCGAGCGCGTAGCCGGGCATGACGTAGCCGGCGAACATCAGGGCCGATGTGGCGGTGTCGAATCTCCCACGGTGCCGGAGGGCCTTGACGACGCCGAGTGGCACGGAGATCCCATAGGAGAGCACGAGGGAGGTGATCCCGAAGAACAGGGAGATCGGGAATCGCCGCGTTATGACGTCCCAGACGGGCTCCTGAAAGGTGTAGGAACGGCCCAGCTCGAGGCGGAGGAGGTTGCCGAGCCAGGTGAAATACCGGACGTGCGCGGGTTTATCGAAACCGAAATAGGCCCTGATGTTCTCGATCTCCTCGGCCGAGAGCCGCTTGGAGGCATCGCCGCCTCGCATGGCGCTCTGGGCCTGCATCCTGGAGATGGCCTGCTCGACGGGGCCGCCGGGCACGGCCTGGACCAGGACGAAGCACGCCACCGTGATCCCCAGGAGGGTGGGGATCATCAGCAGGAGGCGCCTGATGATGTAGCTGGTCACTCGGAGTATCGGATCTCTTCCGGCAGGCGGGGCAGGGGGGTTCCCGCCCGCATGGCCTCGTCGAGGGCGCGGGATCGCGCGGCGTCGTACCACCAGTACGTGGTGGCGGAATCCTCGCGGTTGAACTTGTCCAGGACGGTGCGCGGTGTGCCGAAGCGGTTCCAATAGAGCAGGCGGTGGCGGTCGGCCTGCCACATGAGGATGTAGGGCACGATCTGGACGAGGCGGTCATCGATCCTGCCGAGTATCTCCTTGCGCCTGGCGGGATCCATCTCGGTCTTCTGGGCCTCGATCAGGGCGTCGATCTCGGGATCCTTGAGCCCGGTGACGTTATTCGTGGCGATCTCGTCGGCCTGCTTCGACGACCAGCTCGCCTCGGGGTCGGTGAGGCGCACGGCGCCCCAGTTGCGCCAGATCAGGTCGAAGTCGTGGTTCTGCACGCGCTTGGTGAAAGTCGCGTACGAGACCAGGTCGATGGTGGCCTCGATGCCGACCCGCTTCAGATCTTGGAGGAACCAGTTGAGGTGGCGGAGGTCGTCGCCGTGGTGGAGGATCGTGATGCGCAGGGGGGCGCCATCCTTTTCAAGGACGCCCTGCGCGTTGGCCTTCCATCCCGCCTCGTCGAGCAGCGCCCGGGCGCGGTCGGGATCGAAGCCGTAGAACGGGGCGCGCGGATTCCTATTGTCCGGGTAGAGGTCCGGGTAATAGCAGTTGAGCAAGAAATAGCTGTCGTACATGAGTTTCCTGTTCATCTCCTCGCGATTCAGCAGGAGGGAGAGCGCCTGCCGGAGGCGGACGTCCTGGAAGAGGGGACGGCGCAGGTTGAAGGCCATCCCCTGGAAGCCCCTCGGCTCGCGATTGAAGATCGTCTGCCGCGCGATCCACCCATTGCGCGCGGCGGGAAAGTCGATCTGCCGCGCCCAGATCTCGGACGTGTAGACGGCGTAGAGGTCGATGTCGCCCTTCTTGAGCAACTCCAGGACCTTGTTTCGGTCATCGGTCGGGCGGTAGCGGATGTAATCGAAATTGTATCTCCCGGCGCTGATCCGCTTCGCCCGGCCCCACCAATCGCCGCGGCGCTTCAGCAGGATGTATCGGTTCATCTTGACGTCGCCGACCTCGTACGGGCCGCTGACGACCCCAAAGTCAAAATTAACATCGTTGAAGTTTCTGCCCTCCCACGCGTGTTTGGGGAAGGCGAAGGTCTGGCCCGCGGTCCAGAAGTTCATCCAATGGGCCTCCCGCGCCGTGAACCGGATGGTGCTCTCGTCGACGATCTCGGGCGGATTGAAGCGGGCCAGGTCCACCCGGAAGAGCGACGTCAGGTTCTTCGGGTCCATGATCGTGTCGTAATAGAACTTCAGGTCGGCGGTCGTGATCGGGCGCCCGTCACTCCACCGGGCGCGCGGGTCCAGGTGGAACGTGAAGGTCCTCTTGTCCGCGGAGATCTCCCAGGTTTTCGCCAGGCCGCCGATCGGGCGATCCTCGGTGGGATGCAGCCCGACCAGGCCCTCGAAAAGGAGGCCCGTGATCTCGACGCTGAACGAGTTGTAATCCAGGAAGGCGTTCAATGACTTCGGAAACGGCCCGCCCCAGATGTTGATCAGGCCGCCGCGCGTCGCGTCGGGAGCCGCGATCGGGTCGACATCGCCATCGGGTTCAACCTGGACCGCGACGTCCTGGACCGCGGGCAACCGCGGGCCCGAGTCGGCTTCGTCAGTCGATCGCGGTCCGCAGCCCGCGAGAATGGCGAGACAAAGAACCCAGATCACTGAGCGAAGGCGGTGCATGGCCAGTTAAATTGCCGTGCCCGTGCCCGGTGTCCAACACGGACTCGAAAATTCAGGGAGCCAAACGGGTGTTCAATGCGCCAAGGCCTCGCGTCCTCGGCCGGATTTCGCATCCCATGGGGGACACCCCGGGGCCGCGGGACCGGAGAAAAAGGGCGCAGGCGCAGATCGCCAGCGCTATTTTATATGACACATATTATATAAAGTTAACAATATGTGTTGCATTGGGTATGAACTACTTACGCAACGGATATTTCTTCAAATACGCTTGGGCTTTGGCGGCAAGCTCCGGGTCTTTTCCATTGGCGGCGGTTTTGAGGAAGCTCCGTGCTTTCTCATTGCCGGAGGCGATGGAATTTCCGAGACCTTCGAGGGCCTTCGCGCGGACGGTGGGATCAACATCTTTGGTCGCCGCGATCAGGGCGTCGGTGGCGGCGGCGTTTCGGCGAATGACGTCGGCGGCCAGGCCAATGACAGCGGTCAGTCGGACGTTGAGGTCGGCGTCCCTTGCGGCGTCCAAGAGGAGTTTCAACAGTTCTGGTCGGCGCGAGGAGATCGCATGGAGCGCGAACGCGGCGGATTGGCGGATGTGGGGGTCCGGGTCGGCGGCCATCGATTGGAGGGCGGCCAGCGCGTGCGCGTCGGTGCCCGCGTTGGCGCCCAGCCACTCGGCGGCCTTTGTCCGGACTTCCGGGTCGGGATCGCGCCCGGCGATCGCCAGCGCCTCGGCGGCGGCAGGATTGCCCTGGCGCGCCGCGTTGGCGACCTGTCCGACCGACTCGGCGAACGCCTCGGCCGAGGCGCCATAGATCTTCGCCAGTTCCTCGGCGACCGCGGAGTTTCCGATGGCAGCCGTGAGGGCCGCGCGTGCCGCGGACTGGACCGCGGGATCCTGGGCGCCGAAGGCCGTGAGCGCGAGGCGCCGTTCCGGGCCATCCTTGGCCGCCTGGGGGGCCAACTGTCCGATGGCCTCGGCGAGGGTTTTGCCACAGGCATCCGGCGCCCATGGGAACAGGCGTATCATCACGCCGAAACCGCGCCGTTCCTCGGCAAAGACCCCGAGCATCGGCACGCGCAGATCCGGTGCGAGGGTTGCCCAGACGTCCGCGAGCGCACGAGACGCGTCGGGGTGGCCCGCCTCGCAGGCGCGAAGGAATCGGCGCGCCGCCTCGGCGAGATTGTTGACGTCCCCTTTCTTTGCGGCGAAGGCCAGGCCCTCCTGGAGCAGGGCGGCGGGATCCCCTGCCCCGCCCTCCGGGGTTTCGGCGATCACCGCGATGCCCGCCATGAGCAGGATAGCGAGCGACGCCGCGGCGGTCGTGAGGTTCGGCATCACTCGATCAACCAAAACTTCCGGTTGAACGGATAATAGATGATGAGCGCCTTGCCGACGACGTTTTCGAGCGGCACGTGGCCCCATTGCCGGCTGTCCTGCGAATTGAAGCTATTGTCGCCCATGGCCCAATATCCATCGGGCGGGAGCGCGTAGGTGTCCTCCGGGGTGCCGAGGAACCGGAACGGTGGCCCGTTGGCGGGCCGATTGCTGTAGCCATTGTATCCTGGTTGGCCCGAGAACACGCGCCGCATCTCAGGCTCTTTCGCCTCCTGGCCCCCGATGAGGAGCCTGGGGGGATCGACCCGCATCACGTCGCCGGGCGTCCCGACGCATCGCTTGATGTAATACTGCGAGCCATCCCGCGGATCGCGCCCGAGGTTGTAGGACGTCTTCAACCCCGTAGTGCGGAAGACGAACGAATCCCCGCGCTGGGGGCGGGAGAAATGGTAGGCCACCTTGTTCACGAAAAGGTGGTCGCCGGTGTCCACGCGCGCGAGGATGCGGCGGGCCGAACGCTCGTGCGCGGCGCGTTCCTCCATGCTGCGGGCCAACAGGCCCACCCCCCGGTCAAGATCGTCAAACGTCGCCTCGGTCGCGAGGGACTTGGTCTGGAATGCACCGCCGGCCTCGTACACCAGATGGAGCCGCTTCAGGAAGAAGATGCCCTTGGACTGGCAATGGTGCGGCATCACCTGGGCGCCGGCCGGAAGCTCGAAATCCAGATAGGCCCGCCCGCAGAATATGGCCTCGGCGACACGCTGGACCGGGTTCGGGATGTCCTTTTCGGACTCCAGTTTGCTGACCACGACGCCGCGGAGGGTCGGGAACATCGAGTTCGTGGGGATCTTGAACGGTTGGAGAAAATAGGAGCGGATCCCGAGCGCGACCACCACCGCCACGAGGATCACGTCCACATTCTCCGCGATCGAAGGGTGCCGGACGCGGGGCGCCAGTTCCCCATAGAGCTTTTCGGCCCTGGCCATGTGCCTCGAGGCCTCCTCCTCCGTCGGGCGACCCGCCGCCACCCGTTTCAACTCCGCGATGCCCTCCTCCAGGCGCCCGAGATTCGCCGCGCTCAGGCGGTCTTTCTCATGGCGCAGGAGCTTCGCTAGTTCTTTTGATGCCTCGATCAGGCGGCGGGCCGGGGTCTTCTTGCGCGAGAACATAATCAGTCGGCCTTGAGGACCTTGATGAAGGCCTCCTGCGGGATGTTGACTTTGCCTATCATCTTCATGCGTTTCTTGCCCTCTTTCTGTTTCTCCCAGAGCTTGCGCTTGCGGGTGATATCGCCGCCATAGCACTTGGCGGTGACGTCCTTCCCGACGGCGCGGATGGTCTCGCGCGCGATGATCTTGCCCCCGATGGCGGCCTGGACCGGCACGGAGAAGAGCTGCGGGGGGATGATCTCCTTGAGCTTGAGTGCGAGCTGGCGCCCCCTGCCCTCGGCCTTGTCGCGATGGACGATGCTGGAAAAGGCGTCGATGGGCTCGCCGTTGACAAGGATGTCCATCTTGACCATGTCGTTGGCCCGGTACGGGCCCGGCTCATAGTCCATCGAGCCATAGCCCCGGGTGAGGCTCTTGATGCGGTCGTTGAAGTCGACGAGGATCTCGTTGAGGGGAAGCTCGCACGTGAGCATGACGCGCCGGGTGTCGAGCGATTCGGTGGTGTGGACGACGCCGCGGCGGTCCATGATGAGCTGGAGGATGTCGCCCATGTTGTCGTTGGGCAGCATCAGGAACGCCTTGACGGTCGGTTCCCTGATCTCCTCGATGTGCGAGGGGTTCGGCAGCTCGGCCGGGTTGCTGATCTCGATGACCTCGCCGTCGCTCTTCGCCACCTGATAGACCACGCTGGGGTAGGTGGCGATGATGTCCATGTCGTACTCCCTGCGGAGCCGCTCCTGGACGATCTCCATGTGAAGCAGGCCGAGGAAACCGCAGCGGAACCCGAAGCCGAGGGCCGCGGACGTCTCGGGCGTGTAGACGAAGGCGCTATCGTTGAGCTGGAGCTTGGCCATGGCGGCCTTGAGGTGCTCGAAATCGGATGTGTCGACCGGATAGATGCCGCTGAACACCATCGGGTGCAGTTCCTTGAACCCCGGCAGCGGGCTTTCCGCGGGCCGCTGGGCATCGGTGATCGTGTCGCCGACCTTGACCTCGGCGGTGGTCTTGATGTTCGCGATGACGTAGCCGACGTCGCCCTCCAGCAGGCGGCCCTGCTTGCGCGGCTTGGGGGTGAAGATCCCGACCTCCTTCACCTCGTACTTGGTGCGGCTGTGCATCATCTGGATCTGGCTCCCGGGGCGCAGCTCGCCGGCGTAGATCCGGACGTAGGTGACGACGCCGCGGTACGCGTCGTACACCGAATCATAGACGAGGGCCTGGAGGCTCGTCGAGGCGGGCGCCACGGGCGCCGGCAGGCGGCTCACGATGGCCTCGAGGATCTCGTCGATCCCGATGCCGTTCTTGGCGCTGGCGAGGATGGCCTCCTCCCCCGGGATCTGGAGGATGTCCTCGATCTGGTGGATGACGGAGGGTACGTCGGCGGCCGGGAGGTCGATCTTGTTGATCACCGGGATGATCGTGAGCTTTCCCTGCATCGCGAGGTGGACGTTGGCGACGGTCTGCGCCTCGACACCCTGCGCGGCATCGATGATGAGGAGCGCCCCCTCGCAGGCGGCGAGGCTGCGGGACACCTCGTAGCTGAAATCGACGTGGCCCGGGGTGTCGATGAGGTTGAGGAGGTAGTCGCGCCCGTCCTTGCCCCGGTAATTCATCGTGACGGGGTGCGCCTTGATCGTGATCCCGCGCTCGCGCTCCAGGGACATCGAATCCAGCAACTGGTCCTGCATGTCTCGCTTCTGGATGGTTCCGGTGCGCTCCAGCAGGCGGTCGGATAGCGTCGTCTTGCCGTGATCGACGTGCGCTATGATGCAGAAGTTGCGCGTCAGTGACCTGTCCATGTCGAGATTCGTGTGACCGGGCACTATGGCGCGGGCCGGGGCCAGTTCAACGCCCAAAAACGGGGCATCGGCATCATCCCGTCCCCTGCCCGCCGGCCTCCGCCGGCGGCTCATCCGGGCCCGGGGCGGGGTCGGCCCCGCCGCCCGGCGGCTGCTCCTCGCGCCGCGGGCGCAGGAGGTCGGCGACCTCCGTCTGGACGAGGTGGAGTTCCGAGAGTCGGAGCCTGGGGTCGATGATCAGGAAAGTCTCGCCGGTGTCCTTGTGCTCGTAGACGAGGCAGGGGCGGCCCTCGTGTTGCACGGTGTCGCGGTGATAGAATTTCTTTTTCCGCTCGAGCATCACGGCCAGGATGTAGCGCGCGTTTTCCGTGGCGGCGTCCCCCTCCTCGATCATGCGGCGAAGGAGGGACTCGGCGTCGTCCTGCGCTATGGTCCGTTCGGGCTCTGGCGGGACGACCTTGAACTCGCTTCTCCAGAACGACACCGGGCGGGGTTGGGGGGGGCGCTCCGCCCAGGCCTCGGCGGAGAAGTCCTGGCGCGCTAGGCCCTCGGGTGTCTCGACGAGGATCGCGTAGTAGACCTCCTCGTCCCGGAACGGGCGTCCGGTGACTGCGCACTTCCCGGTGGGGGGCTGAATGTTCCAATCCCTCTCGATCATGGCGACAATTTCGCGGGACCCTGTCTACGGCAGATGGGGCCGGGCTCGCAATAGAGAACTGCGCCGAAAACGCTTGAAAAAGCTCCCCGGGTTAACCATTGTCACTCGTCAAATGACACCGGATCGCGTCCGCGCAAAACCCATCGCATGAAACCCAAGGTCGCTTTCCTTTTCTCCGGTCAGGGTGCCCAGCACGTCGGCATGGGCGCCGATCTGATCCAGTTGCCCGCCAGCGAGAAGGTGTACCGCGACGCCGACCGGGCGCTCGGGTATTCGCTCTCGGAGCTGTGCTTTGCCGGCCCCGAGACCAAGCTCACGGAAACGCGCCACTGCCAACCCGCCCTGTACGTGCACGGGCTGGCCGGCCTGGCCGCCTTCGCGGACAAGCGCCCGATCGAGCCGGACTTCGTGGCCGGTCTGTCGCTGGGGGAATTCACGGCGCACGCGGCGGCCGGCACCTTCTCGCTCGAGGACGGGCTCAGGCTGGTGGCGACGCGCGGCGCGGCCATGCAGGAGGCCTGCGATGCGAGCCCCGGCGGCATGCTCTCATTGATCGGCGCCACGCCCGAGAAGGCCCAGGCCATCGCGGCCGAGGTGGACGTCGACATCGCAAACCTGAATTGCCCGGGGCAAGTCGTTCTTTCGGGCCTTCTGGAACGGCTGGAGAAAGTCCCCGATGCCGCCAAGAAGGAGGGGATCAAACGCGCCATACCGCTCAAGGTGGCCGGGGCCTATCATTCCCGCCTGATGGAGCCGGCGCGGGTCACTCTGGAGGCAGCGCTCAAGGACGCCCCCGTCCAGATGCCCCGCTGTCCCGTGGTGGCGAATTTCTCCGCCCTGCCCGGGGCGACCCCGGACGAGATCCGCGACCTCCTTCTCAGGCAGGTGACGGGCACCGTCCGCTGGGAGGAGAGCATCCGCTGGCTGATCGCGCAGGGCGTGAGGCATTTCATCGAGTTTGGCCCGGGCGAGGTGCTCGCGGGCCTGGCCAAGCGCATCGACGCAGACACGCGGGTGGCCAGCGTCAGCGACGTGCCCTCGCTCGAGAAGGCCCTGGAATTTGCCGCCGCCGAGGGGCTGTCCTGAACCCGGGTATCCCGCCATGCTCAAGGATAAGATTGCGATCGTGACAGGGGCCGGGCGCGGCATCGGCGCCGCCATCGCCACGCGGCTCGCCTCCCAGGGCGCCGCCGTGGCATGCGTCAGCCGGACCGAGGCCAACGCCAGGCGAAGCGCCGAACAGGTGGCCGCACTGGGGGCGCGTTCCCTGGCGCTCGCCGTCGATGTCGCCGACGGCGCGGCCGCCGAATCCGCCGTGGGCGCGGTGCTCAAGGAGTTCGGGCGCATCGACATACTCGTCAACAATGCCGGGGTGACCCGCGATGGCCTCATCATGCGCATGGGCGATGCCGATTGGGACGCCGTCCTGACCACGAACCTCAAGGGGGCCTTCAATTTCACCCGGCCGGCCGTTCGCGGCATGATCAAGCAGCGCTCGGGGCGGATCGTGAACATCTCGTCGGTGGTGGGCCTGATTGGCAACGCGGGCCAGGCCAATTACGCCGCATCCAAGGCGGGCCTGATCGGGTTCACGAAGGCCGTTGCGAAGGAGGTCGCCGGGCGGGGCGTGACCTGCAACGCGATCGCGCCCGGCTTCATCACCACCGACATGACCGCGGCCCTCAACGAGGAGCAGCGGTCCCGCCTGCTGGGCGTCATCCCCCTGGGCCGATTCGGGGATCCCGAGGACATCGCCCAGGCGGTCCTGTTTCTCGTGGCAGAGTCCGGGAGGTATATCACCGGGCAGGTCTTGACAGTCGACGGCGGCATGGTCATGTAGGGTCCTGCACCGGATTCCGGAAGCTGTGAGAAATTGATTGCCAAAACACCGGGAACCACGCAATTAACGCGCACTACATTCAAAGGAGGACATCAATGGCGGACAAAACACTCGAGGAGAGGGTCAGGGAGATCATCGTGGAGCAGCTGGGCGTCAATGCCGAGCAAGTGACGACAGAGGCGCGGTTCATCGAGGATCTTGGCGCCGACTCGCTCGACACCGTCGAGCTGGTCATGGCGTTCGAGGAGGAGTTCGGCGTCGAAGTTCCGGACGAGGACGCCGAGAAGCTCCAGACCGTCGGCACGGTCATCGAATACCTCAAGGACAAGGCCGACAAGTAAGCATTTCGCGTGGGCCGGGGTCTGCGGGTGCGTCCTGCGCCCCGGCCGACGCAATGCATCGCTTCCATGAGCTCTGACAGGCGGGTAGTCGTCACGGGGCTGGGTGCCATCACCCCCGTGGGCAACGATGTGAATAGCTATTGGGACGCCCTGGTGGCGGGGCGCAGCGGCGCCGGTCCCATAACAGGCTTTGACGCGTCCGCGTTCGACTGCCGGATCGCCGCGGAGGTGAAGGGGTTCGAGCCCGCCTCGGGCTTCAAGAATCCCAAGGATGCCCGGCGGGCCGATCGCTACACGCAACTCGCCGTCGCGGCCGCGAAACAGGCCGTCGCGGATGCGGCGCTCGCCGATCCCACCGGACTGGATCTGGACCGGATCGGGGTCATGATCGGCTCGGGCATCGGGGGTCTGATCACCCTCGAGACACAGCACAGCATCTATCTCGAGAAAGGGCCGGGTCGGCTGTCCCCCTTCCTGATCCCGATGCTTATCAGCAATATCGCCTCGGGCATCGTGGGGATGGAGCACGGGTTCCGCGGGCCAAATCTGGCCGTGGTGACGGCCTGCGCCACCTCCGCGCAGTGCATAGGCGAGGGCTGGCGGATCATTCGCGACGGGGACGCCGATGTCATCGTCGCCGGCGGTAGCGAGGCGGCCATTTGCCCCATGGGCATTGGCGGTTTTGCCGCCATGCGCGCCGTGAGTTTCCGCAACGATGATCCCCAGGCGGCCTCCCGGCCCTGGGACAAGGGGCGCGACGGCTTCCTGATGGGCGAAGGCGCCGGCATGGTGGTCATCGAGACGCTGGAGCACGCGAAGAAGCGCGGCGCCAAGATCTACTGCGAATTGGCCGGCTACGGCTTGAGCGCGGATGCCTACCACCTGTCAGCCCCGGATCCCGAGGGCGCCGGTGCCGCCAAGGCCATGGCCAGCGCGCTGAAGCGAGCCGCCGTCAATCTCGACGAGGTTGGCTACATCAACGCGCATGGCACATCGACGCCGCTGGGCGACATCTGTGAGACCCTTGCCATCAAGCGTGTTTTCGGGGAGCGCGCCAAGGGCGTCGCTGTGTCGTCGAGCAAGTCCATGATCGGTCACCTGCTGGGCGCCGCCGGCGCCGTGGAGGCGATCGCTTGCGTCAAGACCATCGAGACCGGGGTCATCCACCCCACGATCAACCTCGCCGATCCCGATCCCCAGTGCGATCTGGATTACGTCCCCAACGTGGCGAGGCAGGCGCGGGTCGATGTCGCCCTCAGCAATTCCTTCGGATTCGGCGGGCACAACTCCTGCCTGGTGCTGAAGCGGATCTGACGCGCCTCGCGCGGCGGAATCGGCGACGGAGTGCCCCTAAAGGCACCACTACGAGCATTCCCACGGCCCTGGGCTCGTTGTGCCGACCGATGGCGGCAAAATGTAGCCGAGGCCGTGAGGCCTTGGCGGCCAAACGCTTACGCGTTCGGCTACGGGAAGCGATGCGGCAATTTCCGAGTCAGCGCTGCTGCGCGGGAGGCATGGTCCCCTCGGCTTGGCGCGCGGCCGCGGCGATCGATTCCTTGTGCTGGGCCACCGCACGCAACCCGATCAGGTCTCGCAGGACATAGAGCGATTCGCGTGCCGCCGGATCCAGGAGGGGCCCCTTCCCATCGGCCATCTCGTCGGGATCTTCGTCGATCGCGCTGGTCGGGGTCTCCTCCTCGGCCTCGTTGCGGACCTCTGGCTCGGGCAATCCGGGCGCATCGATCTTGGTCATGGGCAGGAGCCTGACGACCTCTCTCCCCGCCTCCGCCGATCTCGCCGCGCGCTGCTTCTTGCGCTCTTTGAGTTCCCTGTCGATCTCGTCCCGTTCCTTTCGCTGGACAGACTCGCTCAACGAAACGCTCTTCTCCTCGAGGCGCTTCTTCCGTTTGGCGATGTCATTGCGGATATACTCGAATTCGGGATCCGCGCCGACGCGCGCATCAGATTTCGCGCGGAGCACCGGCACGATCGCCCCCGTCGACGCCACGGGCGAATACGGCGCGGGGCTGATCTCATCCCATGGCAGCGGATTCTCGAGGGCGGCCTCGCCGAATTCGGCGAAATCCGTGATCGAGGGAAGGACGATGTCGGGGTGGACTCCGTTCAACTGGGTGGACGAGCCGCTGGCCCGGTAGAATTTCTGGACGGTGAGCTTGAGGGCGCCGGGCTGCGATGGGAGCGGGCGCGTCCAGAACTGGATCGCCCGCCGCATCAGGGGACCCAGCTCGATCAGCGACTGTACCGTCCCCTTCCCGTGGGTCGCAGAGTCGCCCACGAGGATCGCGCGCCCGTAGTCCTGGAGTGCCCCCGCGAGGATCTCGGCCGCGGAGGCGCTGAAGCGGCTGATGAGGACCACCAGCGGCCCCGGGTAGGTCACCTCGCCATCCTCGTCGGCGTGCGTGGTCCTTCGGCCTCGGGCGTCGCACACCTGCACCACGGGGCCCTCGGGAATGAATAGCCCCGTGAGATTGATGGCCTCCTCGAGCGATCCCCCCCCGTTTCGCCGCAGGTCGAGCACCACGCCCTCGACGCCTTCCGATTGCAGCTTCCCGAGCAATCGGGCCACATCCGCCGTAGTGCTCTCGCCGGCGCCCCCGTTCTCGCCCACGTCCATCGGCGAATAGAACGAGGGCAGATCGATCAGGGCGACGCGGTGCGCCATCCCATCCTCGCCCGGGAACTCGATGACCTTGGCGCTCGCGCGCTGGTCCTCCAGCTTGATCTCGTCCCGGATGAGCGTCACCTCCTTGCGCTCTCCGTCGGATGAATCCTCGGGCAAAATCGTCAGCCGCACCTCGGTTCCCTTGGGCCCGCGGATCATCTCGACGACCTTGTTCAGGTTCATCTCAACCACGTCCACGGGCTCGCCGTCGCCCTGCCCCACCCTCACGATCCGGTCGTTGTTCCGCACCTGCTTGCTGCGCTCGGCGGGGCCCCCGGGGATCAACTTCTTGATCGTGCAGTACCCGTCCTCGGACGAAAGCACCGCCCCGATCCCAAACAGCTTCAGCTGCATGTTGATCGCGAAATTTTCCAGCTCCTCGCTGGACATGTAATCGGAATGGGGGTCATACACGTGAGCGAGCGAGGTCAAAAAAGTCGCCGTGATCTCGCCCGGGCTACGCTCCTTGTCGTACCGATAGCTGCGCTCGTAGCGCCGCACCAGCAGGTCCGCCACCTGCTTGAGATCCGGCTTCTTCTTCTTTTCTCCCAGTTTCTCCTGAAGGACATCAAACTTCAGCCGCAGTCTCCAAAGTTCCTTCGCCTCAGCCAAGTCCTTGGGCCGCGGCAACTTGTGGCGATCCGGCGCGAAGCGCTCGTCCTTCTCGAAATCGAACTGTTCGGGGGATGCCAGCAACTGACGGACGTATTCGAGGCGTTCTCCCTCGCGCTGGAGCATGCGCGCATAAATCTGGAAGGCCGGGCCCGTGTCCCCCGCATTCAGGGCATCATCCAGGGTTGTGGCGAAGCGCTCGAACTCCGCCATGTCCTCCTGGGTGAAGAGGATATGAAAGTAGTCCAGCGTGTCCGTGTATCGCACCAGGAGGCGCCGTGACACCTCGTCGTCGATGTTCTGCTGGAGAAAGTGGTTCTTCTCAAGCAGTCGTGCGGTCAGGCGGGCGACATCATCTTCCTTGCCAGGGGCGCCCGCTTGCGCGCGGGCCTCCGTGCCCCCCCAGGTTCCGACGAAAAGGGCGGCCATCACGATCGCCGCGCGATACCCACTCATAATGCCCAATGCCTGCACAACGTCCTTTCCACGAGGGCATCCGTGCCCCGGTGAGGCAGTTAAGATGCAACAACCCACGGCATCTGGCAAATCCGCATTCTATCAGCGCCCTTTGGGCGCGACATCGCGGATCTCCACGATCATCACCAGTTTGCCATGGCCATATTCGGGGCCGGTGATGAAGAGCGGCGCGGAGACCGGCATGACCGCCTCCCCCTCAACCAGAAGGCGCTCGTTCCGGAAAAACTCGAAACCAAGGCGCCGATTCCCCTCCCCCCGCGGGCGGAGTTTCACAAAGAACTCCTTGGTGGGCAACACGATGCTCTCCGCATTGGCCGGACCGGTCCCCCAGGCCTGCCCATAGATCTCGTAGCGGCGATAGCCAAAGACCCGCTTCAGGTCTGGCAGGTATTTTTCAAGCCGGGGGTCATTCGGGCCCTCGTCCATCCGCGCCAGGACCAGCGCGCCCCAGGGCCATGGTTCCGCGCGGGTGTCGCCCGCCGCGGCTAGACCCGCCATCCCAAGCCATGCCACCGCGAGCCATCTCATCGCAGCACGTACCCTTCCGGGAGGTACTCCAAACCGGTGATCCAGACAACGCTCGCGCCCCGGGCCGGCACAACCGAGGTGTAAAGCCCCGGTTGCCGAGACTCCGCCCGTTCCACAGTCGACATCATCGATCCCCCGCGCGGCAGCACCAGCGCAATCCCCACCAGAACCGCAGCGGCCGTCGCCAGAACCCTCACCGGTGTCGCCCACCGCCACGATGCCCGCATGGGCCGTGCGCCCGCGCGCCCAACCCCTTGGACATCGGCCCGCACTCGCTCCCAGTAGAAGGCCAGTGCCGCCGGCGGTTCCGGACGCGCCCCGCGCCGCACCAGCTCCCGCAGGCCTCTGGCCCCCTCCAGCGTCTCCTTCACCACCGGATCCGACGCCAGGCCATTCTCTTCAAACCACGCCAGTTCCTCGGGTCCCAGGGCCCCGTCGAAGTATTCCGTGGCGATCAGTTGCCGGTCGTTAGGATTGAGCTCGCTCATAAAAGGGCCTCAGCAGTCGTTGGAGATGGCGCCGCGCATAGTGCATCCGGGACATGACGGTGCCCCGTTTCACTTTCAGGACTCGCCCGATATCCTCGTAGGCCATTTCCTCGATTTCCCCGAGGACGAACACCGCGCGGTGCTCGGGCGTCAGTTTCTGGAGCGCCCGGTCGATGGCGGCGCCCAACTCCCTGTCATCCAGCGCACCGCCGGGGGGCTCGGGATTAACGGCCGGCTCGATGCCGGCTTCGGCCGCCACCTCGAGTGATTCCATGGGGCGGTTCTTGCGACGGCGGAGGTGGTCCAGGGCCGTGTTAACGCCGATCCGGTAGAGCCAGGTTCCGAAGGCGGAGCGCCCGTCAAACTGATTCAGGCGCCTCCACGCCTGGACCATCGTGGACTGCGCCAGATCCTCGGCCGTCTCCACCTGACCGACCATGTGGAAGATCATGCCGTAGATCTTCGGAAAAAACTCCTCAAAAAGCATTCGGAAAGCCTCCTCTTCGCCGGTCTTGGCCCGTGTCACCCATTGGCGGTGCCTTTCCGCCGGGTTCTCGTCGCCATCCACCGCTGTTTTGACGCTGGTCGACATGAGGTGCTTCACCGAAAAAAGATCTTGGGGCCCGTGCGCCGGCGTGCCACATTTTCGCATCGAACGGCTTGCGGGACCCTGAGGGCGACATAATATGCCCGGGTCGGCTCGCCGCAAGCCTGCCATGATCACGCTATATCGCCACCTCCTGCGAGAGATTCTGACGACTACGCTGATTGCGATCGGCATCCTCACGTTCGTCCTGGTCCTGGGGAACATATTCACCCGCCTGTTTGACCTGATCGTGAACCACGACGTGCCCCCCTGGTTCATCTGGGAGTTCATCGTGATGTTGATCCCGTTCTCCCTGGTCTTCACCTTGCCGTGGGGGCTGCTGACGGCCATCATGATTGTCTTCGGGCGCATGTCCGCCGACAGCGAGCTGGTCGCCATCCGCGCCAGCGGCATCAGCCTCAGTTCCCTGATCGCGCCGGTCCTGATGCTCTCGGTCGTGGCGAGCGGGGTCTGCTTTGTGATGAACTCTTATCTGGCGCCCTTCGCCATGGATCGGATCAAGAGCATGGTCTACAACCTGGCGCGCGAGGCCCCCGGCGCCCTGTTCGATGACGACACGGTGATCGACCAGTTCCCGGACAAGCGGATCTATGTGGCCCGCAAGGAGGGCAACGTGGTCTACAACCTCCATGTCTGGGACCTCGATGACCGAAAGCGTCCGCTCCGGAGCTTTCGCGCGGCCAAGGGTGAGATCACGCCCGACGAGCAGAACAATGCGATCGTGCTGAAGCTCTATGACGCGCGCATGGAGCAGCGCAATGACGGAAAGCCCTTCGAGTTGCCCATGATCAGCCTGGGGCGACGCTTCGACGAGTTCCCCCTCCGGATCTCACTTTCGGAGCTGATGGAGAAGGCGAACCGGGCAAAGAGCGACAGCGCGCTGCCCCTCAGCCACCTGATCGGGCGCGTCTCGCGCGGACGGGAGAAACCCGCCGACTATGTCTGGAGCGGCACCCTGACCGAGATCCAGAAGCGCGTGGCGGCGTCCTTCTCCTGCATCACGTTCACGCTGATCGGCATACCCCTGGCAATCCGCTCCCATCGCCGCGAGACGTCGGTCGGCGTGGCGCTGAGCTTCGGGGTGGTCTTCGCCTACTACTTCCTGATCATGGTTGCGGAGACATACAAGTCGACACCCGGGGCATTTCCCGAACTGATCATCTGGGCCCCGAACGTGCTTTTCCAGTCGCTGGGCCTGGTGGCCCTGCTCCGCGTCAGCCGGAGCTGACCGCGGCCTCCGCCATCGCGCGCATCCGCCGAACTCGTTCGGCCATGTCGCCCTCGGCGAACAGCGAGGTGCCGGCAACGAGCACATTGGCACCGGCCCTGGCGCAGTCGGCCGCGTTTTCCACGCCGACGCCGCCGTCCACCTCGATATCGAAATCGAGCCCGCGCGCTGACCGGTGGCTCCTGGCCCTCGCGCACTTCTCCAAGACCCCGCTGATCAGAGGCTGTCCCCCGAAACCAGGGTATACGGTCATGGCCAGGACCAGCTCGGCATCCTCGAGGAATGGCTCTGCGGCCTCGAATGGCGTGTCGGGGTTCAGGACCACGCCGCGGCGGCAGCCCAGCCGCTTGATCCTCCGGAGCGTGTCCGCGACGTCGTGGTCGGCCTCCACGTGCACGGATATCAGCGCAGCGCCGGCCCGTGCGAACGCCTCGATGTAGCGGTCCGGATGCGAGAGCATCAGATGGACATCCAGAGGCAGGTGGGTGTGGCGCTTGGCGGCGGCCACGATGGCCGGCCCGAAGGAGAGATTTGGCACGAAATGGCCATCCATGATGTCCACGTGCAACCAGTCGGCACCAGCCCCCCCCGCCCTGCGGACCTCTTCCCCGAGGGAAGCCGGATCGGCCGCCAGCAGCGAGGGTGCGATGAGGATGGGGCGCATCGTGAGTTCTCCTCTAACCCCTGGCGGGTTGGATCAGCTCGATCTCGTAGCCATCGGGCGCATCGATGAAGGCGATGATCTGGCCCGAAGAGGTTCTCGTCGGCCCGTCCGTCAGGGGGTGACCGTGGGCGGCCGAGTGCCTCGCGAACGCCTCCAGATCATCGACCTCGAAGGCGAGATGCGTCAGGTCCGGCTGGACCCGCACCGGGCCGCTCGCGGGAAAATAGGTCAGCTCGATCTGCTCGTCGCTGCCGGGCGCGGCCATGAATGCCAGCTTCGATCCGCGCGGCGATTCGCTGCGCCTCACCTCCCGGCACCCCAGCACGTCGCGGTAGAAGGCGACCGCCTCATCCAGTTCGCTCACCCGATAGCGCGTGTGCAACAGCTTCTTGACCATGGTCGCAGTCTGTCAGCACGGGGCAAAAAGGCAACAGGGTGGCGCCGTGGGCCGGCCCTCAGGCGCCCGGGGCACATCCCCATGCCCCGATGGCGGCCTCGAGGACCTCGTCCAACCCAATTCTTTCCATCAGCGCGGCAGATGCCGCACGCCGGTAGGCGTGGTGGGATTGGGGCCTGGCCGCCTGCAAGACGCGGTGCCCCGGTCCCCAGGGTCCCGTCCGCTCGGGCAGCGTGGGACCGAAGAGGGCGACCACGGGGGTGCCCACGGCGGCGGCGGCATGCATCGGTCCCGAATCGACCGTCACCACGAGCCTCGCCCGCTTGAGCAGGCAGAACAATCCGGGAAGATCGAGCGCCCCCGCGAAGGAAACTACTCGGGCGGGCTCGGAGCCCCGAGCGAAAGCGGTCCCCCTTTCACTCTCCGCCAAACCCCCGGTCAGGACGAGCGCCGCCCCAGTCTGTCGCTGGAAGCGCCGAGCCAGTTCCTGGAACCGCGCGATCGGCCATTCCTTGGTGGGCCACCGGCTGAACGGATTGATCACCGCGAAAGGGGTTCCCCCGATGCCGTGCTCCCCAAGGAGGGCCGATACCGTTTCCTCCGCGGCGCCCGGCCAATGCAGCTCCGGACGGGGATCGGGCGCCGGTATCCCGAGCGACTGCAAGATCTCGGCGATCACCTGCACCGCGTGGCGCCCGAGGTCGGGCCGCACCGCGCGCCTCCACCCGGGACGCATTCCCCCGCGCCCCGCCTTGATCGGCGCCCCGCTGGCGTAGACCCAGGCCGCGCTCCTGGCGGTGCCCTGGATGTCGATCGCAAGGTCTACGCCCTCCCGCCGGAGCGTCGCCGTTGCGGATACGAGCTCGCGCAGTTCGTGCAGCGGGTCCGCCCGGAAGCGCCTCCCCTCGATCACGCGCGTCACGCCAGGGTGATGCCGCGGCACGTCGGCGAAACGCTCGTCCACGGCCCAAGCGATCTCCGCCTGCGGAAACGCCCGCTGGAGCGCCCCCATCGCCGCCGTCCCATGGATGACGTCGCCCAGGGAGGTCAGTTTGACGAGCAGGACCCTGGCGACATCCGAGGGGTCTGCGACCGGTCCGTCCATCGCGCCATCGGCCCGACCACCCCGCGGGTCAGTCCGCCTTGATCTGGTCCCACGCCCGGACGTATTTCGCGTTGTCCTGTCCCAGGTCGATGATGACCTCGCACTTCTGGCGCAGTTCCTCGGGCAGGAAGATCGCCGGGTTGGATCGGATCTCCTCCGGCAACTGCGCGTACGACGCCGAATTCGGGCAAAGGAACTGGACGCACTCGGTGTTCTTCGCGGCATTGGCCGGGTCGTGCAGGAAGTTGATGAACGCGTGCGCGAGCGCCTTCTGTCCCGAGCCCGCCAGGATCACCAGGTCGTCGCACGCCACGGAAGTGCCCTCCTTCGGGGGGGCGTAGCCGACGTCCTCCTCCTCCGACGCGACCTGCAGCAGGTCGCCGCTGTACCCGTGCACCACCAGGAACTCCGCCGAGGCGATCCCCGGCTTGTATTGCTCGCTGTCGAATTTCGCGATGTTCCTCTTCCACCGCTTGACGACGTCGCGCGCCTGCGCGATCTGCGCCTCGTCGGTGGTGTTCAGGCTGTGTCCGAGGCTCTTGAGCGCCGCGCCCATGGTCTCGCGCATGTCATTCATGAGCGTCATGCGCCCCGCGAGATCGGCCCGGTCGAACATCGCCCACGAGGGCTCGAATCGCTCGACCTTGGACTTCCGATAGGCGATGCCGGAATTGGATAGCATGTAGGGCACGCTGTATTTCATCTCCTTGTCCAGCGCCAGCTGGGCGAGGTACTCGCGGTCGACGTGCGCCAGGTTCGGGAGCAGCGCGTGGTCCATCGGCGCCAGCAGGCCCTCCTTCTGCATCACCGAGGCCATGTAGCTGCTGGGGAAGACGATGTCGTAGCCCCGCGCCCCAGCCTTGAGCTTCGCGTACATCGACTCGTTGGAATCGAAGGTGTCGATCACGACCCGGCACCCATTGGCTTGCTCGAACTCCTTGATCAGCCCGGGCTCGATGTAATCCGCCCAGGTGAAGAGGTGGAGGGCCGGGCGGGCGCCGCCGCAGCCGACGAGTCCGGCGGCCATGGCCGCGGCCAACATGCTTCGGAAGATATAGCGCATCATCGTGATTGCCTAATAAATCGCTGCCCGAGCAATACAAGGCCGAATGTCACCGCCATCAGCAACCCGCTCAGGGCGTTGATGAGCGTCGGGGTCCCGTGGCGGATCATGCTGTAGACGTGGACCGGCAGGGTCGTGCTGCCCGGGCCCGCGACAAAGAACGTGATCACGAAGTCGTCGATCGAGAGCGTGAACGCCAGCACCGCCCCCGATGCGATGCCCGGGGCCAGCATCGGCAGCACGACGCGCCAGAAGGTCGTCCACCACCCCGCCCCCAGGTCGCGGGCCGCATCGAGCACCGAGTCGTCAAACTCCTGCAACCGTCCCAGGACCACGAACGCGACGTAGCTGATGCAGAAGGTGATGTGCGCCAGCGAGATGGTCCCCAGGCCGAGGGGCACCCCCGAATTCACGAAAAGCAGGAGCAGCGAGATGCCCATGAGGACGTCGGGGACCACCAGGGGCGCATAGACCAGGCTGTGGTGAACGCGCTGCAGCCCCCCCCGGTAACGGTGCATCGCCCACCCCGATAGCGTGCCCAGCACCACGGAAACCCCGGTCCCCACCAGCGCGACGAACAGGCTGTTCCAGAGGGCATCCCAGATGGGCCGATTCTCGAAAAGCCTCGCGTACCACTTCAGCGAAAAGCCCATCCACCGCCCGCCAAATCGCGAGGCATTGAACGACTGCGCCACCAGGGCGACCATCGGCAGGTACAGGAACAGGAGAACCCCGATCCCGGCCAGGAGCGGCAACCGGCTGCGCCTCACGCCCCTCGCCCTCCGCCGCGTCTGGACGCCGATCGCGGGGACCACAGCAGGCCCATCGCAGGCAGCAGCATGAGCAGGGCCAAGACCGCCGCCAGCGCGCTCGCCAGCGGCAGGTTCCGGTCGGAGAATACGCGCTGGGCGATCTTGTTGCCGATCATCTCCGCGGACGTCCCGCCCACGATGTCCGGGATCGCGTACGAACCGAGCATCGGTATGAAGGTGACCAGGAAGGCCGTCAGGAGGCCCTGCGAGATTCCAGGGAGGAACACGGACGCCATCGCGCGCCATCGGCCGGCCCCGAGATCCCTCGCGGCCTCGACGAGCCCAAAATCAAACCGCTCCGCGGCGGCATACAGGGGAAGGATCGCGAACGGCAGATAGTTGTAGATCAGGACCACGATGACCGCCCCGGAATTGAACAGCAGGCTCGTCGATGGATCCACCACGCCGAGCGTCACCAGTGCCTGCTTCAGCGGACCCTCGATGTGCAGGACCGTCTTCCACGCGTAGATGCGGATCAGGAAATTGGTCCAGAACGGGACCACGATGATCGCCAGCACCCATCGCCCCGCGGACTTCGGCAATCTCGCGATCCAATAGGCGACCGGCAGCGCCATGGCCAGGCACGCCATGGTGGCCAGGACGCTCATCCACACCGTGCGCCAGAGCACCGGCCCGTAGGAACCCCGCCACAGCGCCTCGATGGTCTGCAGCCCCCATTCCTTCCCCAGCCCGCCATACGGATCGGGAACCCGGAAGGCCATCACAAAAACCATGGCCGTCGGAATGACGAAGAACATCGACAGCCAGAGCACGCTGGGTGCCGTCATCAGCCATTCCGCCCGCCTCCGGTTCGCGCGCGTCATCGGTGCGGCAAGGCCTCAGCCCGTCTCCCCGCCTGCCGGCGAGCCGATCACAAAGGCGTCGTCGGCGTGCCATCCCACCCACACGCTCTCGTCCCACGTCGGCGGCCGCTCGCCGTGTTGCAGGCGGGCGTTCTGTTCCACCACGGCGATGCGCAACGCACCGGCCCGGACCCAATAGCGGGTTTCCGCACCCCGGTAGCTGACGTCCTCGACCCTGCCCCGAATAACATTCCGGCCCGATCCCGGGGGCAGGCTCCCCCGCGAGACGTGCAGCTTCTCCGGGCGCACGCTCACGAGCACGCGCTCGCCCGCCCCCGAATCGCGGCCCCGCGCGGCGAGCACCTCGCCCAGGCCCGGGATCTCGAGCCGGCGCACGCCGCCCGCGGCGCCATCCAAGACGACTCCCTCCATCAGGTTGGTGTCGCCTATGAACTCCGCCACAAATCGAGACGCGGGCCTCTCGTATACCTCCGCCGGAGTCCCGATCTGCTCGACCCGCCCAGCGTTCATGACCGCGATCCGGTCGCTCAGGCTCATCGCCTCCTCCTGATCGTGTGTGACGTACAGGAAAGTGATGCCCACCTCGTCATGGATGCGATCCAATTCCAGCAGCATGCGCTGCCGCAGCTTGCGATCCAGCGCCGCCAGGGGCTCGTCCAGCAGCAGCACCTGCGGGCGATTGATCAGGGCGCGGGCGAGCGCCACCCGCTGGCGCTCCCCGCCGCTGAGTTGCCTTGGCCTCGCCTCGGCGCGACCGGCCAGCCCGACCATCTCGAGCATCCTGCCCACGTCGGGGCGCAGCGCCGCCTCGGCCCGCCGCGCCACCCGGGGCCCGAACGCCACGTTGTCCCACACGCTCATGTGGGGGAATAGCGCGTAGCTCTGAAAGACCGTGTTGATCCGGCGCCGCTCGGGAGGCAGCCCGGTGATCTCCTCGCCGTCCAGGAATACCCCGCCCGCGTCGGGCGCCTCGAGGCCAGCCGCTATGCGCAGGAGCGTCGTCTTGCCGCAGCCGCTCGGCCCAAGGAGCGAAAAGACCTCCCCGCGGCGGATGTCGATCGAGACGCCCTTGACGGCCTCGTGACCGCCAAAGGCCTTGCGGATCCCATCCAGCCTGAAATACGCGTCCATCGCTTGGTCGGCCCGAGCCGTGGCGCGGTCAGGTTGCGACCACGCGCCCCGCGCGTCAACGCCGCGCCTTGCCCCGCGGGCGCCCCGGCGCCAGATCGACCCGCATCATGTTGGGCTCTCCGGAGCGCTTGATCGTGGCGCCCGCCTTCCGGAACAGGTTCAGCATCGGCTGGTTGTCCGCCAGCACCAGGGCCCAGAGTCCCTTCAGGCCCCGCCGAAACGCCACACCCGCCATCGCCTCCAGCAGGCGGCTGGCGAAGCCCAGGCGCCGCACATCTTCGCCGACCACGAACGCGACCTCCGCGGTCTCGCCGCCATCGTCCAAGAAATACCTTCCCACCGCGTGGATGAGCTGGCGCGGTCCCTGCACCTCAAACACCCCCAGCGCCAGATCCTTTCGCTGATCGACGCTGACGAGCTCGTAGGCGCGCTGCCGCCCCATCCGCTTCACCGCGTGCCCATACCGCTGCAGGATCGTCTCCGGGGTATGCGAGTAGAAGAACTCCTGGAGCCGCCGCTCGTCGGATGGGTGCAGCGGCCGCAGCGTGTAGCGACCGCCCCCCGCCTTGAAAACCAGGGATTCCACCCCCCCGATCTCCTCCGGCGTCGTGGGCGCGATGCTCCCATACGCCGGCACCAGCCCATGCCGCCGCGCCTCCTCCAGGAGGCCCTCGCGGAATCTCGGGTGGGCGACCTGTATCAGCTCCAGGGCCCGCTCGCGGATGCTCCGCCCGCGCAGGGTAGCGATCCCATACTCGGTCACCACGAAATGCACGTCCCCGCGGCTCGTCACCACCCCCGCGCCATCGCTCAGACGGGCGACGATCCTGGACACATCGCCGCCGACCGCCGTCGCCGGAAGCGCGATGATCGGGCGGCCGCCCCGGCTCATCGCGGCGCCGCGGACGAAATCCACCTGCCCCCCGATCCCGCTGTAGAACCGCCAGCCGACCGAATCCGCGGCCACCTGCCCCGTGAGATCGACCTCCAGCGCGCTGTTGACCGACACCATGCGCTCGTTGAGGGCGATGTTCCGCGGATCGTTGACGTATTCGCTCGGCAAGAACTCCAGCGCGTCGTTCTCGTGCACGAATTCATAGAGCTCGCGGCCCCCCATGCAGAAGGACACGACGCCCTTGCCCGGATGCGAGGTCTTCCGCGAGTTGTCGATGACGCCCGCCCGCATGCACTCCATGACGCCGTCGCTCATCATCTCGGTGTGAAGGCCCAGCGCCCTGTGACCCGACAGGGATTTCAGGATCGCGTGCGGCAGCGTCCCGATGCCGAGCTGCAGGGTGCTGCCATCTTCGATCAGTTGGGCGACATATCGTCCGATGCGGTCGGCGACGGGGTCGGGCGGTTCGGTCTCGAGCGCGGGCAACTCCTCGTCCAATTCCAGCACCCCGTCGAGTTCTTTCAGGGCGATGCCCTCCCCGCCGCGGGTCGACGGCATGCGCCCGTTGACCTGCCCCACCACGCGGTCCGCGCACCGGCACGCGGACGCCACCACGTCCACGCTCACCCCAAAGCTGCAAAAGCCGTTCGGCCCGGGGGGCGAGAGCGAGACCAGCGCGACGTCGATGGGCACGATGCCCTCGGAGAACAGGCGCGGGATCTCAGAGAGAAAGCAGGGCGTGTAGTCGGCCCGGCCTTCCACCACCGCGTCGCGCGCGCCGGGGCCCAGGAAGAATGAGTTGACCCGGACCACGTCGGCCCATTTCGGGTCGCACCAAGGCACGGCACCCAGGGTCATGATGTGGACGAACTCCACGTCTTGCAGGATATGGCCGCACTCCAAGAGGGACCTTATCAAGCCATGGGGGCACGCCGCACCGGACCCTATGAAAAGCCGGTCGCCCGGCCGAACCAACTCGCGCCACTTGGCCTCAGAGATCGTAGGGGTCGCGCGCATCCTCCCACATCCATTAGACGCCAACGGCTCCCCATTCAAGCCGCCGCAGGTGCGGCCCCGCAACACGCGGGGGCGCACCCGATCACACTACCGCGTCGTCAGGCAGCAGTCGCACAGGACCTGCAGCCGCCTGTGCGCCACCATGTGGAAGGCCCTTTCGAGCTCATCCAGGAGATCCTCGCGCTCGGAATCGGAAAGGCCGAGCCCCGGCGCCACCGAATCCATGAGGTATGACTCCAGCACCGCCCGGCCCGCGGACAGGATCTCGATCCAGAGCGCCGCATCGTCCCGCGGGTCCGAAAAGACCGAGATGGCGGGCGTTTGCTCGGCAAGCGCAGGAACCCCTCCCGCGAACCCCCGATGGCACAGCGCCTGCACGTACTCGTCGAGGAGGACCGCAAGCATCGCATCATCGACCGGTTCCGACAGCGCGTGGCGCACCGCCGTTTGGCCATCCAGCCGACGCCTCCACGCACGCACCAGGGCGCCCGTGCTCTCTGCCAGCATTCCCTCGATCATCTTCACCGCCATACCCTCCTATCCCACGCGCCCATTCTACCGACCAGACCAGACCACCGATCCGCGTGTCCCGGGGCCTACGCCAACCCTTGCCAAAAATTTACCCCCCGCCGTGACCACTGTCCAGTGCCACCGTCTCTAGGAGGCTGTCGGACTTTGTCCGGCAGCCTCCTCAGGCAAAACCGCCTTCGACCTAGGAGCAAAAGGGGTTATGCAATGGGACCGCGATTCGTTAGACTCGCTCACGGACAGTGCTACATCTGGGCCTTGCCCATCGTATCTATTTTGAAATAAGGCGGTTTTGCTTTCTAGAGGCCTGATCGGACTTGGCGAAGTCCGACAGGCTGCTAGTGCCGATGAATCCGTCCGCCGACTCCCGACTGTGCCCAAGTCTGGCTCGTTCAGCGCCGCCCGGATCCGGCTCGCCGGACCACCTCGCGGATATACCGCTGCTTGAGATCCGCCAGCGCGACGCCCCCCTCCGTCCTCCACATGCCATCCTCCGGTCGACCCTGCGCATCCGATGGCGGGTTCTTGACCTCGTGCACGTCAAACCCTCCGTCCGCTGAAATCCGCCCCTCAAACTGCGACACCTCGCCCGTCGCCCATCGGTACCGCTTGGTCAAGGTCTCCCCCTGCCTGAGATACCCCTTTGCCACCAGGTCCTCCAACGAGACCTCATTCTCGTCATCGGGGACTTGAAGGAATGCGGGCTCCCCTTGCGCGGGCGCGCGGAACCCGATCCGGCGCCCCGGTCCCTCCTCCGCCGGGCCGCCTGGCGCCGAACCTTCGCCCGGCGACTCTGGCTGGACCTCCTGGACCTTGGGTGCCGGGATGGCGGCCACGGGCTCCAGAGCCTTTGTGGGCGGCCCCGCGGCTGGCGGAGCCACCACGGGTGGCGCGGGGGGCACGGGGGGCGGAGGGGGCGGAATCGGCACCACCTTCGGAGCCTCCGGCACCTCCGGCCTCTTGGGCGCTTCCTTCTCCACCTGGGCCGGCACCTCCGGCCTTGAAATCGCCGGCGCACCCGAACTCACGCGCGGGGATTCAGGCACATCGTAAATCACGTTCTCGCGCGCCCCCTCCTGAACGAACTTCCTCACCGGCCAAACCCGAAACGACGGCGCCGTCGCCGTCAGGGCCTGCAGCGCCCCATCGCTCGGCTCCTCCACGATAAGATCGAAATAGGGATCCTGGCCAAACATCTCCGCGAGTACATCTCGCACATCAATCGCGTGCACCCCGGCCGACTCGAAGCTCTTCAGAACCGCGCCCCGCGTCTTCACCTGCTCGATGATCAGGGCAGAGATGCTCCTCCGCGTCCCCGTCCGCCGAGCGATCTGCTCCTGCTTCACCAGCGAGCGGAAGGCCGCGCTCTCCGGCAGCAGGCCCCGCGGCTCGATCACCACCACCGACCAATGCCGCGACACCACGTCGATCGCGACGAAGTCCGGCGTCCTCTCAAAGCACCCCAGCTTCTCCAGTTCCCCTGGCTCAAGCAGCACCGTCGGCTTGCCCAGGATCACGTCCCGGTGGTCGGCCACGAAATCCCGCAGCTCCTGAATGCCCGCGAAGGGCTCCCCCTTGAATCGCTTATGACCCTGTATCAACATCGCTCTTCTCTCCACTCTCCCGTCGCCGCTCTCCGGCCCCAACTGCCCGAGGAGGGACTCGAACCCACATGCCTTTTGGGCACTCGATTTTGAGTCGAGCGCGTCTGCCATTCCGCCACTCGGGCCGACGCTAGAACGCTACCCCCCGCCCCCGCCGGATCAAGCGGTTTCACCCCCGCGGCGGGGCCCTCCCCCTACTCGGGTGTGGATTCGCCGACGGCACCGCGGTCCAACAGCCGCTTGGAGGGCAGCGGGATCGGGGCCCGGACCTTTCCGGGATCCCAAATCGCGGTCGGACGACCGCCGAAATCTGGTCCCCAGCCCTTGGTGCCGGGCTGATAGTAGATCGTCGCTCGGTTGGAGTCGAGAAACGCTCCGCGCCCGAGCCCCGGCGCGTCACCTTGAAAATTGGCGCTGGTCAACCTGGGGCAGTCGCAGAATGCGTAGGGCCCGATGCTGGTGACGCTGCCGGGAAGCGCGACGTCGGTGAGTCCGTAGCAACTCGTGAATGCGCTGTCCCCAATACTGGTGACACCATCCGGGATCGTGAGACTGGCCAGGCCGGAGCAGTTCCAGAACGCGCTCGCCCCGATGCTCGTGACGCTCTCAGGGAAAGTCACATCGGTCAACATGGAACAGCCATTGAAGGCACCGTCCGCGATGGTGATGACGCCCTCGGGGATCACGTAGCCCCCTGCCTTGCGGGGCGGATAGCGGACGAGCTTGGTCTTGTCCTTGTTAAACACGACCCCGTCAGCACAACTGCTGTAGGCAGGGTTCGCCGGATCCACCCAGACGTTGCAGCCACCGACCGCCGCCGGCCCGATGTTGGTGACGCTGGAGGGGATCGCCAGGTCGGTCAGACCGGTGCACGAGCCGAAAGCGGCCCAACCGATGTCAGTGACACTCGTGGGGATCGTGACGCTCGACAACTTGCTGCAACCACCAAACGCCAACCACCCGATGCTGTTTACGCCATCGGGAACCACGTAGCTACCGGCCTTGCCGGCGGGACAGCTGAGGAGGCTGGTCCTGTCCTTGCTATACATGACCCCGTCCGCATCACTACAATAGGCAGGGTTTGCGGCGTCGACCACGATCGAGGTAAGGGAGCTGCCGCTGGCAAATGGATTGCCGCCCATGGACGTGACGCTGGCAGGGATCGTGATGGCTGTCAGACCTCCACAAAATTCGAACGCGCATTCGCCGATCGTGGTGAGACCGCTGGAAATCGTCACGCTGGTGATGTCAGCGCATCGCTGGAACGCGCGCTGGCCGATGCTGGTGACGGGCAGGCCGTTGATGGTGCGCGGTATCGTGACCTCCCCTCCGGGTCCTGTGTACTTCGTGATCGTGATCGAGCCGTCGTCGGTCGTGTAGGCGAAGGGCAACCGAGGGGCCGTGGCAACTCCCTGAGTCGCCGCCGCGTCGCCGTCGCTCGCGGTGCGCGGCGGATAATAACGCCTCGCCGGCAGCACGCGGACCGGACCCCCGCTCCGCGCCGGTGTCTCCGCGCCCCCTGACAGCGTTGCCGGCGGGTTCCCCGACAGCGATGTCGGCCGCCCGCCGAACTCCCCGCCCCAGCCCTTCCGTCCCGCCTGATAGTAGATCCTCGCCTTCGGGCTCTCCTCGAACACATCCCGCCCCAGCCGCGGCGCGTCGCCCTCGAAGTAGACCGCCGTCAGGTTCTCGCAATTGCGAAACGCCTCGGAATGGACGCTCGTGACGCTCTCCGGTACCGTCACGCTGGTCAGGTAGCGACACCACTGGAACGCCGAGTGGGCAATGCCGATGACGCCGTCGGCAAGCGTGTAGCTTCCAGCCTTCCCGGCCGGATAGCTTAGAAGCCAACTTCTCTTCTTATCAAATAGGACACCGTCATCATCGTTGCTGTAGACTGGATTTGTTTCCTCGACATCGATCCTGGTCAGTCCACTGCAGTTCCGAAACGGATTCCCTTCAATGAACGTGACGCTGTTTGGGATCGTGACGTTCGTCAAACCTGTGCATTCCTGGAACGCCCACGGCCTGATAACTTTGACGCTGCTCGGGATCGTCACGCCGCTCAGCTTCGTGCAACCGCCAAACGCCCAGTCCCAGACATTCGTGACCGTCCTGGGAATCACGTAGCTTCCTGCCCTGCCCGTCGGATACAAGCGAATGCAGGTCCGATCCCTGTTGAACAGGATCCCGTCCGCAGTACTGGCGTATGCGGGGTTCGACGCATCCACGCATATCGACTCCAGCCCGCCGCAACCCATGAAAAGCCACCCCCCGATCTCGGCGACGCAATCTTGGAGAGTGACGTTCGTCAGACCATTGCAGTGCCAGAACGCAGCAAATCCGATGCTGGTAACGCTGTCGGGAATCGCAAGGGCCGTCAGACTGTTGCAGCCGAAGAACGCATTATCACCGATACTGGTGACGCTGTCAGGAAGTGTCACGCCCGTCAGTTTCGTGCAGCCGAAAAATGCGCCCGAACCGATCGCCGTAACGCTATCGGGCATCGTCACGCGGGTCAGGCCGCCACAACCGTTGAACGCCCAGTCTCCAATCCGGGTGACGCCGGAGGGAATCGCGACACTCGACAGCTTCACGCATTGCTTGAATGCCTCCTTCCCAATCTCCGTCACCAGCATCCCGTCGATCCGCTCCGGGATCACGACCTCGCCGCCGGGGCCGGTGTATTTGGTGATGGTGACCGCGCTGTTGCTGATCGCACAGGTGAATGGTCCTTCCTGGAAGGTGTTGCATCCAACGGC
>JADLBR010000400.1 GCA_020847615.1 Verrucomicrobiia bacterium
GACCAGCTGCAGGCGGTGCGCGGCGGGCAGTGGAAGCTGTACCTGCCATTGGAGGAGAAGATCCGCGGGTTTGGGCAGAAGTCGGGACCGGCCCGCGCGGAGCTGTACGATCTCGTGGCGGATCCGGAAGAGAGCACCAACGTGGCGGACTCACGACCGGAGGTTGTCGGGCGGTTACTGGCGCTGGCGGACAAGGTGCGGGAGGACCTCGGGGAAGCGGATCGCCGGGGGCCGAGGGTGCGACCGGTTGGACGCGTCGAGAATCCGACGCCGCGGGTGATGCAAGATGGAGGATGAGGGTATGAAACGAGCGAGGGGCGGACGGCGCCTTGGGGCCGCGTGCCTGTTGGCGATGCTCGCGATCGCGGCCTGGGTGTGGGTCCGCGTGCATTCCGGGGCGGACTTCCGCGCGGGGGCCGCGGCGGTGAATATCGATCCGCCGAGATTGCCCGTGCTGCGCAACGGCGGGTTCTTGCAGAAGGTGGCGAATCGGGTGGTTCAGCCGCTGTTTGCGCGGAGCCTCGTGCTGGAGGGGGGCGGGGAGCGGATCGCGATCTGCGTGGTGGACACCTGCATGGTGGACCGGGAACTGTGCGACCGGGCCAAGGCGCTGGTCCGAGAGCGAACGGGCATCCGGGAGGACCGGATCCTGATATCGGCGACGCATACCCATAGCGCGCCGTCGGCGATGCGCGCGCTGGGTTGTCCGGCCGATCCGGAGTACCCGGCATTCCTGGTCCCCAAGATCGCCGAGAGCATCGGGCGGGCCGCGGCGGCGGTCCGGCCCGCGCGGGCGGGTTGGGCGGTGGCTGACGCGGGGCATTACACGAATTGCCGCAGGTGGATCTATCTGCCGCACAAGATGCGCGAGGACCCCTTCGGGCGGATCTCGGTGCGCGCGATGATGCACCCGGGACACGTGAATCCCGACACGGCGGGACCCTCGGGCCCGATCGATCCCGACCTCACAGTCCTTTCCATACAGGACCGCGAGGGGCATCCGCTCGCGGTCTTGGGCAACTTCTCGATGCACTATTTCGGGGCCGAGGAGCTGTCATCCGATTTCACGGGCGAGGTCTGCCGGTTGCTGGAGGAGGCGCTGGGCACAGGGCCGGCGGCGGGGCCGCCATTCGTGGCGCTGATGTCGCAGGGGACGAGCGGCGACCTGCACTTCATGGATTACGCGTTGCCCGCATCGGAGCAGCCCTTCAAGGGAAAGCCCGATGGGTTTGCGCGATATTGCCGGGGCCTGGCGGATCTTGCCCTGGGGGCCGTGCGTGACGCGCGCCACCGGGCGGACGTGACCCTCGCGATGGCGGAGGCGAGGCTGCGACTGAATCGGCGAGTCCCGGACGAGGAGCGCCTCGCGTGGGCTGCGCCGATCGTGGCGGGCATCCAGGGGGTGCCCAAGAATCAGAAAGAGGTCTACGCGATGGAGGCGCAGTGGATCCGGGACAATCCCGGGGCGGAGCTGAAGTTGCAGGCGATCCGCGTCGGTGAGTGGGGCATGGCGGCGATCCCCGACGAGGTCTATGGGATCACGGGGTTGAAGTTGAAGATGCAGAGCCCCCTGCGGCCGATGATGAACATCGAGCTGGCGAATGGCGCGGAGGGCTACATCCCGCCGCCCGAGCAGCATCATCTCGGAGGCTACACGACCTGGCCGGCGCGGACGGCGGGCCTCGAGGTGGAGGCCGAGCCCAAGATCGTGGAGGCGGTGCTCGGCCTGTTGGAGAGGGTGTCGGAGAAACCGCGCCGTGAACCAGGGGTGGCTCGCGGGGCTCGTGCTTCGCGGGTGCTTGCCTGCAAGCCGTGCGCCTACTGGTCGATGGATCTGCACAGCGGGACGAGCGTGCCCGACGCGACCACGCTGGGCCACGACGGCGTGCTGGAACCGGGATTCGCCCTGTTCCTGCCCGGCCCGGAGGGAGACGCCTTCTCTTCGACCGAACGCGGCAATCGCGCGGTTCATTTTGCCGGGGGCCGGATGCGCGCCGATCTGCCCGGGCTGAGCGGTCATTACTCGGTGAGTCTGTGGTTTTGGAATGCGATGCCGCACGACGCGAGGCCGGTGGCGGGGTATCTATTCTCTCGCGGGGGAGATGGGAGTTCCGAGGGCGACCATCTGGGCATCGATGGGGGGGCGGTGACGCGCGGCAGGCTGCTCTTCTATAATGGCGACACGAGGAAGGAGGCGCTCGTGGGAAGGACCGGATTGGAGCTGAAGCGCTGGTATCACGTCATGCTGGTGCGGGATGGCGCGCGCGTTCGCGTCTTTCTGGACGGCCATCTGGAGATCGATGGCGAGGCGGTGGTCACGCGCCCCGAGAAAGGACAGGTCTTCGTGGGCGGGCGCAGCGACGGCAAGTTTGGCTTCGAGGGCAAGATCGACGAGGTGGCGGTGTTTGACCGGGCTCTGGGGGCGACCGAGGTGGGGGGATGGGTCGGGGCGCCCGGCCGGTGCGCCCACGGTCTGGCGACCGTGGCCACACCCGGAATCTTCGAAATAGCCCGGA
>JADLBR010000401.1 GCA_020847615.1 Verrucomicrobiia bacterium
CCCGGGAGTTCCCGGAGGGGCGTATCGTTCGGGTCGGCATGGCCGGGTCGTGGGGCGACCGCGAGTGCGGCGACGAGGAGGGTGGTGGCTCGGCGGAGTCTCATGCCGCGGAGGTTACTCCGGAGGGGATGGATGTGCAAACCGCACCGGTTGCTCGATGGCGCGGGCGAGGCGCTGGAGATATTCCGATCTGGGGATCGTTCGTGCGCCGAGCCCGAGGAGCCATGGGGAGGGGAGTTGCGCGTCGATGAGGGTGAATCCCTGGGTCCGGAGCATCTCCGAGAGGCCATGCAGTGCGACTTTCGAGGCGTCTGGCACGACGTGGAACATGGACTCCGCGAAGAACGCGCCGCCGATGGCGATGCCGTAGAGACCGCCGGCCAGGTGGCCCGCGTGCCAGGCCTCGATGGAGTGGGCGTGGCCGAGGCGGTGGAGCCGGACGTAGGCCCGCACGATGTCGGCGGTGATCCACGTCCCGCGCTGGCCGGGCCGCCGCACGCCGGCGCATTGGCGGATCACCTCGGTGAAACGCGTATCGACGCGGCACTCGATGGCGCCGGATCTCAAGGTCCGGCGCAGGGTGCGGTTGGCGGTCACGCCCCCCGGCTCAAAAATGCACCGCTCCGGCGGCGAGTACCAGACCAGGGGGAATCCTTCGCCCCAGGGCCACGGAAAGATGCCGCGGCGGTATGCCTCGAGCAGGCGAGGCGAGGACAGATCGCCGCCGACCGCGAGAAGGCCATCGGGTTCCGCCTCTTCGGGGTCGGGGAACTCGGGGCGCTTGCCGAGGATGCAAAGGGGCACTCGGGGCAGTGTGGTGGGCGGGGGCGCCGGTGTCAAAGAAAGGCAACTCCCCCGTTGACATACAATCGGTTGTGGTGTAGCAAGATTACTGAGGGCGCGACCACAACTGGTTGTGTTCAATAGATGAAGTGCCCAAAATGCGGCGTCCTCGATGACAAGGTGGTGGACTCGCGGTTGTCGCGGGACGGGGTGAGTATCCGCAGGCGGCGGGAGTGCCTGGGGTGCGCCTATCGGTTCACGACGTACGAGGGGATCGAGTCGCAGGATGTGCGGGTGATCAAGTCGGATGGGCGGTACCAGCCCTTCGACCGCCAGAAACTGCTGAATGGCATGATGCGCGCGTGCGAGAAGCGGCCGGTGAGCAAGGAGCAGATCGAGGCGGCGGCGCTGGAGATCGTCAACGAGATGGAGCGGGAGCACGACAACGAGATCCCGGCCCGCGCGATCGGCGAGGCGGTGATGCGCAAGCTTCGGCAGCTCGACGAGGTGGCGTACGTGAGGTTTGCCTCGGTGTACCGGCGCTTCGAGGACATCGGGGAGTTCGAGCAGGAGATCAAGAGCATGCGGGCGACGAGGGTGCGATGATCGCGACCGAGAATTTCGTGCCGATGATCGACCACGGGGGCCGGCGGCTGGTGCCGCTGGACGGGGCGTGGCTCGCGGAGTCCATCTTTCAGGTGGCCAAGGGCCACGGGCATTCGGCGTGGTGGGCGCAGCAGGTGGCGAAGGTCATCATCGACTATCTGGAGAACGACGGTCCCGGGATGGTGATTTCCGCGGATGACATCCGGACGACCGTGTGCCACGTGCTCCGGAAGATTGGCGCGGAGGATGTGGCGGACACTTTCGAGACGCTGCCGCCGAGGATACGGATATCGCTGGCCACGCTGGCGCGGGAGGCGCGGCCCGGCTTCGAGCTGGCGTTTTTTGATCGGCTGCGGCGGGCGATCGAGCACGGGATGGGGGGCGACGTGAGCTGCCTCGTGTTCACCGGGATGAAATCCGCCGTCAAATACCTCTCGGGGCTGCGGCGGTGGCGGCGGCGCTGCAGGGAACTGGAATCCGAGATCCTGTCGCATATCGAGGGGGTCGTGGCCTCGGCGGGGCGGGGCCGCGAGGTGCGCATCCTGGTGGTTTGACGCCGGGCGGGGATTGGGGTTGGCTATGCGCGCAGAGGAGACCGCCATGGGTGAGGAGACGATTTTTTCCAAGATAGCCAAGGGGGAGATCCCCGCGACGATCGTCCACGAGGACGATGAGGTGGTGGCGTTCCGGGACATATCGCCGAAGGCGCCGGTGCACATCCTCGTCATACCGAGGCGCGCGATCGCGCGGATCGATGCGGCGGCGCCGGGCGACGCGGGACTTCTGGGACGGCTGCTGTTGGCGGCGCGGGATGTCGCGCGGCGCGAGGGGCTCGACAAGACGGGTTACCGGCTCGTGATCAACAACGGTGCGGACGGGGGGGAGACCGTCCCGCATTTGCACGTGCATCTGCTGGGGGGGCGGGCGATGGGCTGGCCGCCGGGCTGATCCGGCGGGCCCGCGGTGTGATGGAGGATCCAAGGCATGAAGGAGAGACGCTGCGTTGCGCTGATAGCGGGCGATGGCATTGGCCCGGAGATCACCGAGGCCGTCCGGCGGGTGATCGCGGCGTCTGGGGCGCCGATCGACTGGGATGAGCGGGTCGCGGGCCTGGCTGCGATCGAGGCCGGGCAGCCGGTGCTGCCCGAGGAGACCGTCGAGGCGATCCGGAGGCACGGGGTGGCGCTCAAGGGCCCGTGCACGACGCCTGTGGGCAAGGGGTTCCAGTCGGTCAACGTGCAATTGCGCAAGACCCTGGACCTGTACGCCGCCGTGCGGCCGGTGCGGAGCCTGGACGGCGTGGCGACGCGGTTCGATGGCGTGGACATCGTCATCGTCCGGGAGAACACCGAGGGCCTGTACAGCGGCATCGAGAACCGCGTGGCTCCGGGGGTCGTGACCAGCATGAAGGTGGCGACCGAATCCGCGTGCACGAGGATCGCGCGGTGGGCGTTCCGGTACGCGCGGCACCGCGGGAGGAAGCGGGTCACGGTTTTCCACAAGGCGAACATCATGAAGCTCACCGATGGGCTTTTCATCGAATGCGCTCGGCGCGTGCACGACGCGGAGTTCGTGGACTTGGCGTACGACGAGCTGATCATCGATGCGGGCTGCATGAGGATGGTGCAGGACCCGTCGCGCTTCGACGTCCTGTTGCTGGAGAACCTCTATGGCGATGTGGTGAGCGACCTGTGCGCGGGGCTGGTGGGGGGTCTGGGCGTGGTGCCGGGCTCGAACATCGGGGATCGCGAGGCGGTGTTCGAGGCGGTTCACGGCTCGGCGCCGGACATCGCGGGCAAGGGCATCGCGAACCCGCTGGCGCTGCTCATGTCGGCGGTCATGATGCTCAACCACTTGGCGGAGACCGAGGGGCGCATCGACCTGGGCGAGGCCGCGGGCCGGATCAAGACGGCGTACAATCGCGCGTTGGCCGAGGGCCGCACGACGCGGGATCTCGGTGGCGACCTCGGGACGCTCGCTTTTGCGGACGCGGTCGCGGAGCGGCTGTAGGCCCCGG
>JADLBR010000402.1 GCA_020847615.1 Verrucomicrobiia bacterium
CGCCGCGCGCCGCGAGGCGGTCGAGGTTCGGTGTCTTGGACTGGGGGTTGCGCCCGAGATGGTGGACCCAGTGGTTCAGGTCGTCGGAGGCGATGAACAGGACGTTGGGCCTATCCGCGGCCTCTAGGCGGAGGCACATCGCCAGGCCAAGGAGGATGGGCAGGGGTCGGGTTGCGAGCATGGCGGCATGGTATGTCGGTCACGGCGCGGTTTGCCAGACGGATTGCAGCTCGCGGATATCGAGCCGATCCAGGGTCGCCGCGCCGCCCTCGGCAACCAGCGACATCTCGCGGTTCTCCGGGTCGGGAAAGAAGATGCCGGAGAGGTCGGCTTCGCCGCCGTTGGCGAACACCTCGATGCTTGCGCGATCCAGCAAGACCCGGAGGTGCAGTCGCCCATCCGGGCACGCCACGGGCGCGTAGACCCCGAACGCCTTGAGCCGCCGTTCCTTCACATCGTACTCCACGGGCTCGCCCCGCAACGTCAGCCGGATGGCTCGCGCCGTTCCCAGGGCGATATCGGCCTCGATGTCCAAGAGATCGTGGGAGATCCCCGCGAGCGGATTCTCGCCCACCGCGAGTGTCCGGCCGCCGAAGCGATGCGTCCTGGCATAGAGACCCGCGATCTCCCCGACGGGTTCGCGAAAGAGGCGGGGTCCCTCCGGGGTGCTGCGGAGCACGAGTTCGCGGGGAATGCTCATCTGCTGATTGAACGGCATCCCCGGATAGCTGTTGGGGGCCCTCTCCTTGCCCGTGTTCATCCAGCCGATCTGCACGCGCCGCCCGCCGGGCGCATCGCTGAATGTCTGCGTCGCGTAATACGACGCGCCCCACCGGTTGCGGATCGGCCCAGACTCGGGGGTGAAGCGGTGCCCGTCGAACGCCCCAAGGATGTACTCGCCGCTCCCCCTCAGCAGCAACCACTTTGTCCGGGCGGGGTCGCCATCCAGGGGCATCTCGAACATGTCCGGGCACTCCCAGTACCACGCGCCGGGTCCCACCTCCTGCGCCAGCTCCCAGCGGCGCAGGTCCTTTGAGCGGAAGATGCCGAACGTTGCCGCCTCGCGATCCGCGTTGTTGCGCGAGAGGGACAGGACCATGATCCAGGCTCGGGTCGGTGCGTGGAAGAACACCTTGGGGTCGCGATCCTGGCAGTCGCGCGTGCGGAGGATGGGGTTCTCCGAGAACTTCTCGAAGGTCTTGGCCCCGTCGGTGCTGAGCGCCATGCACTGCGTGGCGCGCGGGGAGTTGGGTGTCGCGTTGGTCACGGTGACTGGGCCGGGCGGGCGCAGGGTGTAAAATAAGAGAATGGGTGGGTCGTCGCCCCGCTTGAGTCCTGAAGCGTTGGCCCAATCGACCAGTCCCGAGCCCGAGAAGTTGCTGTCCTCCGAATCCGTTCCGATGGCGACCGGCAGGTGCCGCCAATGCATGAGGTCCGGGCTGGCCGCGTGCGCCCAGACCGTTCCCGGAAAATCGGGATGGCGGTGCTGGTGGAACATGTGCCATGTCCCTCCGTAAAAGAGCAGGCCGTTGGGGTCGTTCAGCCAGTGCGCCAGTGCGGTGTAGTGGAATTGGGGGCGGTGGCTCTCGTCCAGGAGGCGGGTCGCATCGCAGGGGACGGCGCGCGGGTGATCGCCCTGGACAAAGTGATCCGCGGCCACATCGCCACGGCAGGATTGGTCGTTGATCCGAACCCGGGCGGTGGACCCCCGGAGGTCCTTGACGTCCCACGTCCGCCAGTGCAGGGCGGCGCTGCCGCGATCGTCGGTGGCGCAGGCCGAGCGCGCCACCCGACCGTCGACGAGCAACTCGGCGCCCAGGACCCGCGCGAAGTCGCGCTGCCCGCGGATGAGGAAGTTAATATACCGGCCGCCGATGGCGAATTTGGGCGAGAGCAATGCGCCTTTCGCCACTGCCCCCGACGCGCCGCTCCACGCCATGCGCTCTCCCTCCAGGCCCCCGGGGCGCCTGTCGGGCGTCGGACGGAACGGCGAGGCGAAGGCCTCTCCCGCCGTCTCCCAACCGCCAAAGCCCTCAGCCTCGAAATCGGCGATCACGACCTCGGCGGGCGCACCGACCGAAAGTGGCGCGGCCGCGAGATCGCAGAGGATCTTGCAGAGTGACAAGGCACGACGTGGCGACATGGCGGAGGCTCCCCTCGTGGTCAATCGGTGGCCGCTGGCAGCCTGTCGGCCCTTGGCAATTCCGACAGTCTCCTGGGGTCAGCCATTCCCCTTGAGTTCTCCGAGCATCGCCAACAGGTTGTCGGTGATGATGACCGAGGCATCCTCCTGCACTCTGGAGGTGCCGAGCCATGTCTCGTAGCCGCCCAGCGCATGCTGTGGAGGCGTCGGGAGATATCCGTGGGTGCCGTTGGCGACGCCGATGACCATGGTTCTCGGGAAGGGGCTGCGCATCTTGAGGTCCAGCCCCGTCTCGGCAAAGGTCTCGAAGGGGAGGGCGCAGATGGCGAGGTCGCCGACACGGAGCGCCTGCAGAAGCACCTTGACGGTCTCGGCGCCCGAGGCGAGCGATAGGACGCGCCGCGCGTAGTTATCCGCGAGCCTTGGCAGTTTGGCGCGGGCCGCGTCATCCTTGATGGCCAAGACGGCCTTGGCCTCGGCGATCTGCTCGGCGTTAGGCCGCCGCGTGCGCAGGACGATCTCGCGCTGGACCATCGCGAGCCGCGCGCGCGGGTCGGGTGCGGCGATGCTTGTCCAGGCCCGGCACGCGGCATCCGCGGCCTTCCCCGCCACGACCTGGATTTGCTCAAACGGCTGGCGGGGGGGGCGATTGACCAGAAAGGGGATGTTGTTGATGTCACCGGAGGTCCCGTTGGACATCATGGCGACGAAGCCGTCTCCCGCATCGAGCCGCGTTGGCACCAGGCGCGCGAATTCGCCGAAATAGTCTGCCGAGATCATTCCCTTGGGCACGTTGCCCACGTAATGCAGCGAGTAGTTGGCGAGGAGCGCCAGTGGTTTTGACGTGCCGGTCTCCCGGACCGAAAGGACCGTCACATCGGGGTCGGTGGGCCCGGCCGGGCGATCCAGCACATCAGGGCTGGTCCCGGGGTTCATCTTCACCTTGTCCATCTTGCCAAATGGGTTCGGGGGCATTTTGCCGGGCTTGAGAAACCAGCGGCGGTTGAAGACCTCGTCGGGCAGGGGATGCGCGCTCGCGCCCGCCGCGGCTGGCCGCAGCCCGGCGTGGGCCCGGGCTATCGACTCCGCGATGCCATCCACGAGGATCCCCCGATATGCGACGGCGGCCGCATCACCCTTGAGGATGTTGGATGGCGGGGCACTGTGCGTGTGTGTCGCCGACACGAGCATCCTCTCCACGGGGATGCCGCAGCGCTTCGAGGCGATCGCCTTGGCCTCGTCCGCCACCTCGCGGGCGACGCCCAGATTATCGACCACGACCATCGCGATCGCGGTGCCCCCGTCGTCCAGGACCAGCGCGCGTGCATGCAGGGGGTCGTGGGCCGCCTGGGCCAGATTCTCGTTGAAACCGCCCGGCATGTTGACCGGAAACTGCCCCGGCGTGATATCCACGGCCGCCGCGCCCGCGCGGAGCCCGGTCCCCTCCGCCATGGCGGTGGCCCACGGCAACCCAACCATCGCGGAGCACGCCGCGAGCGCCCCCCGAAGGGATCGCGCGCGTCGCCTGCGCATGCGTATCCGCGTCCGCCCTCCGACCAAATCCCAGAACTTCGCACTCATCGTAAAATTCAAGGGTCTTTAACGATTCGGGTCAATGCCCGTCTGTCAGGGGGCGGTCGGACCTCCCGGAGTCCGACGGGCTGCTGGTGCGACGTTTCGTTCGACTCTGACACGCTCGCCGGGAGGGCCCGCGGCCTCGCGGGCCGGGTCGGCCAAGGCGCGAGGCACGCCTGTGGGACGCGGACGCCGGGGCCGGCGTCCCTCCCAGACTACTCGTCTTCCTCCCCGTCGCCCTCCGCCGGGGCCGGCAGCGTCTTGTTTGACGGCGCTCCGAGCTTCACGATCCTGCGGGCGCGGTTGAGCACGTTCCCCTTGCCGGTGGCGAGCCGGGCGCGCGCGCCCGCGAGGCTCTCCTCCGCCTGCGCGAGCCGTTCCCCGACCTTGTCGAGGTCGGCGACGAAATCCGAAAGCTTGTCGAGCATGCGCCCGACCTGGGCCATGATCTCGCCGACGTTCTGTCGCTGGCGCTCCGCGCGCCAGAGCCCCGCCACCACCGTGAGGACCGAGAGCGCGAGCGATGGCGAGAGCAGGACGACGTTGCGTTTGGCCGCGTGCTGCTGCAGCTCGGGCATCGCGCGAAGCGCGACCGCCAGTGCCGATTCCACGGGGACGAACATGAATACGCGCCCGAGGGAGTTGAGGCCCGGGATGTCGTGGTAGCCCTTGTCCCAGAGTTCGTCCACGTGGCGCCTGATCGATTCGCAGTGGGCGCGCAGCGCGTCGTCGCGCCCGTCACCGTCCATCCGGCACAGGCGCTCATAGTCGGTCAGCGACACTTTCGAGTCCACGATCAGGTGCCGGGGTGGCTCGCCCTCGCGCTCGGACGGGACCCTCAGCACGAAATCTGGGCGCAGCCTCTGGCCCTCGACATCGAAGACCGGCTGCGCCTCGTAATCCAGGTTGGGCTGAAAGCCCGCGGACTGCAGGAGGTTCTCGAACGTCATCTCGCCCCACGCCCCCTGTGCCTGCGGATCCTGCTTCAGGGCCAGCGTGAGATTGTGCGCCTCGCTGCTGAGCTGTGCGTTCAGTCGCTCGATGGTATCGAGCTTGTTCTTCAGTTGCCCCACCTGGTCCGTCTCTGCGGTGTGCACCTGGTCCAGCCTCTGCCGGAAATCCCCGAGCTGCCGCTGCAGCGGCGCAAGGACACCCTGGATGTCGGCCTGGCTCTGCTGGCGGAAGGCCGAGGTCGTTTCCTGGAAGATCCGGCCGGCCAGGGCCTCCATCTCCAGGCGCATGTGATCGCCCTTCTCCTCGAGACCGGCCTGGCGTTCTCGCAGGACCGCGTTCTCCTCCCGAACGGCGGCAAGCCTCCCGTGCAGCCGCGCATAGCAGATCGCCCAGCCGAGCCCAGCCCCAGCCAGGAGCGCCAGGCTCCCGGCCACGGCGAGAACGATCCAATCCGGCTGCCCGAGATTCATCGGCGACTACCCTAGCGGCCGGACAGCGCCCGCAACAAGGGAATCGTGGGTGGATTCGATAATCCAGTGCCCATCCGCGTGAGGCAGACATTCCTGTCTGCCCCGTTGCCACAGGGCCGCCGACGCAGGCAGGAATGCCTGCGCCACGGGGGAAGTTCCCACATGAATGATGCGGCACGTCCCCGCGCCGGCGGCGAAGCTAGCCTGCATATTTCACGCGCATGCGCGAAATATGCAGGCTCAAAGGAAAACCG
>JADLBR010000403.1 GCA_020847615.1 Verrucomicrobiia bacterium
CCTCGCTCGACAGATCGGCCCGGACAGGATGCGGGCTTGGATCGATGCGATCGGATATGGCGATCGGGATACATCCGCCGGGATCGATGCGTTCTGGTTGCCCGCCAAAGGCCGAAAGACGCTGCTCATATCGCCAAGGGAACAGGCGGAGCTGATGGCCAGACTTGTCAGGGAGGAACTTCCCTTCTCGAAAGCGTCGCGCGCTGCACTCGAGAAAATCATGGGCGTCAGGGAGACCGACAAGGGCGCTCTCTTCGGCAAGACCGGCTCGGGGGCGGACGAGTCCGGTCGATATAATCTCGGCTGGTTCGTGGGATATGTCAGGGGCAGGAAGGCGACGTGCGCGTTCGCGTGCGCCATGCGGGGAGCGTCGCTGGCGGGGAAAGACGCGCGCGCCGTGGTCGAACGCATCCTCGAGGCAGGCGGACTCCTGTGAGCGCCATGGCAACCTTTTGAAAGACGCCATCGGCGACGGGGAAGGCATCACCCCGCATCATGTCGAGTCCGGCCGCGACCTGATGCGGGGAAAGTCCCACCGCCACCATTGCTCCGGACGATGGCAGACCGCCTCGCCGACGCCGCGCATGGCGTCGCGCGTGATGGCCAGGGCACGATCGATCGGCCCGCCGCCCGCATCCAAGAGCACGACGGGTTGCAGCGAGACCATGTACCGGCTCAAACCCTCCGGGATCACGATGGCCGAGAACATCGCCGACCCATGCATCAGCGCCATCAGCGCGGGCGCGAGGCTCACCTGAAGCTCGGCCTTTCCGAAGTGCACCCAGGCGGTGTGCGATTGCGTCGAGGAATAGTCGATCGCCCCCACGAACACCCCGTTGCCGCGCAGCGTCTCTTCGGCGACCCGCGCGACATCCCCGCCCACCGTCACCCGCGTTCCACCGAACCTCTCGAACAACTCGCTCGACTTCTCGTCCAGATACGGGACCGGTATCACATTGGTGGCCACGCTGACCCGGTGCCCGGCCAGCGCGAGCGCGAGCGGCACCGCCACGGGGTTCGCAAGATGATTCACGAACACGACCGCTCCCTTCCCCCTCCGCAGCATGGCGCGCAGCAAGCCGTCGCCATCGATCGCCAGTCGCTCTCGAAGATCCTCGGGCTTTGACGCCGCATGGCGCAGGGTCTCCGCAACGGCAAGACCGAGATGATCCACGTGCCGTCGCCAGAGCTCTTCCCAATCGTGCGCGCCCCACGCCGGGCGCTCGAGCACCATGCGCATGTTCCGGATCACCCGCCGCTTCCTGCCAAACAGGATGACCCGGCCTATGATCCGTCCGACCCCCCCCACCCACCCCTCTGGCATGCGCAGCAAAATTGCCCAGAGGACTCGAATCCGGGGGGGTGGCCAAGGCGTAGTACAGTGACTCCAGTGACCGGGATCTCCGCCTGTCCGGAGATGCCTCGCCCGCCGCCCCGGTATCTCCGCGCGCCACCACGTCACACATCCCTTCTCGCCGCACCATCGGCCCGGCCCTCTCGATGCAACAGTGCCAAAAGATCCGAGGCGATCACCTTCCCCATCGCGTTCCGCGGGATGGCATCCACCCGGATGACGCGTCTCGGGCGCTTGTATGGCGCGAGTGCCCCCTGACAAGAACTCAGAATGTCGATCTCGCGGGTCGGCGCCGCGGCCACGACGAAGGCCGCGACCCACTGATCGTGATGCGCGTCGCCCACGCCAAGCACGGCCACGTCGAAAACCCCCGTGCACTTGGCGATTGCCGCTTCCACCTCGCATGGATCGACCTTGTTCCCGTGCACGTTAATCCTCCGGCCCAGGCGCCCCGTAATGACAAGCCGACCGTCCGCCAAAGTGCGCCCCAGATCACCGGTCAGAAACCCGCGACCCGAGAACGGGTTTCGGGACAGTCTGTGCTCCAGCCCTCCCACGTAGCCAGAGGCGAGAAACGGGCTGCTCACCACGAGTTCGCCATCCTCGCGCGCCTCCGCGGTCTCAGGGACCTCCACCCGCACGGTCACATCCGGGTAGGGCTTTCCGACCGACGCGGACCCGGGTGCTGTCTCGAGGTCGATGGATATGGGCCCGGTCTCGGACATACCATACTGCTGCGCCGGACATCGTCCCCATTTTTCATGGAACGCCTGTGCCACTGCCTCGGACAGGGGTGCCCCAGAACTGATGCAGAGACTCGGAAGCCCGTCCCCCACGCCGCGCCCGTCGCCCTGGGACCAGAGATCATATTGCACGGGCACCGCGATCAGGACCTGAGGCCTGTAGCGCCCCAAGCAGTCGCGCAGTTGACCCGCTGTCTTGGGTCCCGCGATGACGAGGGTCGCACCCCCCGCGAGTGCGCCCAGCAGTCCCATCCCAAGACCATAGGCGTGGCACAGGGGAGTCGCGCAGAGGACGCGCACGCCGGGCGCGTAGCCCAAGTGCCGCGAGACCCCCCGGGCCTCGTCCATCAGGCTCCGATAGCTCCGGATCACGCCCTTGGGACGTCCGTCCGTCCCGGATGTGAACAGGCGCAGCGCCCCGCCATCAACTTCCTCACAGCCATCGCCCAGGCCAGCGGGCACCGAATGGACCCAGAGATCGCCCATGAGCCGCGCGGTCCTGAGCGGGACTGCCGAATCCTCCCACGCGCGATGTCCCCCAATGATCGAGGACGCCCGCGCCTCGGTCGCCACGCGCTCGAGCTCCGCCCATGACATCGCGTGGTGGGCCAGGCTAACCCGCGCCCCGGACGCAACCAGCGCAAGGAGACAGACCACGAGGTCCGGCACCGCGGGCGCGGCCACGCACACGCCCGCCCCCGCCTCCACCTCCGCGCGCAATCGCTCCCGGGCCTCACACACGAGACCTCGAAGCGCCGAGTACGTGATCGTCCCTCCCTCGTGCATGATCGCCGGCGCGCCCCCGGGTGGGCCGTCCAGCAGCGAGATCAGCGATTCCCCTTCATTCGATGACCCGCTCATGAGCGGCCCCGGCCCCCGGCCAGATACCTCCCCACCACCCGCGCGACGCTCCCGACCGTCGGCATCGCCGTCACGCTGCAATCGGCATCGTCCACCACGATCCCAAATCGCTTTTCAACGGCCACGATCATCCTCACGAATGACACGGAATCCATGGCCAGTGGATGCGCCTCGAGGCTCCACTCGGGCATCACGTCACCCGCGGATATCGGGAAAGTTTCCGAAACCACTTCGGCTACGATGCCCCAGACCCCAAAGAGAATCTCTGGGTTCTCCCCGGGACGGAGATCTCCCTTCTCGCCAAGACGGGCGAGGGCCTCTTCTGCCATGGCGCACATCATATTCCCCGGGGGACCGCTGGCCAGCACCGAAGGACACTGGACCCCCGTGACCGCTTGACATCGCCCGCGCCCAATATCAGCGTAGCCGCCGTCCGCTCACACCCACGGCAGAAATTTCATATGGATGCGATCACGAGTTTCGCCCGCGCGTTGCGCTCGAGATTGGCCGCCCTGATCCCGGGACGCCGCGACCCGCACCGGGCGCGCGTGGAACGCCTCCGCCGCAGGGGTGTCAGGATCGGCGAGCGCTGCGTTATCCACACGGACCACTTCTCCACGGAACCGTACCTCGTCGAGATCGGCAACCACGTCGGGATCGCCAGCGGGACACATTTCTTGACGCACGATGGCTCCATCTGGCTGACGCGGGACTCGAGGCCCGACGTCCAGCACTTCGGAAAGATCACCGTCGGGGACAACACCTACATCGGCATGAATTGCATCATCCTGCCCGGGGCCACCATCGGCAAGAATTGCATCATCGGCGCAGGCTCCGTTGTCCGGGGCAACATCCCGGATAACTCGATCGTCGTGGGCAACCCCGCTTCGATCGTCGGTCGCGCGAGCCTGCTGATGCAGCGGTTACAGGACAGCCCGGACACCTTCGATTCCCTCCGCATGGACTACACCGAACGCATGAAGACGCTCTGTCGGCATTTCGCGATCGACATCTGATCCACGCGATCCTGGTGCCAGATGCAGCCGCGCAACATCTTGATCTACGGGCTAAACTGGCTCGGGGACAGCATCATGGCGATGCCGGCACTCCGGCACTTCATCGACGAGCATCCCGCCGATCGCGTCGCGATGCTCGCGAGGCGAGGGCTGGAACCCCTCTGGGCCATGTTCCCGGGACTGCGGCCGATTCTCCCCCTGGGCGATGGCCTACGCGCAATCTGGCAAGCGGTGTCGCGACTCAGGTCCGACCGATGGGACGCCGCGTATCTCCTCCCACACTCCACCCAATCGGCCATCGTCCCGCTCTGCGCGGGCATCCCAAATCGGATCGGGGCGAAAGACCACGAGTGCCCCTTCCTCCTGACCCGCGTCGTCCCATTGCCGCCAGACCCCAGGCATCATCAGGCCCACGAGTACTTCAACGTGCTCGGACTGCCCGCGACCCAGTTGCCGCCGCCACCGGCGCCCCTCGAAATCCCCCCCCCTGCCCGCCAGGCCGCCCTCGATAGGCTCGGCGAACCCGGCCCATGGGTCGGCCTGATTCCAGGAGCCGCGCGCGGACCCTCGAAGCGCTGGCCCCCGTCCCACTTCATCGCCGTGGGCCGTCGGCTCGCCGTCGAGGCCGGGGCCCGCTGCCTGATTTTCGGAACCAGGGAAGAGTCTTCGCTCTGCGCCGCGGTATCCGAGGGCATCGGTGCCTGCGCGCAGAGTCTCGCCGGCCAAACATCCCTGCCAGAACTCGCGGCCCTGCTGGGCCTCTGCCACGTCGTTGTGACCAATGACTGCGGCGGCATGCATCTCGCGGCGGCAGCCGGCGCGACGGTCGTCGCGGTCTTCGGGCTGACGGACCCGCGCAGGACGGGACCGCTCGGCGAGGGCCATCGGATCGTCAGCGCCGAGGGCGTTAGCCCGTCGCGCGACGTCGGCCGCCGCTGCGCTCGAGCCCGCAGGGCGATGGAATCCATTTCGCCCGACCGCGTGTCCCTCGCGGCCCTGGCCGTGCTTCGGGAAGACTCCGCGGGAAGCCGCCACGCCACCGCCGGAAAGGCCCACCCGCGCGCAGGGAACGTGACAGCATGAAGATAGCGATCGTCTACGATCCGGTCTACCCTTGGTCGAAAGGCGGCGGAGAAAAGGCGCTGTGGGAGCTATCCGCCGAACTCGTGAGATCCGGTCACGAGATACACTACTTTGGAATGCGGCACTGGGGGAAACCCGCGACCATCCGGCGGGCGGGCGTCCACATCCACGGGGTGTGCCCAGACGTGCCCCTGTACGCGAAATCCGGGCGACGCTCCATGGCCGAGCCGCTGCTCTTTGCCGCGGGCTTGCTCCGGGCCTTCTGGAGAATGCGCCGCGAGAGGTTCGATGTGGTCAACTGCATCAGTTTTCCCTACGCGTCAGTGCTCGTCGTCGCGCTGCTACGCGCCCTGGGCATCATCCGCGCCAAGTTCGCCGTGACATGGCTCGAGGTCTGGGGACGCGAATATTGGCGCGACTATCTAAAAAGCCCTCTCCTCGCACACGCGGCGTCCGCGCTGGAGCGTGCATGCGCCGCGCTCGGCGACAGCCACATCTGCATCTCCGAGTTGACCCGGTCTCGCCTCGGCGAACTGCTCGGCGTCCCGGCCGCTCGATCCGCCACGATCCCCTTCGGCATCCACGGGGACGAGGGACCGGCGTCCCCCGCCACAAAGTCACGCGGGGCGTGCGTGACCGCCGCCCGGCTGGTGGAACACAAGAACGTCACGGTCTTCGTGGACGCCTGGCCCGAGGTGCTGCGCCAGTGCCCCGGGGCCACGGCCGTGATCATCGGCGAAGGCCCCCTCTCCGGGGAACTGCGGTCCCTGATCGCGCGCCGCCGCCTCGGCGACAGCATCGTGCTCGCGGGATGGCTCGATCGAGACAAGCTGATCCGCGAGATCGCGCGGGCGGAGATCCTCGTCCACCCCTCGACCCGTGAGGGGCAGGGCCTCGTCGCCCTCGAGGCCATGGCCTTGGGAACCGCCGTGGTCGCCGCCCGCCATCCGGAGAACGCCATCACGGATTTTCTCCGCGACGGCGAGAACGGCTTGCTCATCAACGAATACGCCGATCCGAAATTCTGGGCCGCCGCAATCGTCGGCCTGCTCCGCGATCACGCGAGGCGGGAACTCATCGCGGCGAATGCCACGCGGACCGCCCTCGGGTTCGACTGGCAGTCGGGAATCGTCGCCAGATACATTGGCCACCTCGAGACTCTCCGCGCGCAAAACCGGCCCCCGCCTCCTCAAGAGGGGCCCGCCGGACAGAGTCCGACACGCTGCTAATGCAGTGTTTCGTTTGATTGTGACACGCTCACCGGGAGGGCCCGCAGCCTCGCGGGCCGACGTCCCGCCCAAACGGCACCCGGAGCGCACTGCTCAGATTCTTCTCAGGCAGTGCACTAGCGACCGTCATCCCGCGGCGCCCGCGACGCACCCTCGTAGTCCTGGATCATCCGCGCGAGGAATGCCGCGGTCAACCACTCCAGGCCCGCCACGAGCAGGCTCGTCGCAAGGGTCAGCACCGGAATCGCGGACAAGGCCCCGAATCCAGAGGCCAACCACCGGACCAAAACCAGCGCCCAGGCCGCCAGGCCCGACAGAGCGACCGTGACGCCGATCGCGCGCAAGGGACCCTCGCCCCATGCCGCGATGCGCCGCGCCATCGGACTGTGCCTCGATGGCAGATCCAGCAGGCGGGCGAGGGCGATGTTGACGAACGCGAGACCTATCATCGTCGCCCCCACCAGCGAGGCGGCCAGCCCCGCCAGATTGGTGTGGACATCCCACGTGCGAAAAAGGACATCGCGGGGACCGGCGACCAGCAGGACCTGTATCGCACATCCCACCGCCAGCAGCGCGAGCCCCGGCCACAGCAGAAAGACCGTGGGCGAAAGAACCAGCATGTATTCGACGTGGCGCCAGCCGTCGCGGAAGCGCCGCAACTTCGATGTCCCGATCCGGGGGCGGTACGGGATCGCGATTTCGCTGACTCGCAGGTTGCGGTCGCTGGCCTTGACGATCATCTCCGTCGCCAGTTCCATGCCCGAGGCCCGGAGTCGCATCGCGCCCACGGCGGTCCGGCGCATGGCGCGCATGCCACAGTGGATGTCCCGGAGCGGCACCTTGAAGACCCAGCGCGCCATGGTCGAGAGCAAGGGGTTGCCGAGGTGCCTATTCAACCACGGCATCGCCTGGGGTCCGGCCGCGCATCCGAAGCGATTCCCGCAAACCAGGTCGGCCCCCCGCTCCCGCACCTCCCTCACAAAATCCGGGATCATCTCCTCCGGGTACGTTCCGTCGGCGTCCAGCATCACGATGGTCTCTCCACGCGCCTCGGAAAGGCCGCGCCGAACGGCGAAGCCATATCCCTTGCTCGGCTCATGGATCACCCTGGCCCCGTGTCCCGCCGCGATCCCTGCCGATCCATCGCTGGAGGCATTGTCGATCACTACCACCTCGCCATCCAGACCCGCCCCCCGCAGCGCATCCATCGCGCGCCCCACGCACTGCCCGATTCCCCCGGCCTCGTTGTGACAGGGATAGATCACGGAAACTTCAGGGCGGCACCCACGGGCACCGCGCACGGCCCCTCCGCCCGCCTGATGGTCGCACTCCGCGGCTTGGTCACCGGAACCGATGGGACACTCTACCTGCACCGCAACACCTGATAATCACCGGGCGAACTGTGCCTCCAGAAGCCCGGAAGAGGCTCGGGACCCGCGGGCATCACCACCCAGCGAACACCCTCGCGCACCGGCGTCCCCGCGCCCCCAAACTCCATCATGCGATCGGTGGCCAGCAGCAACATCGAATACGTTTCCATGGGCAGGCCGTACACCATGGCCGCGTCCGCCCCGTCCGATATGACGGACGCGACCCCGTCGACGCCGGGCCACTTTAGATGCTGGCCCCGGGCCATAGGCGCGTCCACGCAAATCCAAAAGCCCATGGACACGCACAAATGTGCGATCAGCAGGACCACCAGGTACCTCTTCCGGTCCGCCCCCATCCCCGCGAGCCCGAACCAGAGCGACGCCAGCAATGGCACCGCGATGGGCATCACGTACCGCGTGCCCTGCTCGAAAGGAAACATCGCGTGGATGCCCATGTAAAAGGGGATCGCCAGCGCAAGCGCGTCGCGGCGGCGGCGAACCCACCGCCACCAGCCCCACGCAATGAACGCAAAAAACACCATGTGGATGCACACGATGGCCTCCAGCCAACGGCCCGCTTCTGCGTACGCCTTGAACATGCCCGGTATCAGCAGCCTGCCGACCTCGCAGATCCGGAGGCGGACACCCTCCGCGATCTGCGGGAACCACCCGGGCGCGGCGACGACGATATCATCGAGGTAAGTGTGGCTGTGCCCGGTGTCCGGGGCATCCAAAACCCGGTACGCCAGGATCGTCCCAGCCAATGCGACTGCCGCAGGCAAACACACCACCGCGGAGCGCCGCAGCGCCGGAGCCCAGCCCATGCTCCCCCCCATGACCGCCAGCAAGACCGATGCGCCAAATCCGGCCGCCAGCGCGCATCCGGCCGGGCGGATCAGCACGGCAAGCATCACGCACAACCCCGCACATCCGAATCTCGCCCAAGAACCGCGATGGCCCGCGCCCTCCTCGGCAGAGCGAATCAGATTGGCGGCCCAGATCAGCGCGGCCGTAAAAGCAATCTCCGAGAGCGTGCGCCGATAGAGTTCCCAGACCGCCGTGGTCGACAAGGCGATGGCCGTCAGGAGCACCGCCGCCCCAGGTGTCGTCCGCGCAAACCACCGGTGGACCCCCAGGACCAGCACCGCGGCAAATATCCACTGTTGGATCGAGAGCAAGAGAAAGGGTCGGTCCTGGAGCAAGAATGGCGGCCAGATCAACGCCATGTAGCCGGGAAAATGGCCTATGTTCGACATCCCCAGGCGCCGTATGGGACCCCCTTCCGCGACGCTTCGCGCAACGGATAGATAATGCGCCCCATCCGGCACGGGATACCACCAGGGACTGATCTGGATCGCGAAGAGCGCGCAGATCCCGGCCACCCAAAGCCGCGGATGCCGCTCCGCGCAGACGGACACCCAGCCGCAGAATGCGCGGGTCGCCCCGATGGCTCTCTGGAACGGCATCCATGCCAGCTTGCATCCCAGCGACTCCGGCGGCAACCGCCGAAAGCCAATCGCAAAGGATCCCGCCCGCCGGCGACCGCCCCGGTCACCGCGCCCGCTCAGTGCCCCGCACGCGCCTCGACCCAGCACTCCTCGAAAACCTGAAGCAATGCCTCCGCGGCCCTCTCCCACGTGAACCGCGACGCCCGCCGATGCCCCTCGCCAACCAGCGATTCTCGCAGCTTCGCATCCCCCATGACCCGCGTGATCCCATCCGCGATGCTGCCAGCGTCCACGGGATCAATGTACGCGGCGGCGCGCCCGCAGACCTCCGGCAGCGGACCCACTTCGCTCACGATGACCGGACATCCACACGCCATGGCCTCCAGGGGAGGCAGCCCGAATCCCTCGTAAAGCGACGGAAAAACAAAGGCATCGGCACCGGAATACAGCGCGGGCAGATCCTCGTCCGCCACGTAGCCAAGGAAACGGACATCGTGCCCGGTCGGCACCCGGAGGCCCTCCGACGCGAAACATCCGTATGACCCACCGGCCACAATCAGCTCCCTCCCACCTCGGATTTCGGATGGCATCATGGCCCACGCCTCCAACAGCCTGCCGATGTTCTTCCTCGGATCTCGCGAGGCCAATGCGAGAACATACCCGCGCCCTCGCTCGCGGACCGAGATAGGGCGAAACGCCGGCGACACGCCCCCGGGCACCACCCTGATCCTATCGGACGTGACCACCCCGTGGCGCGTCAACTCGTCCCGCGAAAATGCGCTATCCGTGACTATGCGCATGACGCGATGACCCAGGCGCCGCCACACCCATCGATACGACCACCGAAAATGCGGCGAGAACCACTCCCCGTGAGCCACGGGAGACGCATCGTGAATCGTCAGGACCTGGCGCGTCACGCGTACCGGGCCGATGTTGCATGGGCTCCACAGGATATCGCAGCCCGCCCGCCCGAATGCCCCCGGCAACCAGAGCTGCTCCCACAGGATCCGCGGCAACAGATGCCCCCCCCGCATCGCGGAAACGCCTTCCGGCACGGGGGCATCCACACTTGGCTGCAAGGCCAGGACAAAATCAAAACGGGGATCCGATCTCCGGCCAAGGGCCGCGATCATCTCGCGCCCGTACCGCTGGACACCGGCGATCGGCTGCCCCAAGAAACGCCCGTTGATCAAGATGCGGCACCGCACGCGCCAGTCCCCCCGAATGCCGATGGACCGGCGAGAGTTCGCACGAATTCCCCCTCCCACGCAGTCACGGAATACCGCCGCGTGACGCCGTCGCGCGCCGCGCGCCCCATCCGGTCCCTCAAGGGCACGTCCGCCGCCAGACGGCGCACGGCGTCCACGAATTCGGCGAGGGTCCCCGCCAAGAAACCCGTCACCCCGTGCGCCACCATCGACCGCTGGACGCCCACCGGATTGGCGATGACCGGCAACCCCGCGGCCTGATACTGGAGGATCTTGAGCCCGCACTTGCCGGCGCTCCACGGGTCATCGGGAACCCAACCGATGCCGACGTCGCACGAGGCGAGTTCGCTCGCCTCGGTCGCCTCGCTCCACCGGATCGGCAGGACGGGCAACGCCCCAAGATCCGGAAATCTGTCACATATCACCTTGAGGCGAACCCCGGGGCACGCCCGCCCAAGCCCATCGAACATCGCCCGCTGGCGCTCGAGCCCCCGCAGCGTGCTCGAGGAACCGATCCACGCGAGGGTCAATCCCCCCGGACGCGGACCGTGAACCGCCAACGGATACCGTTCCGGCTCAACACAGGTGGGGATGACGACCACCCGGGACGCTCCGGCACCCTGCCGCGCGGCCTCCTCCCCGAGCAATTCGTTTCCCGCCACGACGGCGTCCGCGACGGAAACCACACCCCGGAACCTGCCCGCCCGCCCGGGATCCATCACGCCCCTCGCGTCATACGAGTCGCGGTGGTAGAGCGCATCGTCGAAATCATAGACCAAGCGTCTCGCCGCGCGCCGCAGCAACTTGACCTGCCATCGTGGGGGCAGGCGCCGCTGCAGGAGAAGCGCGTCGCGTCGGGACGCTCGCAAGAACTGCCATGCGCGCAGCGCGGCGCCCCGCGCCAATGCCTCGATCTCAACCTGATGCCCCGCCGCAGTCCACGCGGGCACGAATGCGCGCACTCGATATCGGCAGCACGCATCATCCCGACCTTCCACAAGCGCCAGCAGCCTCATGGCACCGCTCCCGCAAGAAGCTTCTCGTGCAACTCAACCAGGCGATCGGCATCGCAGCGCTCCCGGATCCGGCGGATGCCCTCCGCCGCCAGCCTCCCGGCCAACTCCGCGTCGGACAGGATGCGCGCGATCCGCTCGCCCAACGCCACCGGATCGTCCGGGGTCGCCAACAGCCCGGCCACGCCATCTCCGCCAATCAGTTCTGGAATCCCGCCCGTCGCGTACGCCACCGCAGGCGTTCCCGTGGCGAGCGCCTCGTGCAGGACCAGCGATGACGCCTCCCGGACATGGCTCCGCGTCGCCACGACGACGGCATCCGCCGCCGTCATCGCCACGGCAACCCGCCCGTACGGGAGATCGCCCAGAAAATGCAAGCGCCCCGCATCCCCGAGCGCGGCCCGCCACCCCCCGGCATCGCCCCGGCCCCCACGATCCGTCACCAGCAACTCGATCCGGCCCACCTTCCGCGATGCAATGCGCACCGCAGCGATGACGTCCCCGATCCCCTTCCCCTCACTGAAACCGCCGAAGAACCCCAGCCACCGGCCATCGGTCGGCAGGGCGAGCGCCGATCTCGCCGCCCGCCGCTCCGACGGCTCGGGCGGTCGCTCGCGCGGCTCAAATGTCATGGGGTGCGGCAGCACGTGCACTCGACCCGCATCAATCGCACCGCCGGCCAAGAGCGCGTCGCGCACGGCGCCCGACACCGCGATGATCGCATCGGCCCGGCGGTTCGCCAGCCAACTCACGCCCCTGGCCAACGGCAACGCCATGTACCTGGCCAACACCAATCGCGCCCCCCCCATGCGCTTGGCCAAACATGCCCAGACCCACTCATCGGGCGTCGTCACCAGGGCGGCCTCATATCCCCGCCCCAGCACCCGGCGTATAGCCATCGCCGCCCGAAAATCAACCGCGCTGCCAAGGGGCCCATGGTGACACCGCAACCCGGCGTCCAACACTGCGCCGCCCAAGTCGCCCACCGCAGGACACAGAACCTCCACCTCGTGCCCGCGCGCCCGCAGCAACTCGGCAAGCCGGATATTCACCCGCTCGGCGCCGCCCACGATGCGCGAACCGCATATCCACAAGACTCTCATTGGATCCGATGTCCGGGGACGATGCTGCCCCACCGGCGCGCCAATGGGAAGCCGCCTCCGCGGGAGGCCGCGCCCGGCGACCGTTCTGGGTCCCCTGGCACGAAGACACGGGCCCATCGCCGCCATTGCGCTCCCATGGCCCTCGCGGGTAGATATGGCTCCCGCACGTGAATGCCCCCGGCCCCAGGATCCTCGTCACCGGCGGCACCGGCTTCATCGGCCGCGCCATCGTTGAGCGCCTCCGCGCCGAGTACGGCGATGCCGCCGTCTGCGCGCAGGGACGCTCGGGCGAATGCGCTCTCGATCTGCTGGATGCCGCGTCCGTCCGATCGCGAATTCCGGGCGGCGCGTGGACGCACGTCGTGCACGCGTGCGGTTGCCACGGTCGCATGCCCGAGCGCGACATGTTCCTCCTCCACGCCACCGCCACGCAGAACTTGCTCGAGGCCTTCGCCTCTGGGCCCCGGCCCACGTGGATCAACATCGGCAGCGCGTCCCAATACGGCCGCCAAGACCCGTCGACCGAACCCCTGCTCGACGAGCGACACCCGGACGCCCCCGCATCCCCTTATGGCGCATCCAAGATCGCTCAAGAGACCCTTGTACTCGAAGCCGCGGCCCGCGGCCTCGTCACCCCCATCGTCTTGCGCGTCTTCAATGCCATCGGCCCTGGCCAAGTCGGCCCGTTCGCCGTTCCGTTCCTGCTGGCCAAGCTGATGGAAGCGCGCTCGTCCGGGCCCACCCGCATCACCCTCGACAGGTGGGATGCCGTCCGCGATTTCGTCGACGTCAGGGACGTCGCCGATGCGGTCGCGGCCGCCATGCGATGCGATCGCGCCGCCAACCAGCGCCTCAATGTATGCTCCGGCCATGGCACCTCGCTCATCGATTTGGCACGGGGCCTCGCGGCCGCCGCCCACGTCGACGTGCTCTGGGAACCCGGCGCCAGCGTCATGGCCACCGGAGAGATCCCATGGCAATGCGGCTCACCGGCGAAGATCCTCGATCTCACCGGCTGGCGAACCGCTCGCCCGCTCGCGCAAACGCTGGCTAACGCGTGGGCCGCGGCGAACCGTTGAACCGCTGCGGCAACCTCCCCGCCCCGATCACGCGGGGGGGAATCATGAGCCTGCGGACCAAGACGTCTTCCATCCCGGCCATGAACACCTCGCGCACCGCATCTGGGCTGAAGCGATAGAAATCGAGGGGATGCGCATGGACGGCCAGCGTCACGGTGGACAGCCTCCATGCCTCCGCGAGCCGAAGGCGCCCGAGCCACCCGGCGCGCGCCAGCCACGCCAGCGGCCCTTTCAGCGACCCTAGCCCCAGCCGATCAAACCCCGGAACGCCAATCATCACCACCGCGCCCGGCTTGCCCACACGACGGATCTCGGCCAGTGTCTTCCAAAAGAACCGGTCATGCTCGAGCGTCGCATTGCACAGGATCGTGTCGAAACTGCGGTCGGAAAAAGCGGCAAGGTCATTCGCGTCCGCGCGCACGATCTCGAAATCCGCGTGCCGGCACGGGGCGCTGATGTTGACCCCCACCTTGCTGCGCGCACCCGTCAGCGCCCGAAGACAGAGCAACGTGTCGGGCCGCGGGACCGCCCCGATCTCCAGCACGTCGCCGCCGGCACCATACCGGCGGCACAGCCTCTCGAACTCAGTAAAAATCCTGGGGTGCATGCGTCCGGGACCCGATCCGACGCCGTGCCCCGCGGCAACCGTAGCCTGCCACCCCCCCGTGGCAAGACCGCCTGAGACCCATGGACATGCCGGCGGACCCCCTCGGTGAACTCGCGGCGGAATTGGCATGTCGCCCCGCCCCCGTCGTGGTCTTCAATAAATCACATTCCGGCAGCCGGTTCCTGGCCCAGTTGCTCCAGGAGGGGGGCGTGTTCATGGGCGCGCACCTCAACGAATCCCGCGATTCGCTCGACGTGCTGCGCCTCGTGGAGCACGTCGTCGAGCGCCACTATCCCGACTTCGGCGCGCTGTGGTGCGGCGACGGCGCCGCCGCGCGCGAGGTGGTCCGCATCGCCCGAGAGACCTTCGCCTCCCACCTCGATGGACTCCCCCCGGAATCGGACCGGCCCTGGGGATGGAAACTCTGCGAGACCGGCTACATCCTCCCCGTGATCGACCGCCTGTTTCCAAAGGCCCGCTATGTCCACTTGATCCGCGATGGTCGCGACGTCGCGTTCTGCAACCACCGGGGACCCGATTCGCCCTTCTGGCGCAAGATCTACTTCAATACCGATCGCATCCGCACGTGGGGAGGGCGGCGTTGCACGGCCCCCGAATACCGTCGCCGCCCGCACGTCTACAATGCCCTCCACTGGGCCAACAGCGTGATGGTGGGCCGCGCCTTCGGGTCCATGCTGCGCGAGCGATATCTGGAAATCCGCTACGAGGACCTGTGCGCCGACTTTGCGTCCGCCGCGCCCCGGGTGCTCCGCTTCGCGGGGATCGCCAATCCGGGGCCCGCCATCGCGCGCCTCGCATCGGTCGCCAAGACAAGCTCGATCGGCAAATTCCAACGGGCCACACCCGCGCAGATGGACGAGATCCTCGCGATCGCCAAGCCCGCGCTCCTGTCGCTCGGCTATCTCCGCGAGGATCCCGCCCAACCCGCCCGCCCCTCGCGCCGCGGCTGGCTGGGTCGCCTGTTCACTCCGATGCGCTGACGCCGTCCGCAAAGAGTCGGCGATAGGCGTCCTGCGCCTCGCGATAATGCTGCATGCGCCCGATGTCGAGCCAGTAGTCCCCGCACAGGAACCGCCCCACCGGCCGGCCTTCCGCCAGCAGATCCTTGATGAGCCGGTCGATCCCATAATAGGTGTCCCGGGGTATCCGGGCGATCGCCTCCGGACGCAACACGTAGATCCCCGCAAGGATCTCAAAGCGAATGTCCGGCTTCTCCTGGACCCCCGTGATGAGCCGACCATCCGTGACCACGCGCCCGAATTCAAACGGGGTCTCGATGATCGTCGTCACCGCCGTCAGCTCGGCACCCGTGCCGAGCGCGTAGTCGTAGGCCAAACGAAAATCGAGCGTCGTGAGTATGTCGCCATTGAGGAGAATGAACGGCTCCCGGAGCCGGTCGCCAAGGAGCGTGAGCGGCCCGCACGTGCCCAGCGGCTTGGACTCCTCGCTCACACGGACGGGCACGCCCAAGTCCGGCGTGCGCGCCACGAAATCCCGGAAGTCCTGCGCGCGATGCCCCGCCGCCAAAAAGACCTCGCTGGCGCCGGACGCCGCCAGCCGACGAATGAGGATCTCAACCACGGTCGTCGGGCCGATTGGCAACAGCGGCTTCGGCATCATCTCCGTCAGCGGCCGCAGACGCACGCCCAGTCCACCGGTCAGAATCACCGCCCTCATCGCCACCTCAAACGGCGTACTGGCCCGGGCGATACCGCCCCAGGTTCGATCGGATCCACCCGATCGTTTCCCGCAGACCCTCCGCGAACTCCACCTGCGGCACCCACCCCGTCAGCCGCCGGACCTTCGACGCATCGCAGCAGAGCCTGGAAACCTCCATCCCCTCGGACCGGCGCTGCGACTCGTTGGACACCCACTCCGGGGCGACCCCCATCAATCCCGCCACCGCGACGATCATCGCCTCGATCGACACCTCGGCCCCCGAGCCCACGTTGGCTATCTCCCCCCCGAGCCCCGCGCAACCCGACGCCGCCACCAGACCCTTGACCGTATCAGTCACGAACGTGAAATCCCTCGTCGGATCCACGTTCCCGACCCGCACCGGCCGCACCCCGGCCGCGAACTGCGCGATCACCGCCGGGATCACCGCGCGCGCCGACTGCCGCGGCCCATACGCGTTGAACGGGCGCACGACCCTGACCGGAAGACCGAAGGCCCGGTGGTAGCTCAGCGCCAATTGCTCCGCCGCTATCTTGGTCGCCGCGTACGGAGACTGCGCCGACGTCGGATGCTCCTCGTCCATGGGAACGCGCCGCGCGCTCCCGTAGACCTCGCTCGTGGACACGACAACGATGCTCGATGCCCCGCCCTCGCGGGCCGCGTCCAGCACGTGGTGCGTCCCCATCACGTTGGTCGCGATGTAGGCCGCCGGAGACAGTTTCGAGTACGGGATCCCGACCAGGGCCGCGAGGTGAAACACCGCGCCCGCGCCCCGGCACGCCTCGCGGATCCTCTCGGGTTCCCGTATGTCCCCCGCGATGATCTCCATGTCCCGCGCCAGAGGGCTCTCGCCGAGCCAGCCCAGCCCCCCGTCCGATCTGTAGTGAACGAAGGCCCTCACGCGCGCGCCCTCGCGCACCAGATGCTCGGCCAGGTGCGACCCGATGAACCCTCCAGCGCCCGTCACCACCACGACCCGATCGCGCATCTGCTCTTGCTCCTTGTGTCCGGCGTGCCCGGCCCGCGGACGTGGCATGGCGCCACACCGTCGGCGGACTCGGCCCTTTCTGCGATCCTAGCACCCCCCGCAACGCGGCGCCACGCAAACCCAAGATCGGGGCGGGGGTCCCGGTGGGCCCTCGCTCCTTGCAATGCCTGCTGCATCCGCTAACTAGCTGTTCGAATGAACCGCTGGACTGCCTGGTTAGCCGCTGGCGCGATCATCGCGGGAATCTGGATGGCCGTCTCGGGCGGCGTGGGCGCCGCGCGCGTCGCCTGCCCGACCGCAGAGAAGACCCTCGCCTACATCGAGTCCCACCCCCTGGGGGATGACATGCCCTCGCGCGACCGCCGCCGGATCGTCGAGGAACTCGCGCGCCGCCTCAACCAGCTCGATTTCGAGGAGCGCCAGAGGGTCCAATTCGCCAAACCCCTGCGCCACATGCAGGCCACGATGACCGAGGAGGAGCGCCTCCTATACATCGACCTCTCGTTGCCCAAGGGCATGAAGGAGTTTGCCGAGGCATTCAACAGGATGGCCCCCGAGACCCGCGCCCGCCACCTGAGCGTCGCCATGCAGGAACTCGAGCGCTTCCACCAGCGCAACCCGGATCTAGCGGCGCCCGACATCAGCCCGGAAGTGATCCATCGCGTGATCCGCGAGGGCACGACCTCGTTCTTCAGGGACACCAGCGCCGAGGTCAAAATGGAGCTCCAGCCCCTGATCGACCGCGCGCAGAACATCGTCCAGGGCGCGCGATGAGCCCGCGCGGCACCGCCCGCCCGCAAGCCGCGGGTTTCACGCTCCTGGAAATGCTGCTGGTCCTCGCCTGCATCGCGGCCCTCGCCGCCCTCGCGACCCCAGTCGCCAACCACCTCTCGCGCCGCGCGCTATCGCTCAGGTGCATCAACAACCTCAGGCAGATTGGCATGGCCGTGAACCTCTACGCCCAGGACCACGACCTCCGCATGCCGGCCCTGGTGAACGTGATGTCGAAAGACCCGGACGCCCAGACCCTGGACAACGTGATCTTCCCCATGGACGATCCCGCCGAGTCCCACCCCGTGCTGCGCTGCCCCGCCGACCATAGGCGCCTCTTCGAGGAGTCGGGCACAAGCTACTTTTGGAACCAGACGGTCAACGACCAACCGCTCGCCAGCATCTTCTCGGTCATGGGCGGCGGGAACAAGGCCCAGATCCCCCTCGTCTCGGACAAAGAGGGATTCCACGCCGACCAGATCAACAAGGTCAACGTGCTCTTCGTCGACGGACGCGTCGGAAAAGAGCTCACCTTCACCACGAAGCCAACCTCCCGCAGATGATCTCGCTCCAGGGCATCACGAAAAGGTTCGGTCGCCGGATCGCGGTCGACAACGTCAGCTTCGAGGTCCCCCGCGGAGTCATCTTCGGTCTCCTCGGCCACAACGGCGCCGGAAAGAGCACCCTGATCGGCGCGCTCCTGGGCCAGGTCTTTCCCGATCGAGGCAGGGTCCTCGTGGGGGGCCACGATGTCGTGAGACACCGCGGCGCCGCGCTCGCCAGGGTCGGGGCCATCTTCGAGGCCTCATCCTTCTACGACTACCTGAGCGGCGAGACCAATATCCGCATCCTGTGCGAATACAGCGGCCCCGTCGATGAGACCGAGCTGCGCGATGTCGTGCGCCTCGTCGGCCTGGAGTCCCGAATCGGCGATCGCGTCGGCACCTATTCCCATGGAATGCGCCAGCGCCTCGCGCTCGCCCAGGCGCTGCTCCCGCGGCCCGACCTCCTCATACTCGACGAGCCCACCGAGGGCCTGGACCCCGAGGGCATGCACGAGACCCGAAACCTCCTGCTCAGGCTCAATCGCCAGTGGGGGCTGACGATCTTTTTCTCATCGCACCTCCTCGCCGAGGTCCAGCAGCTGTGTTCGCACGTCGCGGTGCTGCGCTCCGGCAGGCTGCTCTTTGCGGGCCGATGGCATGGGGTCGGCCCGGCTGCCTCGGCGTTCAGCTTTCGCGCGGATCGCCAGTCCGAGGCGGAGTCCGCCCTGGCCAGCGCCGGCATCGCGCTGGATTTTGCCAGCGGCGGACGGGGTCGCCTTGCCCCCGGGCAGACCGTGCACACGGTCGCCCGGTGGCTCATCGAGCGCGGCTTCGAGATCGAGCACATCGGTCCCGCCGATACCGACCTCGAGGCATTCTACCTCGACATGATCCGCCAGGGGCCGTCCCACGAAGGCCGATGAGGTGAGAACCATGTTCGCCAAACATGCCCGCAACGAACTCCTGAAACTGTTCGCACGGAGACGCACCTACATCGGTTTCGGTGTCTTCCTCGCGGTGGAGGCCATCATCCTCGCGCTCTTGAACATGGATGTCGTCCTCGCCGCCTTCGGCACCCTGCTCGCCAACAACGGCCTCCAGATATCTGACTGCTACACCGGCCTGACCCTCGCCACCTTCATCAACTTCTTCACCGTGACCATGCTCTTCGGGCTCTACCTCGCGCTGGTCGCCGGCGACATGGTGGCCAAAGAGGTCGAGGACGGGACGATGCGCATGGTGCTGAGCCGGCCCGTGGCTCGCCTGGGGCTGCTCGCTGCCAAGGCGATCGCCTGCGCGACGTACACCCTCGCGCTGGGCGCTTTCATCGGTGCCACGACGCTCCTCGCGGCCTGCCTTTACATGCGGGGCGTGGGCAACCTCATGGTCTTTGGCCCGACTCAGCGAGTCTTCGCCGTCTTCGGCCCATCCGAGGGGCTATGGCGGTACGCGCTCTCCGTGGCGCTGATGTGCGTCTCCTACCAGCTGGTCTCCGCGATCGCGCTAATGCTGTCGTGTTTCAAAATCCGGCCCGCCGCGGCGACGGTCGTCACCGTCACCGTGCTGTCCGTCGACCTGGCGCTCCGGAACATCCCTTTCTTTCAGCCCCTGGACCACTATTTCCTGGGCTATCATCTCGGCTGCTGGATCCGGGCCTTCCGGAGCACGCTGCTGTGGCCCGAGATCGTGCAATCGCTCATCCTGCTGGCCGGCGCGACCCTCACGTGCTGGGTCATCGGCGCCACACAGTTCTGCACGCGCGACTTCAAGGCATGATGCGGCGCGCGAGAAGCGCCGACGCGTATCGCCCCGCGATCCCCTGCCGGGCCGCGACGCAACCCTTGCCCGCCGACCCGATCATCTCGGCACGGGCCGGATCCTCGATCAAATGTCGCATCGCCGCCGCGAGCCCGGCCGCGTCCCCCACCCGGATAAGGCCACCCGCCGCCTCCAGATCACCCACGATTTCCTCGAAATGGCGCGCGCTCGGGCCCATGATGACCGGAATCCCTTGTGCCGCCGCCTCGATCGGATTGTGTCCCCCATGCTCGATGAATGAGCCCCCCACCACGGCCATACGCGCCCGCCCGTAAATCTCCGCCAGCCAGCCCAGCCGATCCAGGATCAAGACATCCCATGGACCCCCGTCGGCTCCCCACGTCGACCATGCCGCCGCCCGAAAACCGGCGCGCTCGACGAGCGCCGCCACGCCGCCCCACCTGTCGACCTTTCTGGGCGCCAGCACCAGCCTCAACTCCGGGATGTCACAGCGCAGATTGCGAAATGCGGCAAGGACGAGTGCCTCCTCGGGTTCGTGCGTGCTGCCCGCCACCACCAGCGGGCCGGCATTCGCCAGCCTCCCGAGGCGATCATCGCCGGAGGCGCCAGGCGGCACGAATGCGTACTTGGGGTTGCCCACCACCTCGATGTGTGCCGGTTCCGCCCCGATCGCCGCGAACCGCGCCGCCTCCGCCGAAGACTGGGCCCCGATCCACGACACGCAACCCAAGGCCCTCCTGAAGAACGGAAGGGCCATGCGATACCGCCACACGTCCCGCTGATAGATCCTCCCGTTGACGACGCAGAGCGGCAACCCGAGACGACGGCACGCAAAGAAAAGGCCGGGCCAAATCTCGGTCTCGACCACCACCACGAGACTCGGCCCCAGGCCGGCGAGCCATCTCCGCAAGGGACCGATGCGATCCCAGGGAAGCCACATGACGCTCTCCACGGCGGGGCACCGCTCCCGGATCCGTTCCGCCACGGCGCGCCCATCGGCACAGCAGGTCGTGAGGACCACCCCCAACCCGGGCTCCCGTCGCGCCAACTCGGCGATGACCGGCTCCACCGCCGCCATCTCGCCGGCCGAAACCGCGTGGATCACGGCGCGTCCTCCGCGGCGCGGCCCAGGGACCGTCGACCAACCCATGCGCTCCGACAAATCGCCCCAGGTCGCCCTCCCGCGGACGATCTCCAGCAGTTGCCAGGGCACCAGGCCGAACCACGTGACCACGGCGACACCCAACTGATATATCAAGTTCAATGGCCCAAAACCCTCATTGCCCGAAACGACCCCGCCATAAACAAAAAAGTGTGGCCGGGAAAGAACTCGACTGAAATCGCACATCGTGGGATACTGTAAATCAAAGGGTCGCGTCTCGAATGCCACACACCTCGGAACCGCTGCTGCGGGAAGCTGTTGCATTGTCTCGCGCCCAGAAACCTCCAGGGGCTTCTGAACCGCGCATCTTGCTCGCGGCCGGCGAGGTCTCCGGAGACGTCCAGGCGGCGCACCTTGCGCGCGCGATCCTGGCCCAGGCCCCCCATGTCAGGCTGTTCGGCGCCGGTGGCCCGCGCATGGCCGAGGCCGGCGTCGATGTCCGCATACCCACATCCCACCTCGGCTGCGTGGGCCTTCAGGAATCGGCCAGGTTCGCGAGACCCCTCTACCGGGCCTTGGGCCAGATCAAGGGCCTGATCGGCTCGGAGAAACCCGACGCCGCCGTCCTCGTCGATAACGAGGGCTTTAACCTCATGCTCGCCCGCCGCCTGAACCGGCAGGGAATCCCCGTCATCTTCTATTTCGCCCCGCAGGTCTGGCTTTGGGGCAAGTGGCGCGCCAGTTCGGTGGCCAAGCTCGCGCGCCTCGTCATCGCCGCCTTTCCCGACGAGGCCGAAGTCTATCGCCACCACGGGGGACGCGTCGCGTGGTTCGGCCATCCCCTGATCGATGTCGTGCGCGCGCCGGACAACTGCGGCCAACCCGGGCATCCGCCGGACCACAGGACGATCGCGCTCATGCCCGGCAGCCGGATCCAGGAGATAGAGCGGCTCGCCCGGCCCATGCTCCAGGCCGCCAAGATCATTCGGGCCACCCACCCGGACATGCAGGTCTTCCTCCCAGTGGCCGCACCACACCTCTTGAACAGACTCCGGGCCGCCATCGCGGACGTCCGGATGGAGGATTGTGTTCGGCTCATCGAGCGCGACGCCTACGCCCACCTATCGGGCTGCTCCGTCGCGCTGATGGCCTCGGGCACCGCCACCCTCGAGGCCGCCCTGCTGGGCATCCCCATGGTGGTGGCCTATCGCGTCAGCCCGGTGACCTATTGGCTCGGGCGCTGCCTGGCGCACGTCCAACACATCGCCATGCCCAATATCCTCCTGCGCGAAAGGGTCGTTCCCGAATTGCTCCAGGGCGATGTCCGGCCAGAGAGGCTCGCGACCGAGGCCCTCGCCCTGCTCGATAGCGATGGCCGGGCTGACGCCATGCGCCGGTCCCTGCGGCGCATCCGGCCCCTGCTCGGCGAGGTCGGTGCCATCGCGCGGGCCGCCGCCGCGGTCGTCAAGGAGGCGCGCGAGACGGCGTCCGCGCGCACGGGACCGGGATCGTGACCGGGCTGCGCCGCGTCATCCTCCTGCTCTGGCCCCACCGATGGAAGGTGGCGGGCGCGATCGCCTGCGCGAACGTGACATCGCTGGCCGTGCTTGCGTTGCCCCTCATCGCGAAGGACATCCTGGCGCGCGCCATCCATCGGCAGGAGTCCCTCGAATCACTCGGCGCATTTGCCGCGCTCCTGATCACGTTCGCCCTGCTCACGGGCGCCGGTTACATCTCGATGCGCCTCATGTTCCTCGTGGCGATCTCGGTCGCCGCCAGCCTGCGCTCCAGATACGTCGATCACCTTCTCAATCTGCCCATCCAGACCCACCGCCGGCTCTCGGCGGGCGATCTCGTGGACCGCATCCTGGTGGGCACCGGCGAGGTCCAATGGTCCATACGCAACACCGTCGGACCCGCCATCGGCCTCGCCATCCTGGCCGCCGGCGCCATCGCCATGACATTCGTCATGAGCTGGAAACTCGCGTGCCTCACATTCGCGGCCTTCCCATTCGGCTGGTTGCTCTACACCAACCTCCAGGCCCGCATCCGCCACACCGAGAAGGCTCGCCTCGATGCGGGATCCCGGCTCACGGCGTACATCCACGAGATCCTGACCGCCATCGAGGTCATCAAGGCCTTTGACGCCAGGCCCCACGAGACCCGTCGCTTCAACGCGCGACAGGATGACCTGATCGCCCGCCAGAGAGACGCCCTGAGCGCCGTCGCCCTTCTGGATCCCGCCATGGTCGGCTCCGCCGCCATCGCGATAGCCTCGGTGCTCCTCTATGGCTCCCACCTCATCGCCGCGGGTGAGATGCGCCCCGAAACGCTGATCGCCTTCCTGATCTACCTCCTGATCCTCGTGCCGCAGGTCAGGCTGGTCGCCCTGCATGCCGCTCGGTGGCAACAGTTCCTTCGCGCGCTCGACCGGCTCGACGACATTCAAGCCCTCGAGCCCGAGCGCGACGCCCCCGGCGCGGTCGCCCTCAGCCACCCTGTCCGGGGCGCGATCCAGTTCCGCGACGTCACCTACAGCTATCCCGGACGCGATGCCGCCCTGCGCGGCCTGGTCCTGAATGTTGGCCCCCAGGAACACGTCGGCATCGTTGGCGAAAGCGGCGCCGGCAAGAGCACCCTCTTTAACCTGCTGCTCCGCTTCGACGACCCCCAGGAGGGCTCGATCCTTATCGATGGCACCGACACCACCCGCGCCACGCGCCAGTCGGTCCGGGCCGCCATCGCATTCGTGCCCCAGGATATCGTTCTCTTCGACGACAGCGTTCTCCAGAACGTCCGCTATGGGCGCCCCGACGCGGGCGACGATGACGTCCGCCGGGCGTGCCGTGCCGCCGGGGCCCACGACTTCATCCTCGGGCTCCCGCAGCAGTACGAGACCCCCCTGGGCTCCCGCGGCCTGAATCTCTCCGGCGGCCAGCGCCAGCGCATCGCGATCGCAAGGGCCTTGCTCAGGGACGCCCCCATTCTGCTCATGGACGAGGCCACGTCAGCGCTGGACTCGCAGTCGGAGGAACGCCTGCGATCGGCGATGGAGACCGCCATGCGCGGCAGAACGACCCTGATCATCGCGCACCGCTTGGCCACCGTCGTCAGGCTCCCGAGGATCATCCTCATGCACCAGGGCTCGGTCGTCGATGATGGGTCGCACGCCGAGCTATTGTCCCGCTGCCCGCGCTACCGAGACCTGGTCGCCACCCAGCTGATCCCCTCCGCCGCCGAAAGCCGACTGGCCGCTGCAGCCCGCTAGCCTGCATATTTCACGCGCATGCGCGAAATATGCAGGCTCAAAGGAAAACCGCGCTCTGAAGTACGGGTCCCCGATCGGTTTTCGGCACTGGAAACGCGGCCACAATTTGTGATTTCGAAAAATGGCGTTTGGGAGCGCGCGCCTACATCTCAACCTGTTTTTATCGCGCGGTTTTCCCAGAGCGCAACCGTCACACCAGAGCCCGGATCCGCTCCGGCACCGCCAGGAAAGGGGCGATGCGCTCCGCCTGCAACTGCTCCCCGGACACACCCAGCGTCAGCTCGCGCCCGTCCGGGCGGCATCGCCAGCGCGGGTGCAGCCAATTGTATTGCTCGGCGTACTCCACCACCCAGGGTTCGAAGGCCGCATTGATGCGCCGCGTGAGGCCGCGCACCTGCGCCTCGGAGTCATCGTTGGCGGGCGGTTCTATCGCCGGTTCAAAGTGCACGTCCAGTCGCCCCTCCCCGGTTCGGATCGTCACCGCGGGAACGATCGGGCACCCACGCAGCAGCGCGAGCCGCGCCGGGCCGGATGGGCACCGCGCCGGGACACCCAGGAAATCGGCCACCGTGCCGCCCCTCGTCACATTCAGATCGGTCATCAGCCCCAGGATCTTGTCCGCCCGCAACGCATCGATCGCCGCCCCGGCATCTGCGCCCACGATCCAATCCACATCGTACGCCGACCGGATCTGCTGGAATAGACGGTCCGTGAGAGGATTCTGCGCGCGACGGTACACGGCGGCGATCGGTAGACCCTCGCGGGATCCAAGGCGAAGGGCCGCTTCCCAGCCACCCAAGTGCGCCCCGCACAAGATCACGCCGCGCCCCTGCGCCCGCGCGCCCAGAAGATTCTCCGCCCCGTGGACCCCGAAGGTCACATCGTCCCGGCGCAGCCCATCGAGATAGCTGATGAAGTGGTTCTCGAACGCCAATGTCGCCAGCCGGCGCCGCTGGGTGTCCGTCAGGTTGGGACCGAACACGAGTCTCAGGTTCTGTTGCGCCCAGAGCCAATTGAACCTCAGCAGGGGCCTCGACCACCGCGCGAGCCGCCGAACCCGCCGGCAGGCCTGCGAATAATCCCCCCTCCGCAACCATTCCATGCCCCCCAGCAACGCCAGCCACTCGATGCGAAACTGGACCCGTCGCCCCACGTCTCGCCATCGCCCCCTCGGCGCACGCGCCGGGGCCAATTCCTCCTCAGCCATCAGCCGCTCGCCATCGATCGCGGGGCTCAACGTCGCGGCCACCGCCGCGTCCGCCGGCGGCGGCGTCACCGCATCCACCTCCGACACTGCGATCGACACCGGGCCCACGGAAACGGGCGCCGTCGGAGTGCGGGCCAACAGTCCCAGCAACTCGCCCGCCAAAGCCACCGTGCTCCCCGCCGACGCAATCTTGCCGGGCGGAAGAACCACCCGGAAATGTCCCTCGATCCGATTGACCAGTTCCACGGACATCAGGGAATCGAATCCCAGCGTATTCAGCGGGCGCTGGATGTCCAATTTCGCGGCGGACGTCCGCAGGACCTTCGCGATCTGCTCCTTGAGCGCTTCGGTCACCGCCGGGAGCCGCTCCGCCTCCGGCAAGTCGAGGATTCCCTCGCCCGACATCGCCCCGCCAATCGCTTCCCCGGTCGCGGAGGCAACACGCACTTCCTCGAAACGCGCCGAGGTCGCCACGCCGCCCACGAATCCCGCAACCTTCTGCCAATCGACCCGAACCACCGCCACCTGCGCCGCGCCCGACCGCAGCAGCCCGCCCAGCGAGGACGTCGCCTCCCCGGGCCCAATAGACGAAAAACCCTGAGCGTGCAGCGCCGCCTCCAATTCCGCGTGCCGCGCGAGATACCCTGCCCCTCCCAGCGGGCCCCAGTTGACCGCGATGCCCGGTCGCCCCCTGGCGCGCCGATGGCTCGCGAGCGCATCCAAGAACGAGTTGGCGGCCGCATAGCTGCCTTGGCCGGGGCTGCCCGCCACCGAACTGAACGACGAAAACAGGATGAAGAAATCAAGCGGAAGATCGGCCGATCGCTCATGGAGGTTCCAGGCGCCGGCGACCTTGGGCGCCATGACGCGCCGAAATCTCTCGGGGGTCTGCTGCGCGATCGTGCAGTCGTCGATCACCATCGCCGCATGGACGATCCCGCGCAAAGGCGGGTGTTGCCCGGCGATCATCTCGAACAGGCGCGCCACGTCCTCCCGTCGCGCCACATCGGCCTGGGCGACCGCCACCTCGGCACCGGCGCGCCGCAGCGCCTCCACCGCCTGCTGGCTCGCCCCCGTCGCGGCACCGCCACGGCTCGCCAGCACAATATGCCGGGCGCCGTGCCCCACCATCCACTCGGCCATCACCAGCCCGAACCCACCGAGCCCACCGGTTATCAGATATGTCGCGTCCGACGCAAACCGAGGCGGCCCTTGGTCGATCTCCCGCGCGGGGGTGACCCCATCCCCCTCCATCGAAAGCACGATCTTGCCGATGTGCCTCGCCTGGGACATGTGCCGGAAAGCCTGCCCCGCCCGCGATGCCCCAAACACCCTCAGGGGCAACGGATGCAGCTCGCCTTCCCGAAATCGGGCCAGGATCTGATCCAGGAGTCCGGAGACGAGCGCCGGATCGTCGCGGATCACGCGGGCGAGGTCGATCACGAAGAGCGATATGTTCTGCCGAAACGCGCGCAGCCCGATCTTCGTGTTCTGGTAGATGTCCCGCTTGCCGATCTCCAAAAACCTGCCGCCCGGCGCGAGGCACGTGATGCCCTTCGAAATCGCCTCGCCCGCCAGCGAATTGAGAACGATGTCGACACCTCGGCCGCCCGTGATCTCGCGGACCTCATCCGAGAACGCCAGCGAGCGCGAGTCCATCACGTGCCTCACCCCCATCGCGCGCAAGAATTCCCTCTTCTGCGGATTGCCGGCCGTCGCCAGGACCTCCGCGCCGGCCAACCGAGCCACCTGGACGGCCGCCAACCCCACCCCGCCGGTGGCCGCCTGTATCAAGACGCGTTCACCAGGCCTCACGTGGCCGAGATGGTGGAGAGCGTACCAGGCGGTCAAGAACGCCACGGGGATCGCGGAGGCCTCGTCGAAACCCAGCCGACCCGGCACGCGCACAAGTCGGTTGGCCGGTATCGTGACGTGGGAACCGAAACAGCCGGACGCGATGGCCAGCACCTCGTCGCCCTCGCGCCAACCGACCACGCCATCCCCAATGGCCGTGATTCGCCCAGCGCATTCGTCGCCAAGCAGCAGATCCTCTTCGCCCTCGGTCGGGTAAATGCCGAGGGCCTTCATCACATCCCGGAAGTTCAGGGCGGCGGCCTTGACCTCCATCTCGACCTCGTCGCGCCCCGGCGGCCGCCGGGGCCTGCCCCGGAACATCAATTGATCCAACGAGCCCGGCACCACGGATTCCAGATGAAAGCCGCCTTCCCTTTCCGGGCCCATCGCGGCCGATGTCTCCTGCTCCAAGGTGGTGCGGGCCAACCGCTGCACGTATCGGGCCGCCCCGCGATGCGCCACTTCGTCCTCGCCATCCCCCGCGCACAATTCCGATACAAGCGCCCCCACCTCATCGCCCGCGGGCACCGGCGACAAATCGATCATCCGGCAACCGAGCCTCGGGCACTCGTTAGAAATGACGCGCCCCAGGCCCCAGACCGGTGCCTGAGCCACATGCACCGGATCGCCCGCCTCCACCGCCTGGGCGCCCCGGGTGATCAACCAGAGACCCGGTCGCTCGTGCGCCGCCTCCTGCCCGAGCGCCTGCACCAGAGAAACCACGCTGTGGCAGGCCAAGGCCTCCGCGGCGGCCAGTCCTTCCGCGCCGTCTTTCTCGGGCGACGGGGCATCCAGGCCCCAGAGATGCACGATGCCCGCGAGCGGCGGACCGCCCCGCCCAAGGATCTCCCTGAAAAGCAGGCGCGCATCGTCGGGCGACTCCGGACAGATCTCGAAACCGCCCGATTCGCGGCGCCCGAATGCCGGTCCCGGATGCACCACGTGGGCATCCGCCCCGCGCGCCACAAGCGCACCGGCAACCCCCTCCGCGAGTCCCCCCCCATCCGCGAAAAATATCCAGGTTCCCGCCCCCACTCGCTCAACCCCGGATGCCCGCCCCATCACGTCACCCGGTCCAGCCACCATCGGCGCACGGGCGACCAGCGTCACATGCCGCGGCGCGCCACCGTCCCCATCAATAGCCGCAACGTCCGTGAACCCCGCCTCCCCCAGCAACGCCTGCCATCGGTCCCCCTCTCCCGGCCCCTGCCATCGTTCCACAACGCCAAGGACCATTTCGCCCAGCCAAGTGGGACGCCGAAACTCCTGAATGACCAGCGTTCCCCCGGGCGCGACCAGGGAGCGGAGGTTCGCCATCGCCCGCTCAAGATCCCCCGTCGCCCGCAGCGCTCCGGCCACGACCACCACATCGAACGAGTGCCCTTCAAACCCCTGCTCGCCAGGGGGCCGCCCGACATCCAACGACTGATATCGGACCTCTGGCTGGTCGTAGAACTTCTGCTCGGCACCCGCGAAGTACTCCGCCGAGCGATCCGTGAATACGTATTCGGCGCGCCCGCGCGGCAACCTCGGAAGAATGTGCGCGGTTGCCCCGCCAGTTCCTGCGCCCACCTCCAATATCCGCAAGACACGTCCCTCCGGACGCCGTTCGATGGCCGCCGCCACCACCTCACCCAACGTGCGATTGGCCGCCGCGCAAGTGTATGAGTCCTGGAAGAAATGCTCCGCCGCCGCGATCGCGCCATCCGAGGCGATCCAGCTCGGTGGCTCCGCCTTGCCCCTCAACACGTCGGCCAGTCCGCGGCCGCAGAGTTCGATCAGCGTCAGCTCCGCCAGGGCGCCCGGAAACCGCTCGAGGATCGGGCGCGCGAGGTCCCCGGGATCGGTTTTCGCGACGTCTCGCGAAATGGCCAGTCCCCCCTCGGCCCGATGCGCGAATCCGTCTCGCTCCAAGAGGTCGAGGAGGCACCCGAATGTCCCCCGATGCACCGGCGCGATCCCAAGTCGCCCCGCCAGATCCCCGCCGAGCAACGCGCCCCGTCCGATGGGACAGCCCATCTGTTCCAGCGCGTGGAAAAAGTAGGCTCGGCAAACGCCGTCGATCCCGGATTCCAGTTCCGCGATGTCCGGTTGCCCGCTGCGCCTCAGGTGCGCCGGGTCGGTGGCGCCCCGCGCACGCTCCGCCACCCGCGACACGGGGGCCAGAAAATCACAGGATCCCAAGAAACGCCCCAAGGGGCGCGGCTTCCATCGCAGCGCGTAGAGGCATCCATCACCATCGCCGCCCGCGCGGACTCCGGCCACGGCCTGGCAGCGCAGGCCTTCGATCTCCAAGAGCACGCCCCCCTCTTCGTCAAGAACGCGAATGTCGCCCGTGATGGCACGGCCCCCTTGCTGCACCAGCACCGCGTGACTCCAGACAACCCGACCCGGCCTCGCGACCCACCGCACCCGCCCGATCTGCACCGGGAGATAGAGCGGACGCCCCGCCGCGCCATCCCACGCGGGCATCGCCAGCGACAGCGCCTGAAGGCAGGCATCCAGCATCGCCGGATGCACCTGATACTTTTCGGACTCGGCCTCCAGACCCGGCACCAAACGCACGCGGCAGATCGCCTCCCCATCCCCCCGTCGCCCCATCTCGATTCCACGGAATGAAGGCCCGAACCCAAGTCCTGAGTCCAAGAACATCTGGTAGATTGCCGCCGGGGATACCTCTTCGGCGCATCGTCCCACCACCTCCTCCAGATCGCGTGTCTCGCCAACTTTCGTCCCGGTATCACGCCGCAATCGGCCAACCGCATGGACGACCCAGTTCTGCTCCACACCGCCAGCCGCGCCAGAGATCGAGAATGCGGCCCCCTGTTCGTCGAATGAGAGTTCGAGGCGCGCCGCCTCCTCGCCCTCGGGGAGAAAGAATGGGCGCTGAAAGTCGATCTCCTCCACGACGCACGCCCCTGGGCCGAACATGGCCCGGGCGGCACCCAGCGCCATCTCAACGTATCCCGCCGCAGGAAACACGGCGCGCCCCTGCACCCGGTGGTCGCCGAGATACGGCAGCACTTCCAGGTCGAACACGGCATGCCACGTGGGCGACGCGACCTTGCGGGATCTCCCCAGCAATGGGTGCGCCACCGGGGCCAGCCTCGATTCGCGCCACTCCTCGGCCTCGTGCCAATAGCCGTCCAACTGCCACGCGTACGTCGGCAAACGGACGGCGCGCGCCGCGGGATACAGCGCCGACCAATCGACCCGGCAACCGAGCGCGTGGAGCGCCCCCAGCGAACCCAGCATCGTCGCCCGCTCCGGCTCCTTGCGACGCAGCGAGGGCAACACCGTCCCGCGCACCCCCGCCCGGGCCATCGTCTCCAGGATCGATCCTCCCAGGACAGGGTGCGCGCTCAACTCCAGGAATGCGCTGTGCCCGCGCTCGAGCAGCGCCGCGATGGCTGTCGCAAACAGCACCGGCTGTCTCACGTTGCGCCACCAATACTCGGTCCCGAACTCGGGCCCCGTGGCCACGGCCCCGGTCACCGTTGACATCAGGCACAGCCTCGCCGGCCCAACTTCCACGCGCCCCAGGGATCGCAGCAACTCCTCGCGCACCGGATCCATCTGGTGGCTGTGGAACGCGTAGTTGACCTGCAGGAAGCGGCAGAAGATGCCGCGCCCCTCCAGTTGGCCCGCGATGCGTTCCAGCGCCTCGCCATCACCCGACAGCGCCACGGACACTGGACCATTCAGCGCCGCGACGGACACCCGGTCGGCAAAAGGCCCCACGGCCTCCTGGGCCTGGTCCCAGCTCAACCCGGTCGCCAGCATGCGGCCCCTCTCGGGCGCCATCTCCATGCATCGCCCACGCTGGAAAATCACCCGAGTCGCCTCGCGCAGGCTCATCGCCCCCGCGACGTGCGCAGCCGCCACCTCGCCCACGCTGTGCCCGACCACTGCCGCGGGCCGGATGCCCCACGCCTCCCACAGGGCCGCCAGCGCCACCTGAAGCGCAAAGATCGCAGGCTGCGCAATCTCGGTCTGCCCGAGCCGCGACGAGGACTCGTCGCGCGCCAACTCCTCAAGCAGCGACCACCCGCCAAACTCGCGCAGCAGGGCGTCGCACGCGGCTATCTTGTCGCCGAACACCGGCTCCTCCCGCAACAGCTCGCGCCCCATCGCCCACCACTGCGGCCCCTGGCCAGAAAAGACGAACACCGGATCCGGCCTTGGCACAGGCTGGCCCTCCGACACCCCCGGCCGCGCCTCCCCAGCCAAGAAGGCCCCGAGCCTCTCGACCATCTCCTCCCGCGTGTCCCCCACCACCGCCAATCGCCGCGGATGATGGCTCCGGCGCCTCCCCGCCGTAAAACAGATGTCCGCCAACGAGGCGCCCCCGCCCGCACGCCCGGCCTCCAGAAACTCGCGAAACTCCGCGGCCAACCCGCGCAACGATTCGTCGCCCTGCGCGGAAAGCGTCAGGAGATGTGGCCCGCCTTTCGCTATCGCGCCACCGCCCCGCCACGGCACCGCCTCCAGAATCGCGTGCGCGTTGGTCCCGCCAAAGCCAAAGGAATTCACGCCGGCCACCGCGGGCCCCCCGCCATCCCGGTACGTCGCCGCCTCCCTGACCACGCGGAGCCGCAACCCTTCGAAATCGATGCGCGGATTCGGCGTGTCGAAATGGAGGTTTGGAGGAATCCGTCCGTGGTGCAGCGACAGCGCCACCTTGATGAGCCCCGCGATGCCGGCGCCCGCCTCCAGATGGCCGATGTTCGTCTTCACCGATCCGATCATGCAGGGCTCGCCCGGCTCGCGCCCCACGCCCAGCGCCGCGCCCAGCGCCTCCGCCTCGATGGGGTCGCCGACCGAAGTGCCGGTCCCATGCGACTCCACGTATTGCACATGCCGCGGCTCCACCCCCGCATCACGGCAAGCCGCGCGCACCAGCTCAACCTGCGCCGCCGGACTCGGCACGGTGATCCCATTCGTCCGCCCGTCCTGGTTCACCGCCGTGCCGCGGATCACGGCATAGATGGGATCTCCGGCCTCCAGCGCATCGGCCAGCGGCTTGAGCACGATGACGCCGACGCCCTCGGCTCGCACGAATCCATTGGCCCGCGCGTCGAACGCCTTGCATCGCCCGTCCGGCGACAGCATCCCGCTGCGGCTAAAGCTGATGAACGGCATCGGGAAAATCAGCGCGTTGACGCCGCCCGCCAGCGCCATGGCACACTCACCGCTCGACAGGCTCCTGCAAGCCAGGTGCACGGCGACCAGCGACGAGGAGCACGCGGTGTCCACCGCGACGCTCGGGCCCCGGAGGTCAAGGCAGTACGATATCCGGTTGGCCGCGATGCTCGCAACGCCCCCCGTCGCGGTCCAGATATCGATTTCCCGGTTGTCGCTCGGCGTCGACTGAAGCGACGCGTAGTCATTGGTCGAGATCCCGACAAACACCCCCACCGCCGACCCGCGAAGCGCGTCCGGGGCCTCGCCCCCGTCCTCCAGTGCCTCCCAGGCCGCCCTCAGCAGCATGCGTTGCTGCGGATCCACGAAGGCCGCCTCGCGCGGCGAGATCCCAAAGAACCCTGGATCAAACCGCTCGATCCCATCCACGAAACCGCCCCACCGCGCGATGGATTTACCCTTTAGACCCGGGGCGGGGTCATAGTAACGGGACACATTCCAGCGGTCTTCCGGCACCTCCCGGATCGCGTCCACCCTGTCGCACAGCAGCCTCCAGAACGCCCCCGGGCCATCCGCGCCGCCCGGAAAGCGGCACCCGATGCCCGTGATCGCTATGGATTTCGATTGCGCCATGTCTCAATCAGGTTCGCGGACCCACGCTACGCTACGCCTCTTGGCGCGTCGAGGCTGATAGCCGCGCCATCACGGACCAACTGCTTTCGTCTGCCGCGGCGCTGTCCAACATCAACGCGTCTGGCCGGCGCACCCGAGAACCTGCACATCGCCTCGGAACTCGGCTGTAGAACAAGGCGCCGCCTGATCCCGCTCGACGCCACCGCTGCGACATGGGAATCTCTGCATGTGATCGCTGGTACAGCCCCGCGCAAATGTTGGAGGATCGTGCCCGCCGCGCGCCGTGGACCCATTCGCAGGGTCCTGGCCGTCACCGTGATCGCCGCGGGGATCTCGGGCTCTTGCATGGCCGAGGAAAGCCGCGACCAATGGCAACAGCCCGAACGCGTCGTGGGGGATCTCGGGCTGCGGGCCGGTGCCCGCGTGGCCGATGTCGGTTGCGGATCTGGTTATTTCACGGTGCGGCTCGCCAAGGCGGTTGGCGGCGACGGCGTGGTTTTTGCCGTTGATCCCAGCACGAAGGCGCTCGACGGGCTGCGCTCGCAGCTGAGCCAGGCCAACGCGCATAATGTGGAGATCATCAGGTCGAAGGGATCGACCACCGGCTTGGCCGACACCTCGTGCGATGCGGTGCTGATCTGCAACGTCCTCCATGAGGTCTCGCCGCCTTCGGTTCGCGCGGAATTGATGCGGGACATCGCGCGGGCCATGCGGCCCGGGGGCTCGCTCTACCTGCTGGACTATCGGAAGTCGCAGGAGGCGACGCGATTTGACCCCTTTGAAAAACTCATCGCGCGCGAGGACCTGGTGCGCCTGGCGACCGAGGCCGGGCTGCAGCTCGATGCGGAGTTCCACTACCTCAAATATCAGGTCTTCCTGCGCTTTCGGAAGCCGATCACCCGCTAATACCTCGATCAGGTCCGCTATCTGTCGCCCAAGGAGTCAGCCCTTGAGCCTTGAATAACTTGCATGAATTTCCAGGGCTTTCTCAATATTCAAGGCCTCACCCCGCCCCCGCATCGGGATGGCGCTGCGGGCGCGCCGAGGCCGCCGAAACCCGAATCACGCCTCGGCGTCCTGCCCTGTCACGTCGCGGCGGGCGCCGAAGCCGAAACGCTCCCAGAGGGCGAAAAATGAGTGCAACAACCGAGAAAACCCAGCGCGGCCCGAGGGATTCGAACCCCCGACCCTCTGATCCGAAGTCAG
>JADLBR010000404.1 GCA_020847615.1 Verrucomicrobiia bacterium
AATACCACCTGCCCCCCATCGATGCCGCGCGCCAACGCCGCCTCCGGCCCCAACCGCAGCGCGTCGCCCCCCCTGCCAAGCATCCTCGCCCCGCCCGCGTGCGCGATCACCCCATCGCCCCCCACCCGGCAGCCCGGCACCCGTCACCACCCATCGCGAGCATATCCGAGAAAGCCAATCCTAGAAAATGCTCCGCTTCACCTCGACCGTGTCGCCCGGCCTCAGCGGCAGATCCTCGGCGGGATCCTTGAGCGCGCGGCCGGCGTGCACCTCCACCACCTCGCCGCCCCGGTGCACGCGCACCGCCCTCTTGTTGGCGTAATCCGTAAACCCCCCTGACGCGGCCACCGCCTTGAGCATCGTCATGTCGCTCGTGTACAGCACCCGCTGCGGCAGCCGCACCTCGCCCATCACGTTGATGTATCGTCCGCCGACCAGCACGGATACTTTCGGGTCAGTGAAAATCCGCTGCGCCTTGTACATCTCCTCGATCTCCCGCTCGAGGGCACCCGTCGATTTGCCCAGCGCCCGTATCGGCGGCAGATGCGGCATCGCGATCGTCCCCTGCTCGTTCAGCGAGAAATCCAGCGACGCCTCCTCCGGCGCGGGCACGCCCTTGAGCTGCACCTGCACATAGTCACCCTCGCGCAGCACGCTCGATCCCGCGCCCCCCCCCGATGACACCCCGGACCCAGACGGTCCTGCCGCGCGCCCGCCCCCACCCACGGATCGCCCGCGGTCCGCGGCCTGCGCCGCGCCCGCCCCGGATGCTGCCCCGCCCGCCCCCGGCGAATAGTAGATGGTCCCATCCCGATCCACCTCCGCATTCGAGAACCGCGGCGACCGCGGCTCGTCCGCCAAAGCACCCCCGCCCCACACGTCATCCAGCGACGCTCCCGACTTCGTCGACTGGCACCCCGGCAGCGCGCAGAGCGCCAAGAAAACCGCACAGGCGGCACGCAAGCTAATAATTCTCGGCTCCCCCGTCATCGACGACGGCACCGTGCGACTTGGGCGCCGCCCGCCCCGCGAGCTTCCGCGGGGGCGGCTTGCCATCGCCATTCTCAGGACGCTGTGCATAATAGTAATCGTATCCGCTGTAATAACTGTAGGTGTCATCCCGCCGCGTGTCCACACGGTTGAGCACGACCCCGACGACCCGGCCCCCCACCTGCTCCACCGTCTGGCTCACCCGCTGGCAGATCGCGATCGGATACCGCCGATACTGCACCACGATCACCGTCAGATCCACCCCGCGCGCCAGCACCGACGCATCGCTCACCCCCAGGATCGGCGGCGCGTCCAGCAGCACCCAATCGTAGCACGACTTCAGGTCCGCCACGATCTCGGCCATCCGCTCCGAGTTCAGCAGCCCGATCGCCGAATCCGAGTGCACCCCGCTCGGCATGAAATGCAGCGTCTCCAGGGGCGTGCCGAAGACCACGTTCTCCAGCTTCGGCCGCCCGGTCAGCAGCGACGACAGCCCCGCCTGGTTCTGCACGCCGAAAATCTGGTGCAGCGTCGGCCGCCTCAGATCGGCGTCCACCAGCAAGACCCGCATCCCGCCCTGCGCCATCGTCCAGCCCAGATTGAATAGCGTCGTCGATTTCCCCTCGCCCGGGCCGCCGCTCACCATCGTTAGGGAGTTCGCCGACGCATCCGGGCGCACCGCGTCGAGCCGCGCCCGGAGAATGCGGTATGCCTCCCCGGCCGGCGAGGCCGACGCCATCACGTTCAGCGGGCCGGCCCCCTCCGGCACCACCGCCAGCACCGGCGCCCCCACCGCCTTCTCGACGTCGTCGATCGTCTTCACGCTGGTGTCCAGATACTCGATGAAAAACGCCGTCCCCAGCCCCAGGATTCCTCCCACCACAACCGCCAGGGCCATGTTCAGCCACCAGTTCGGCTTCACCGGCCTCGGGATCGCCTCCGCCTCGCTCCGCAGGATGATCGGCGTCCGGGGAATCTCCGATTCCACCGCCGCCTGCTGGTAGCGGGCCTGCATCGCCTCGAACATCTGCTGCTGGAACTCGTAGTTGCGCTGCGCCTCCCGGAACGGCACGAACCGGTCGCTCTTCTCCGAGATCGTCTTGGTCCGGAACTCCTCCAGTTGCCGCTTCATCTCCTCGTAGCGCGTCCTCGCCGAGGCCACCTGCACCTCGAGGCCCTTGCGGAGGCCGTTGAGATTGTTCTCCAACTGTTGCCGGAGCCGGGTCTGGATCGCCTCCTGCGCCAGCACGCTGGGGTGGTTGATCCCATAGCCCTGCTTGCGCAGCGAGGCGAGTTGCCCCTCCACGGTGATCAGTTGGCCGCGGATCTGCTGGATGTTCTCGTCCCGGATGTTCAGCGTCACCAGCGCGTTCTCGAAGTCCGTGTTGCTCAGCCCCTGCACCTGCTTGTAGCGCTCCTCGGTCTCCAGCAGCATCGTCTGCGCGTCGTTGACCTCCGACTCCTTGCGCTGGAGGATCATGTCGTTCATCGGCATGGCCTCCGTGCTCCGCATCAGGCCGCTGCCCGGGATCTCCGTGATGCCCAGATCCTTCCTGAGCCTCTCCACCTCCGCCTTCGCCACGTTCCGCGCCTCGTCCTGCTTCTTCAACTCCTCCTCCAGGCGCTCCAGGCCCCGGCCCGACTGCCCGCGCGTCTGCTGCAGCCTGTTATTCTGGTATTCCCGCGCGATCGCGTTGGCGATCTCCACCGCCTCGGCCGGACTCCGGCTGTCGACGCGGATCTCAAGCAGGGAACTGTTCCTCCGCTGCACCACGTCGAGCGACCCCTGCAGCAGCATGTAGGTATAATCCTTCGGGTACCCGCCCGACTCGTAGCCGTCGCGCTTGCCCCACCGCTCGCCGAGACTCAGCTGCTCGATCACCGGGTACAGCACGTCCTTCTGCCGGATGTTCTCGAACTGCGTCTGGAGAAAGTAGGGGTCGTAGATCCCGCGCCGCCCCTCCTTCTCGAACACGTCGATGTCCTTGCCCTCCGCCACGACCTCGATCGTCGTCCACGCCCGGTATGTCTTCGGCAGAAACGCCGTCGTCACCGCCGCCGCCGTCACCACCACGATGAATATCGACAGCACCAGCGCCTTGCGGGTCCAGACGACCCGCCAGTAGTCCAGAAAATGCAGACCAGCCTCACCCGATCCCGTGATCATGACAATCCGGCGCCCCGGGCACGGTGCATCGCTCGCCCGCCGGCCCCGCGCTCAATAGGTCCCGCGCAACCCGATGTAGTACCGGTTGCGGTCATAGTCGCGGCCAGGCAGCTCGCTGTCCAGGTGGGAGAATATGTAGCCCAGTTCCGCGGAAAGATGCCGGTTGATGCTGTAGCTGAGCGCGGCATCCAGATACATCGAGAACTCGTTGAAATCCTCGGCCTCCACGCCGTCCATCTCGTCGTCGATCGTGTTCTCGCCATCGTAGCCGCCCCACGTGAACGCCGACGACATCCGGAAGCCGAAGTCGGGCGTGAAGGCGTGGTAGACGCTCAGACCCACGGTGTCGCTCATCTGCACGGTGTACAGGCCCACGTCCGTCAGGCTCAGCGAATGGCTGTAGAACAGGCTCGCCGAGCTGTTCGGCGCGTACGAGTACGACGAGCTCAGGCAGAAGTACGGCGCCAGCGAATCGTCGCCCTCGTCAAACCGCCGCATCTCGGCGCCGCCCCGCGCCGACAACATCCACACGTCCGAGATCTTGTGGTCCACGCCGCCCATCAGGAAGTGCGAGTGCGAGGACTTCGGCAGCTGCTCGTACTCCACGAAGTTGAACCGGTACCCCAGGACCGCCACCGAGGTCGGCAGAATCTGCCAGCGGTTCTCCAGGTTGATGGTGTGCTCCATCCGGTCCTCGTAGCTGGAGATCTCGCTCGAGTCGTAATCCACGATCCGGTTGTTGTACTCCAGCGTGTTGCCGAAGCGCGGCAGCCACTGGAATCGCGCGAAGGCGCTGAAGTCATTGATGAGGTAATTGCCATCCACGAACCGGGTGGTCGACGGGGCGCGCAGGTCGGGCTCGTACGCGTAGACGAAACGGTCCCGCACATCGATGTCGAATCGCTCCGTGAAGGTGTGCGCCACCCGGCCCACGAACTCGTGCGAGAAATTCCAGTCGTCCTGCGGGCGATCCCAGAAATACGTCATCCCGAACGTGTACCTCGCGCTGATCAGCGTCCGGTCCAGCGGCATGTTGAAGATGAAGGTCGGGATCAGCTCCGATTTCCACGACTCCTGCTTCGCGACGTTCTGCGTGTAGACGTTGTCGTCGTACTCCTGCCTCACGTGCGCAGATATCGTGAACGGCTTCCCCTTCTCCTGCTGGGAGAGGGGCGCATCGTACTGCGCGCAAACCGGGAACGCGGCCCACATCAACGGCGCGGCCATGAGCAAACGACACACTCTCATCGCTAGGCAGAATAGGCCCCCAGACAGCCCCCTGTCAACCCCAAGTCGCACAAATTCAATGCATCCCAAAGAAATTTCCCCTCCCCCAAAAAACTGGCCATTCCCGGACCACCCTGACCCCGGGGTTTCCCCGAGACGTGGAGGCAAGGGGATTCGAACCCCTGACCTTCTCATTGCGAACGAGACGCTCTACCAACTGAGCTATGCCCCCGGTCGGAGACTCTTTATCTAGCCAATTACGGCCCCCCCCGCAAGCAAAACGTGGGACCCGGGAACATCGGGGGCTCCAGCAGGGGCATTCTCGGGTGGCGGAACCTCGCCAACTCGGCGGGTGTCGCCGGGCGGGTCACGACCTTGAGCAGGGGCAGGCGCCCCCGCGGATCCCGCAGCGCCCGGATGACGAGACCCGGGGGCACGTCATCCCAGATGAGCGATCCGTCATCCTCGGCCCGCTCGGCAAACCGCTCGGCCGCGACATCCAAGAGCTCTCCCCCCTGGCGTCTCCACCAGCCGAGGATCTCGCTTCGCGCGAAACCCGCCCACGGCAGCAGCAGCGGCCCCGACGCCGAGGTCGCCCGGATCTGGTCGCCGGGCTTGTGGACCACGCCCCCGCTCTCAAAACGCGCGCACATGGCTCTCCCACGCGGGCAGCAGCGCCAGCCCCGCCACACCTGAGACCGCGATCGCCGCGCCCAGGACCCCGCGCCGCGTCGGGCGATCCCCCTCCATGAACCAGGACAGCGGCATGACCGCGATCGGGGTCGCCGCCACGATGGCCAGCACCACGCCGCTGGGCGTCGTCGCCAGGGCCCACTGGTAACACGCGACGCCCAGCACCGCACCGGAGAGCGCATTGCCCAGCACCCAGCCCACCGCCACCGGCACTCTTTCCCTCGGCAGATCGCGCAGTCGGCTCTTGGAAAACGGGCGCCGAAAGACCCGGATGAGGACAAAGACCGTCGCCGCCACGACGAGGCCCGGCCAGATCCGCTGGTAGGTCGCCGTCAACCCATCGAGCGCGAACCCCTCGGCCCGGCACATGGCAAAACCCTTCCGGCTCAGCACCGCCCCCGCCGCCTGACCCAGCGCCGCGATGCATCCCAGGCCCACCCCAAGCCACAGCGGCCCCTTGACCGGGCGCTCCCCCTTGCCCGGCGCCAGCGCCAGCGCCACCCCGAGCAGCACCGCCGCACCCAGCGCAAATTGCACGGGCTGGATCCGCGTCCCCATCCAGATCCATTCGACGCACGCGGCCACCGGCGCCGCCACGCATTGGCATAGCAGAATTGACAGCCGCGAACCGATCCGATCATACGCCTCGTACAGCGCCGTGTCCCCCATCCCAAATCCAATCAGCCCCCCGAGCATGAACATCCCCAGGCCCGGCCCCCCCAGCCCCTGGCCCAGCGTGTGCGCGTAGGCCGCCAGCACCAGCGCCGCCACCACCAGCCGCACGAAATTCGCGTTCGCCGGGCCTATCAGCGATGCGGAACGCGTCCCCATCGCCGCCGAGGAGGCAAAAAACAGCGTCGTCAGGACCGCGGCCAGCATGACGGCCCGGATTCAATGGCAGATCCCCACCGTTGACAACCGCCGATTGCGCGACCCCAGAACGGTCCGCGCACACCGCGGGCGCAACCGAATGCGCCCGCGCGCGGCCGCCAAAGCCTCAGGGCGTTGGCTGCAGAATCTGTGGCCGCGGTCGCCAGCCCGTGGATTCGCGGGCAAACCGGGCGATCCCATCCGGGACCATGCGGGCCGCGTACCCCGCCCCAAGAATTCACTTCCCTTCCCGCGAAACCGGCGTTTGATTCCGGGGTTTGGGAAGATGTGGCCCCATGAGGTTCGTGCGCCTGCCATCCTGCCTGGCCGCCGCCGCGATGATGATCTGCGGCGCGCCACCCTCGTGGTCGCAGGCCGACCGCACCGTCTGGGAACCCGGCGGCGCCCCGCTCGCACCTCCAGTCCCTTGGCTGCTCGCGCCCGGCGATCCCGGCTCCGTGGTGCTCCCCAACCTCGTCCAATTCGGTGTCATCCCGCCAGCCGATCCACCCGCCCTCGCCATCACGGTCCTCTTCTCCGAGGCGCGGGGCGCCGGCCTCCGCGCGACCTGGACGACCGCGAACGGCGTCAGCACCATCCTCGCCAATGACCTCTTCGAGGGCATCGGCATCGACAACCGCCGCACCCTGCTCATCCCCGCCTCCCTGCTCGATGCCCCGGGCGCGCTGACGTTCGAGGACCCGCGGGGCGATGTCCACCTCCTTGGCGCCATCTTCGAGTGGACCCCCACCCGCCGCCTCTGGGTCGCCCCCGGCGCGGAAGACGCGGCCTTTGTCACGAGCGAGCGCGAGGTCATCGATATCCAGCGAATCACCGGTGGCCCCGCCGCCGCGCCGCCCGACCGCTGGTCCGGGCGCGTCTTCAGGGGCGCCCTCTACGACGAGCCCGTGCAGCTCCCCCCGCAGACCGCCTTCGAATTCGAGCTCGAGAAATCCCCCGCCCGCTTCCGCCTCGAGACGCTCGTCGCCGGCCTGCCGCCCGACGCCGTCGTCCGCGTCTATCTCAATGGCTCCTATGCCGGCCCGCTCCAGGTCGACATCCCCAGCCTCACCGACCCCGGTTACAGGGGCCCCCAGTTCATCGGCTGGCGCAAGGCCACCGCCCTTCCCGCCGCCCACCTGCTGGCCCCAGGCATCAACCGCATCTGGTTCGACTGGGACACCCCCTCACCCCAAAAGCCCCCCTTCCTCGGCATCAAGGAGCCCATCCTCGAAATCGAGTACGCACCCAACCCATCCCCTTGAACGGGCAACACCCACGCCGCGTCGCAACTTGTAGGCAGCCATGAGATACACCCTCCCCTCCCCCAGCCAGCGCGGATTCACCCTCATCGAGATGATCCTCGTCATCGGCATCATGGCCGTCATCGCCGGCGGCGTCGCCTACTCGCTGGCCAGGACCGGCGGCACATTCAAACTCGCCCAGGCCGAGAACGACATCAAGACCATCGAGAATGCCCTCAGCCTCTACGAGATCAACGCCCAGCGCCTCCCCACCACCGAGCAGGGCCTCGAGGCCCTCGTCGTCCGCCCGGCCTCCCCGCCCCAGCCGCGGCGCTGGGCCCAGGTCCTCGAGAAAGTCCCCCTCGACCCCTGGAAGCGGCCCTACCAGTACCGCAACCCCGGCAAGTTCAACCCGCAGGGCTACGACATCTTCTCCATGGGCGATGACGGCGTCGAAAGCGACGACGACATCGGCAACTGGGCCACCGGCGACGAGGGCAAATAACACCCCTCGGCCCGCCACATGGGGCGCTCCCACCCGCGGCGGCCGACAGGGACGCCACACCAAACATGGGCACCTCTCGTCGGGCTAACTCGAAAAGTGCCGCGGCGCATCCCGCGGCCGAACGCGTTTCCCGTAGCCGAACGCGTGAGCGTTTGGCCAAAGCCTCACGGCTTCGGCTACATCTTCGGCACCGGCGGTCCGGCGGCTGCCG
>JADLBR010000405.1 GCA_020847615.1 Verrucomicrobiia bacterium
CGCCGACAAAGGCATCTACGGCATCATCCGGCGCATCAACGCCTCAAAGGCCGAGAAAAAGCGCTGACGCGAAAATTGCCGCATCGCCGCCCGTAGCCGAACGCGTGAGCGTTTGGCCGCCAAAGCCTCACGGCTTCGGCTACATTTTCCCAAGCCGGTGGTCCGGCGGCCGCCGGATGGAATCTAGCCCGAAAAGAGCCGCAGCGCTTCCCGCAGCCGAGCGCGCGGGCGTTCACCCGCGGATCAGATCTCCAGGAAATTCTTCAGCAGCCGCTTGCCCTCGCGCGTGAGGATCGACTCGGGGTGGAATTGCACCCCGTGGATCGGGTACTCCCGGTGGGCCATCCCCATGATCTCTTCGGGATCGTCCGAGGCCTCCGCCGTGATCCGCAGGCACCCGGGCACGGTGTCCCGCCTCACGATCAGCGAATGGTATCGCGTCGCCTCGAACGGATCCGGCAGGCCCTTGAACACGCCCGTCCCATCGTGCCGGATCGCCGACACCTTGCCGTGCATCAGCCGCGTCGCGCGCACCACCTTGCCGCCGAACACGTGCCCGATGCACTGGTGCCCGAGGCACACCCCCAGCAGCGGCACCCTCGGCCCAAATTCCCGCACCACCTCATTGGAGATCCCGGCCTCCATCGGCGTGCACGGCCCCGGCGATATCACGATCCGCTCCGGGCCAAGCTCCCGGATGCCATCGAGGGTGATCTCGTCGTTCCGCCTCACCTCGATCTCCGCCCCCAGCTCCCCGAGGTATTGCACGAGGTTGTAGGTGAAGCTGTCGTAGTTATCGATCACCAGCACCATCGCTCAGCCCTCCGCAACCCGCGGCCCCGCCTTCGCCTGCGCCAGCGCCCGCAGGCCCGCCTTCGCCTTCGAGACGCTCTCCTGATACTCGCCCTCCGGCGTCGAGTCCGCCACCAGTCCGCCACCCGCCTGAAGGTAGGCCATCCCGCCTTTCAGGACGACCGTCCGGATCGCGATGCACGAGTCCAGGTTGCCCGAAAAACTGAAGTACCCCACCGCCCCCGCGTAGATGCCCCGCCGCGTCGGTTCCTGCTCCGCTATGATCTGCATCGCTCGCACCTTCGGCGACCCGCTCACCGTCCCCGCAGGGAACGTCGCCCGCATCACGTCATAGCAGCTTCGCCGCCCCGCCAGCTTCCCCACTACGTGCGACACGATGTGCATCACGTGCGAGTACCGCTCGATCACCATGAACTCCGGCACCCGCACGCTGTTGTACTCGCAGACCCGCCCCAGGTCATTTCGCGCCAGGTCCACCAGCATCACGTGCTCCGCCCGCTCCTTCTCGTTGCCCAGCAGCTCCCGCTCCATGTCCGCGTCGCGCACCGGATCCTGGCTCACGGGGCGCGTCCCCGCGATCGGACGGATCGCCACCCTGCCCTCCTCGCACCGCACGTGCGTCTCCGGCGAGGACCCCACCAGCGCCACGTCCCCGAACTCCAGGCAGAACATGTACGGCGACGGGTTGATCGAGCGCAGCGCCCGGTACAGCTCGATCGGCCGACCGCCGTACGGCACCTCGAACCGCTGCGATGGCACGACCTGAAATATGTCCCCCGCCCCGATGTATTCCTTCATCCGCGACGTCATCCCGATGTACTCGTCGCGCGTCATGTTCATCGACGGCCGCACGTCCTCCGCGTCCCACAGCGTGTGCACCTGCTCCCGGTCCGTCGGCTCCCCGAGCCGCCGCAGGATCTCGCGGATCTTCCCGCACGCCTCCTCGTACGCCGCGCCCGCGTCCCCCTCCACGAACGCGTTCGCCACGATCTTCAGGCGCCGCTTCAGGTGGTCGAAGATCAGCAGCGTGTCCGTGATGATGTAATACAGGTCCGGCACCCCCAGGTCGTCCTTCCTCGCGGCCCCCACCGTGCGCTCGAAATACCGCACCGCCTCATAGGAGAGGAACCCCACCGCCCCCCCATAGAACAAAGGCAGATCCCGCTGCGCCGGCGCGGGCCGGTACCGCGACATCAGCCCCTCCAGCGCGCGCAGCGGATCCGCCACCCCCTCGACCCGCCGCGTCAACCCGCCCTCCGTGATCGTCACCACCCCGTCCTTCGCCTGAAACACCACCGTCGGACCGGCCCCCACAAACGAGTACCGCGCGAAACGCTCCCCGTGTTCCGCGGACTCCAGCAAGAACCGGTCCCCCATCCCCTCCAGCTTCATGTACGCCGACACCGGCGTCTCGATGTCAGCCAATATCTCCGCGTACACCGGAATCAGGTTGCCCTGCCCGGCCAGCCACCCGAATCCCTCTCGGTCCGGTACGATCGGCACCCGCATCATTTCTCCTGACAATGAGACCTATTCGTTAGCACCACGCCGCATACCCGCCAGCTTGAAAATTAACACCCCGACGGGCACCGTCCGGCGTGCCGCGTTCAGATGGTGGCCCCGCCCGTCCGGGAACGCCTAAAGGCGTCACTACGAATGCAAGCTTACCGCACGGCCCGAACGGCTTGCGTAAGTGATCGCCTCATCGACTCCGGGAGGTCGTGCAGCGCCGGCTCCTCGAAATAGCAAAGCGCCTGCAACGGCAGCATGGCGTTGAAATCCGGCCCGTAGACGCGGAGGGCGAAGTCAATGCCCTCCGCAAGGGTATAGCCGTTCCGCAAAATGGCATCGATATCGATGTAGTCCTTGGGTTCGGCCCTCTGGTAGATCACGTTGAGTTTCGTGGCGAAAAGGTCCGGCAGGCTGGCCACCCGCAGGATGCCATCCTCCGTCGGTTGCGGCGGCTCCAACTGGCGGAAGGTCAATCCACCGAAAAACGAGAGCTTCACGGGCGCCCCTTGGGCGACTACGAGCACCGTCAATGCGTTGGTCTCCATCTGGAGGACTTCGGCAGCCGCCAGCGCCGGCTGGCCTTTTCGAAACGCGGCTGGGTCGAACTCGTCGAAGCGGAAAAAATCGAAATCGACGGAGACGCGGTGCCCCAACCTCACGGCCAGCGCCGTCCCCCCGTAAAGCGTGAAGTCCTCTCGGGTGAATCCCAGTCCTTTCCAGACGGCCCGCTGGCTGTCCGGAAGGATGTCGATCCTGGGGCTCAGCGGGGTCACGCGAAACTCCGCCGCGGCAGCGGTGGCGCAGGGAGCCTACCCAGGCGAACATGCCAGTAGTTCCACCGTCGCGCAGTGAAAAGTCCCGGAGGCGCGTCGTCCATGACGGCGCGGAAGACCTCCTCCCCCCAGATTCGCTCCACCGTTTCAACGTCGTTCCAACTGCCCAGGCTCATCACCTGAGCGACAAGCCGCATCGGATCTTTGAGCGCTTCGTCGGGCGAAATCCACCAGAGCAGACGCCCCGCCACGCGAAAGAGATCGGGATCGACTACGGATAGGAATTTGGTTTCGGCGGTCCTGCGGCCGCAGCCGCCCCCAGGCGCCCTCCCGGGGGCTGCCTGCCCCGTCTGAAGCCGTCCCGCCATGGGAATATCCTAGCAGACGGGCCATCGGGGGTCGAGCGGGAATGCC
>JADLBR010000406.1 GCA_020847615.1 Verrucomicrobiia bacterium
CCACGAAGGACACGAAGCCCACGAAGGCTCCCCCATTCGTCCGCCTGAGGCGGACAGGTCGTCCATTCGTGTCCATTCGTGGTTGAATCCTGCGCCCCACCCGCCCGATGGATTGGAAACCACGAATAGACACGAATGCACACGAATTCCCCCGCGTCCCCGCGCCCCAGCGGGAGATCCCACCACGAAGGACACGAAGCCCACGAAGGTTCCCACCCCCCCATTCGTCCGCCTGAGGCGGACAGGTCGTCCATTCGTGTCCATTCGTGGTTGAATCCTGCGCGCCACCAGCCCGACGGATCTGAAACCACGAATGAACACGAATTCACACCAATACCCTCGTGCTCTTCGGGGTTCCCCCGCGCCGCCGCGGGAGATTCCACCACGAAGGACACGAAGCCCACGAAGGTTCCCACCCCCCCATTCGTCCGCCTGAGGCGGACAGGTCGTCCATTCGTGTCCATTCGTGGTTGAACCCCGCGCCCCACCCGCCCGATGGATCGGGAACCACGAATGGACGCCAATGCACGCGAATCTTCCACGGGCTCCAAAATCCGTGTGCATCCGTGTCCATCCGTGGTTGGACCCCGCGCCCCTGCGCGAGATTCCCTCCGTGGTTCACCTATAAGCCTCTCCCTCGCTCCGAATAAGAGTCACTCATCACCCAAACCCGCCATCGTTTTCCCGATAAGTGTTTTATAGCAATACAAAATTTGGTTGAGCGCCGTCCCCACGTTCCCCAATCTTCCGCCAACGCGGCGCGCCGCGTCGGTGTGCCTCGGCCATGGCATACTGTCGGGACTAACAGAGCCACTAATGGTTATGAAAGCGCGCCTTCTCCTCAGCACCCTCCTCCTAACCCTTGCCCCCGCCGCCCCGGCCCAGACCAACGTCGCTCCGACCGTCGAGATCCTCTCCGCCAACATGCGCGCAGGCACCACGCTCATGGACATCTTCTTCCGGGTCAACGACCCCGACGACGCCACGGTGAAGGTCCGCGCCCTCGCCTTCAAGGACGGCATCCGCTCCTTCGCCAACGTGATCCGCCCCGTGACCTTCGCCGAGGGCTCCGGCGACAAGATCGGCGACGCGATCCCCGCCAACGCCAACCACGCCCTGACATGGAACGTTGCCACCGACTGGAACATCGACCTCGGCCAGGCGAAGTTCGAGATCCTCGCCATGGACGGCCGCGGGCTCCTGTCCTTCGACTGGATCACCATCCCGGCGGCGGGGGCTTACCCACAGGTTACGGTGAGCACCAACTCGCCGAGCTCGACCGAGGTGCTGAACGCGCTGTACTGGCTCTACGCCAATGGGGATCCCGGTCTTTCGCTGACGAACGGCATTTACCAGTGACAGAAAGAAAGGGACTGACGACGATGAAGAGAATCCTGTTTTGCCTTGCTGCTCCCCTGTTGCTTCTGGGTTTCAGGCCTCCCGCCTCGTTGGCCCAGACCAACGTCGCCCCCACGGTCGAGGTCCTTTCCGCCGCCATGCGCCCCGGCACCACGCTCATGGACATCTTCTTCCGGGTCAACGACCCCGACGACGCCACGGTCAAGGTCCGCGCCCTCGCTTTCAAAGACGGCAGTCGCAACTTTGCCAACGTCATCCGCCCGGTCACCTTCGTCGAAGGCACGGCAACGAACCTCGGCGATGCAATCACCACCGGCGTCGATCACAAACTAACCTGGGATATTCGGTCAGACTGGAATATCGAATTGGCGCAGGTCAAGTTCGAGGTGCTGTGCCGTGACAGCCGGGGCCTGGTGCCCATTAGCTGGACCACAATTCCGGCAACGTCAAACACGACGGCATTGACCATCAGCACGACTGTCCCATCCAGCACAGAGGTTCTGAATGCTCTGTTTTGGATGTACGCGGATCGGGATCCTTGGTTGAGTGCATCGAATGGATATCTGAGGGGGACCGCAGCCAGCGGGATTTTTAGTAACGAGTGGCTGGTCTCGGGAAGCTCTCCTCAACTCGACGCCGCGACCGTATTCTTATATAAAAAGATGAATATCGCCAGAGCATCATTTGCGGAAAAAGACTTCGCAATATCTGCCCGGTCCTCCATAACTGATCGATATGCCTTGATAAATGCTGTGGAGCGACCATGGAATGAAAGTATGTTGGGTTCGGATCCGCGAGCCACCACATCGACGCCAATGAGCAGTCGCTGGGTCCAACACACCTACGCAGGTGGAGCCGTCACCATGAGTGATCGCTACACCGGACTAATGTGGTGCTATTATGCGGATGAACTACACAGACATACTTTACTTGATGAATATTCAGCTGTCAATATGACTCATAACGATGCTTTAACGTCGTGCGCCGAATACTACTATGCTGGGTATGACGACTGGAGGCTTCCCTCGTTGAGCCAGTTGCATCCCATGTATTCTTACCGAGCATATTTCTCAGGGGTCCAGTATAAATTCTGGTCGTCGAGTTATGACCCCCCAAGTTACCCATGGGCAGTGGACATGTCGACCGGTAGCGCCCTCTGGTGGAATCCGGGCTACGCCGAATATGTGTGGCCCATGCGCGGCGGCAACTAAACACATAGGGGTAATGTGATTTATGTGAAGAGGGCATGTAAGGCCAGCAAGAGCACTTGGGTAATCGCTTTAGTCTAGCGAAACGAACCAGTCCGAGCACGAAAGTAATGCCGTACGAATAGACAAAAATGTTTCACAGGAATTGAAGCGGCCGGGGCGGGCGACCCCGCCCGCATGCCTGAGAGGTGCTACTACATCGCCGGGGGTGCGACTCACGGCCTGGCTTTGAAGTGAGAGGCTCCCTGATGGGAACATTTCAAACAGGAGCAACGGTCCCGAGAAGGCGGCGCACCCAATCGCGGGAGCGGTCTGCGGAGGTCTGTGTCCGCGTAAGAGCCAAAGCGGCAGACGACTGCCGCGATCCACAGACTGGCGTCCGATCCCGGTTGCTACCCCGCTGCGGGATCTCTGTCACCGTCCTCCGATCCACTTTGTCGTCAGTGCCCTGTGGTGAAAGAATGGACACCCGGAACCACAGAGGGCACAGGGCGCACAGAGAAGCGGCGGGCCAGAGTGTGCTCGGGTTCGGCTTGGCTCTGGGGTTTCTGGCCCTCTCGGCCTCCGCCAGCCCGGCGGCAATCGTGGAATTCGTCCAGAACGCCGTGAACGACGTCGATAGCACTCCCATCAGTGCGGTATCTTTTAGCACAAACCTAGAGACCGCGGTCATGCACACGACCGTGACGGCCCCAACGACGTCTGGCTCGTACCGTTTCACACACTGGAGCTGCACCGAGCCCACCACCACCTGCCGCGACGCGTGGGGCCGTTCGATCAACCCGATCTCCGTCCCGCTCTACGAGGACACCACGGCGACGGCCCACTATCTGCCGACGGCGCGGGATTCGGACAGCGATGGCATTCCCGATTGGTACGAGATGGAGTATTTCGGGACGCCGACCAACGCGGCAGCCGCGGACATGGACGGGGACGGGAAGACCCTGGCGCAGGAGTACGCGGCGGGGACCGACGACCGCTTCGCCAACACCCGCCAGGCGGGGGGCGTGTCGTTTGCCGATTCCGGGCTCGTGACTTGTAACCTCGCGGGTTGCCCGACGTTCACCATGCGCAGCGTGCCGCCGGGGACCGTCAACACAAACGCCATCGTGCTGCCGGGGACGTCGGTCACCACGCCCAACATGACGCAGAGCACGTTCGGCTACTGGACGCTCGACGGCACGCGGCAGGCGGACGCCTGGGGCGTGGCGGTGCCGCGGATCACGTTTACATTGACGAGCGCCGACCGCGAGGCGGTCGCCTACTTGTTCGCGGGCGATGTTGATGGCGACGGGGTGCCGGACGCGTGGGAGCAGTACTACTACGGGACCACCAACAACGGCGCCCTCTCCGACACGGATGGGGATGGGCGCACCCTCTTGGCCGAATACACGGCGGGCAGTTGTCCGCTCTTCGGCAATTTCTATCAGCCGGGGGGCGTGTCGTGGGCGGACTCGGCGCTCTTGACTGCGGATTTCAGGGTTTTCACGAACTACTCCCACTATGTCATCCGGAGTGTGCCGCCCGGCGCGGTGGATTTGACGGCGTTGGTGCCCGATGGCACGCCGATCACGACCCCGAATCTCACCCAATCCAATTTTGGGTATTGGGCGCTGGATGGTGCGCGGCAGCAGGACCCTTGGGGCGTGGCGATCCGCCAGGTGTCATTTTTGGTGGATGGCACGGACCGGGATGCGGTCGCGTACCTGTTCGATGGCGACGCGGATGGCGACGGGGTTCCGGACGCGTGGGAGCAGTACTACTACGGGACCACCAACAACGGCGCCCTCTCCGACACGGATGCGGATGGGCGCACCCTCTTGGCCGAATACACGGCGGGCAGTTGTCCGCTCTTCGGCAATTTCTATCAGCCGGGGGGCGTGTCGTGGGCGGACTCGGCGCTCTTGACTGCGGATTTCAGGGTTCTCACGAACTACTCCCACTATGTCATCCGGAGTGTGCCGCCCGGCACGGTGGATACATCGGCGTTGGTGACCAATGGCACCCCGATCACGACCCCGAATCTCACCCAATCGGATTTCGGGTTTTGGACGCTGGACGGCGCGCGGCAGCAAGATGCTTGGGGGGTGGCGATCCGACAGTTTTCCTTCACGGTGAACGCGGACCGGGATGCCGCGGCCTACCTGTTCACTGGCGACGCGGATGGCGACGGGGTGCCCGACGCGTGGGAGATATATTATGGTGGGACCACCAACAACGGGGCCCTCTCGGACACGGATGGGGATGGCCGCACCCTGCTGGCGGAGTATACCGCCGGCAGTTGTCCTCTTTTCGGCAACCTCTTCCAACCCGGCGGCATCTCGTGGATGGATTCCGACCTGCTCCGGGTCAACCTGCAACTGAACGACCGCCCGGAATATCTCCTGGTCAACGGCGTGCAGACCCATTTCTTCTCCCGCGTCCCGACGAACAGCACGGGCGTGATCTTCGGTCCCGACACGCATCCGGCGCTGGGTGATTGGGATGGGGATGGGACCGTGGATCTGTTCGTGGCGGCGGGCGACGGCGTGCTGCGGGTCTTCGAGAACACGGGCTCGCCCTCGGTGCCCAACCTGGTGGAGCGGACGACAAATTTCGCGGCGTGGGCCTGGGCCGGAATCACCAATCCGGCCATTGCCTTGGGTGACTGGTCGGGCGATGGGAAGGCCGATCTGGTCGTCGGCGGCGATACGGGCACGATCCTGCTGCTGGCCTCGACGGGGGATTTCGCGGGCCAGCCGGCGACGCTCTCCAACACGCTCGCGGTGGCCTCGGCGCGGACGATCCCGGCGCTGGCGGATCTCTCGGGCGACGGCTGGGTGGATCTGCTGGTGCTGCTGGACGACGGCACGGTGAACCTGTACACGAACACCGGGAATGCGCTCGCGCCCTTTGCCCCGCCCGCGGCGCGCGCCCACCTGCTGGGCACCGCGGTGCCCGACGCCACCGGGCTGGCGGTCGTCACGACCACCGACAGCCGGAGCGTTCTGGTCTCGGATACCGCGGGCCGGATCTGGGAGTTCCTCGGCGATGGTGCCCTGCACTTCACGCTGAAGAGCAAGGTGTACGGCGGCTCCTACGGTGGCTTTGCCAACGGCCTGACGCTCGCCTCCGCCGACTTTGATGGCGATGGCGATCCGGATCTCATCGGCGGCTTCGCCGAGGGCGGGCTGGTCTACATGCAAAACCGCCTCCCGCTCTTGCTGATCGATCCGCCGCTGGCGACGGTGGTCGCCGGACAGGACGTGGACTTCGATACCCTGAATGCCTCCGGCGCGACGCAATGGTCGCTGGTGCGCAACTCCAGCGGCGGCAGCCTCGTGACCAACACCGGCGCCTACGCGGCGGGCGCCGGCCAGGGCATGGATGTGATCGAGGCGCTCGATGCCACGGGCCTGCGCGGCCGGGCCTACGTGAATGTGATTGGTGCGAGCGAGATCGCCAGCTTCGGCAAGGCGATCGTGGTGGGCGGGGGCAAGGACCTCGCCGACCCGGTGTGGCTGGCGACCGACTACATCGCCGGCCGCGCCTACAACGTGCTCCGATATAAAGGCTACTCCCGCGAGAATATCCACTACCTGAGCTTCGACCCCGGACGGGACGTCGACGGCGACGGGCTGGACAACGACATCGCGGGCTTCTCCTCCCACGCCAACGTCGCGGGCTCCTTCACCAACTGGACGGGCAACGCCAACCGCCTGCTGGTCTATCTCGTGGACCACGGCTCCGCGACCCCCGACGGCGCGTATTTCCGGCTTAACACCGGCGAAAACCTCACCTCGGCGCAACTGGACGCGTGGCTCGACGCGATCCAGGACCAGCACGGCACCGAGGTGGTCGTGGTGCTGGACTTTTGCTACGCGGGCCGCTTCCTCCAGGACCTGACCTACGCCGGCCCGGCCAAGCGGGTGGTGATCGCGGCCACCTCCCCCGGCGAGCTGACCTACTTCCTCTCCGGTGGGCTGGTGAGTTTCTCGGACCTGTTCCTGAGCGGGCTCCTCCAGGGCCTGGATCTGGAGCAGGCCTTCCTCTTCGCCCGGCAGGGGATGGAGGGTTACCAGAACGGGACGCTCGATGACGACGGGGACGGGCTCTATCAGGCGGGAGTGGACGGTTCGGTCGCGGCGACGATCCCGGTGGGCGCGACGCACCTGGCGGGCAAGGATGTGCCGGTGATCGGCAGCGTCGCCCCCAACCAGACGCTCCATGTCGGCACCAAGGCCACGCTCTGGGCCGAGGGGGTGGAATCCTACTACCCGATCGATCGGGTCTATTGCACCATCATCCCGCCGAGTTTCTCGGCCTCGACCAACGCCGGGGTGCCGGTCACCGCGATGTCGGAGGTGGAATTGACCCCGCAGGCCGGGGGCCGTTACACGGCGGAGGTGGACCGCTTCGCCGAGCCGGGGCTGTACAAGATCAACTACTACGCGCGCGACATCTGGGGCAGCGTGTCGCCGCCGCGGCAGGGGCTGGTGACGCAGGC
>JADLBR010000407.1 GCA_020847615.1 Verrucomicrobiia bacterium
CGAACAGATCGGCGGTCGGGCGCAATCCGAGCAGGTGCTGCCGCATGTCGTCTTGAAAGGCCAAGGGCCGCCCCCACAGGTGCGCGACGACGTGGTACGCGTACCCGACCAAGAGCGGCAGCGCCATAGCAGCCACCGCCTGCCATGGCGGGCGCCTCACAGCTTCATCCTGCGGTCGATGAGATCGGCGAGCAGACCGATGAAGATCATCTGCACGCCGGTGAGCGCCGCGGCGATCGCCAGCAGGCCGAGGTGGCCCTGGCCCACGTAGTCGACGATCCCCTTGCCGATTCCCGCCGCGAGAAAGAACAGCGCCGGCGGGATGAACACGTTCAGCGGGCGGAAGCACGCGCAGATGCGGATGATCAAGATAAAGAACCCGGTGAAGTCCCGCAGCGGCTTGATCGAGGACTTCCCGACGCGCTTGTGATAGTTGATCGGCACGAACACCACGTGATAGCCGTTGGTCATGAAGGCGAGGGTGATCGTCGTCGTGAACGAGAACCCCTCCGGGTACAGGCTGATGAACCGCATGGCCGCCTCCTTGCGGAAGATGCGGAACCCGGAATTGAGGTCGGGGATGCGCGTCTGGCTGAGGTATTCCGCGAGCCGGGTGATGATCCACTTGCCGGGGCGGCGGAGGAGGGGAACGTGGACCTCGCTGCCGGTCCGCGCCCCGACGACCATGTCGGCCACCTTGGCCTCCGCCAGCAGGCGGGGGATGTCCTCGAGCGGATAGGTGCCATCGGCATCCGCGATCATGATCCAGTCGTGTTTCGCGCGGCGCATCCCGGATATCAGCGAGCTGCCATAGCCGCGGTTGACCGGATGCCGCACCAGGGTCACGGGCAACCGGGCGGCCACCTCGGCGGTCCGGTCCTTCGAGCCATCATCGATCACGATGACCTCGAAATCCTCGGCGACGCGGGCGCACGCGAGGATCGCGCGGATGGTGGATTCCAGCGCCCCCTCCTCGTTGAAGGCGGGGATCAGCACCGTAATTCCACCGGGGAATCGCTCGTCGGGCGAGGCCATGCCCCAGAGTGAAGGCCCGGCAGACCGCCCCGCACAAGAAAATTCAGTGCGGCGGCACCGGCACGACCCGCGCGTCGGCCAGGGTCTCTGGCACCCATCGGCCATCGGCCACGGTCGCGAACAGCTGCGCCTCCGGGGGGATGAGGCGCGCCAGGGCCGCGCGCCGGGCAGGGTCGAGTTCGCCGAAGACGTCGTCGACCAGCACGACCGGCAATTGCGCCCCCGCGGCCCGGAGCACGGCGATCTCGGCCGCCCTTATCGCGATCGCCGCGGAGCGGAGTTGTCCCTCGCTGGCGTGGCGCCTTGGCGGCGCGCCACCGATCGCGATCTGCAGGGCATCGCGCTGCAGGCCAACCAGGGTCCGTCCGGCCCGCACCTCGTCATCCATGTCCGTATCCCAGGATCCTGGCCGATACGCGATGCTCAGGGCCTCGGTGCCCCCCGAGATCTCGTGGTAGGCGCGCGCCGCGTGCACCGCGAGCCGACGGACCAGCGCCCGCCTCTGACGCTGCAAGGGTGCCCCGGTCTCGCGCAGCTGCAGCGTGAGCGAATCCCAGAGGCCGCGGTCGGGCCGCCCCCCCGCCAGCAGCGCCTGCCGCTGGCTGGCCAGCCGCCGATAGCGCAGGAGCGCCCGCAGGGCGCCGCGGTCAAGTTGGCTCGCCAGGGCCGAGAGAAAGCGCCGCGCGTCGGCCGCCGGCCCGCCGATCAGGCGCACGTCGGCGGGCGTCAGCGCCACGCACGGCAGGGTGCCCCAGTAATCCGCGGCGGACCGTATCTCCCCCTCGTTGAGCGAGAGCCGGCGATCGCCCGCCGACCACACCACCCCGAGGCGGACACCGTCCGCCCCGATGCCTATCTCGAACGAGGGCGCGCCCCGCCTCACCATGTCGCGCGGCGTCGCCGCCCGGAAGGACCTCAGCCGACCCGCGAAATAGATCGCCTCAAGCAGCGCCGACTTGCCGGCGCCGTTCGGCCCGCAGAAGACCGTGGCCCCGCCCCCGAACTCGAGGCGCACCCGCCCGTGGCAGCGAAAATCTCGGAGCAGCAGTTCCCGGATCACGTGGCGCGCCAGAGGGTCCGGCGCTCCGCGGGAATTTCATGTGCCGCGGCGCGCGTGTCAAGACCGGGCTGATCGGCCCTCACGCGTTGGCGAAATGCGCGCGCATCCTTCGCCAGATCACGTCCAGTTCCCCGGGATGGACGCGTGTCGCCGCCAGCACGGTCATGAAATTGTGGTCCCCGGACCAGCGCGGCACCACGTGCAGGTGGATGTGCTCGGCGATGCCCGCCCCGGCCGCCGTGCCCAGGTTGAACCCGATGTTGAAGGCCTCGGCGCGAAATTCCGACTGCAGCACCCGCACCAACTCTTGGCTCAGGGTCATCACCTCGACAAGCTCCGACGGCCCGAGGTCCTCGTAGCGCCCGGTGCACTTGTACGGGACGATCAGGGTGTGGCCAGTGCTGTAAGGAAATTTGTTCAGGACGGCGAGGCACGTCTTGCGGCGAACGAGCACCCGGTTGGTCTCGTCTTGTCCCGACTGGATGATATCGGCAAAGACGGTCGGGGAGCGCTCAGAGTCTTCCTCGAGGTAGCGGGCCCGCCAGGGCGCATGGAGGATTTCCATGCCGGCAAACTAACAGCGTCTCCGACCTCCCCGCAAGGACGCCCGGGTGCGATTTCGGGCTGGCCATGGGTGGCCCCGCGTGGTTCAAGGGATCGGATGGCGAAGAGGGCGGAGACCAGGATATGTGCCGTGACCGGGTCCGACGATCTTGCGGTTAAGGCCGGGGCCGCCGCCTGGGCCAAGGAATTGGCCCCCGAGACCGAGTGGGGTCTCGAGATCATCGACGGATGGGTCGACGGCGTCGACCAGATGACGGAGGCGGTGCGCCGGGTCATCGAGGCGCTCGACACGCCGCCTTTTCTGGCCAGCGAGAAGCTGGTGTGGTTCAAGAATCTCATGGCGCCCGCCGACGAGGAGACCGGGCGGGCCGCCGCGATCTACGAGGCGCTCGACACGCTGGCGGATGCCCTTGGCCGCGGGGTGCCCGATAACGTGCGCCTCCTGGTCTCCGCCCCGGGCCTCGATCGCAGGCGCGCCTTCTTCAAGGCCCTGCAGGGCGCCGGCGAGGTGAGGATCTGCGACCTCCCGGCCCAGGCCGGGCGCCGCGGCGATGAGGCGCTCGCGGAGATGGCGGCCAATGCGTTCCGGGCCACCGGCAAGACCGCGGATGAGGCGGCCGTCGCGCGCCTTGCCACCCTGTGTGGACCCGACCCTTGGCTCTTGCGCGCCGAGGCGGAGAAGGCCGCCCTGTTCGCGGGTGACGCGCCGCGCGTATCGGTGGCCGACGTGGAGGAAGTGGTCACGCCTGCGCGGACCGAGAGCCACTGGGACTGGTGCGATGCCGTGGTCGATGGCGACGTCGCCAAGGCGCTCCGTTTATTGCGCCACCTCGAATTCCAGCGCGAGAATCCCATCGGCCTGA
>JADLBR010000408.1 GCA_020847615.1 Verrucomicrobiia bacterium
ATGACCGCGATAACCGTACGCGATTTCGACCTGCGGTTCGTGCCCCTGCGGACGCGGATACCGTTCCGCTACGGGATCGCGACGCTGACGGCGGTGCCGCAGATCCTGGTGTTCCTCCATGTCGAGGCGGGGGGCCGAGTGGCGCGCGGGGTGGCGGCGGACGCGCTGGTGCCGAAGTGGTTCACGAAAGACCCCGATGCCCCGTACGCGCACGAGGCCGAAGAGATGATAGGCGTGATCCGGGCGGCCTGCGGGCACGCCGTGGCCGCGGGAAAGCAGCGCAGCCTTTTCGCGCTCTGGAGGGAGGTCTATGCGGCGCAGGCGCAATGGGCCGCGGGCCGCGGCCTGCCCCCGCTGCTGTGGGGTTTCGGGGTCTCGCTGATCGAGCGGGCCGCCATCGACGCGATCTGCAGGGATGGCGAGGCCCCATTCGCGCGCGTTGTCCGGGATAACGCCTTCGGGATCGATCTGGGCGCGATGCACCCGGAACTCGCCGGCCTGGGGCCGGGCGACCTGCTCCCCCCCAAGCCCATCCGGCGCCTGCGGGTGCGCCACACCGTGGGGCTGGCGGATCCGCTGACCGACGGGGACATCGCGGCGGACGATTGCCCCCGCGACGGGCTCCCGCATTCGCTGGATCAGTGCATCCTCCAGTGCGGGCTAACGCACCTGAAGATCAAGGTGCCGGCCGACCCGTCCGCGGCCGCCGAGCGGCTGGGCCGCATCGCGGAAATCGTGGGGAAACATCACGGGGAGTTCGCGTTCACGCTCGACGGCAATGAGTTTCTCCCGGACGTGGGCGCGCTGCGCTCGCTCTGGGCCCGGCTGATGGGCGACGCCGCGGTGGCCGAATTCATCCGGTGCGGGCTGGTGGCGCTGGAGCAGCCGCTGAGGCGAGACGCCGCGCTGGGCGAAGACACCCGGGCGGCGCTCCTGGCCTGGGGGGATCGCCCGCCGATCATCATCGACGAATCCGATGCCGAGGTGGGGAGCCTGCCGCGGGCCCTGGAGTGCGGTTACGCGGGCACCAGCCACAAGAACTGCAAGGGGGTGATCAAGGGCATCGCGAGCGCCTGCCTCATCGCCCGCAGGCGCCTGGCCGGCCAGCGCGGCCTCGTGCTCACCGGCGAGGACCTCGTGAATTTTGGCCCGGTCGCGTTGCCCCAGGATACCGCGGTGGTCGCGTCGCTCGGACTGGAGCACGCCGAGCGCAACGGCCACCATTACTTCGGCAACCTGCGCGCGTACCCCGAGCCCATCTGGCGCCCCACCCTCGCCCTCCACGGGGACGTCTTCCGCGAGGACGGACCGGGGGGGGCGCCCGTCTGCGACGTGCGCCACGGCGCGCTGGGCATCGGCAGCGTCGTGGACGCGCCCTTCGGGTTCGCGGGGGATATCGCCCCCGGCGACTTTCGCCCCATCGACGAATGGCGCGCCGATCCGGGGTGAAGGTTTCGGTTTTGAACTTTGGGGGCGGCGCCCCATAGTGCCGCGCATGCCCACCGCCGTCATCGAGGCCGATGGCCTGCGCAAGGTCTTCGGAAAGACCGTCGCGGTGGACGACCTCTCATTCCGGCTGGAGCGCGGGGAGATCCTCGGCCTGCTCGGGCCCAATGGCGCGGGCAAGACGACGGCGATCTCCATGCTCCTGAGCCTGGTCACCCCCAGCGCCGGCCGCATCCGGATGCTCGGGCGCGACATGCCCCGCGAGCGCGTCCAGATCCTGGAGCGCTGCAATTTCTCTTCGGCGTACGTCAACCTGCCCTCGAACCTGCGCGTGCGCGAGAACCTGACCGTGTTCGCGAAACTCTACGGGGTGAGGCGACACCGGGAGCGCATCGCGGAACTGCTCGATCTCTTCGAGGCGGCGCCGCTGGCGGGGAGCATCACCGGCGCGCTCTCGTCGGGCGAGTCCACCCGCGTGAACCTGTGCAAGGCCCTGCTCAACGACCCCGAGCTGCTGCTCCTCGACGAGCCGACCGCCAGCCTCGACCCGGACATGGCCGACAAGGTGCGTCGCATCCTGAGGGGCGTGCAGCGCGAGAAGGGCATCAGCATGCTCTACACGTCGCACAACATGCGCGACGTCGAGGAGGTCTGCGACCGCGTGCTCTTCATGCACAGGGGGCGACTCATCGCGGAGGGGACGCCGGGCGAGATCAAGCGGCAGTTCGGCGAGGAGAGCCTCGAGCGCGTCTTCATCAAGGTGGCGCGCGGCGGCGACCTTGTCGCCAACGGCGAGGGGGCGTGACGATGCACTGGGGCAGGGTCTTCGCGCTGGTGCTGCGGTACACGTACCTCTACCGGCGGAGCGTGCCGCGGCTCATCGAGATGGTGTTCTGGCCGATGATGGACCTGCTGGTCTGGGGTTTCGTGACGGCCTACCTCCTCCAACTCAAGCCCGGGGCGTCGGGCCTGGTGACCTTCCTGCTCGGGGCCATGATCTTCTGGGACATCCTCTATCGCTCGCAGCAGGGGCTGGCGCTCTCCTTCCTCGAGGACCTCTGGTCGCGAAACATCCTGAACCTGTTCGCCTCGCCGATCCGCCTGCGCGAGTTCCTGGCCGCGACATTCCTGGTGGGGCTCTTCAAGGTGCTGGTGATCGGCACGGTTCTCACGGCGACGGCGCTGGGCCTCTACCGGTTCAACCTGCTCGACGTGGGCCCGGCCCTGGTGCCCTTCTTCGTCAACCTGGTGGTCATGGGCTGGGCGGTGGGCATGGTGACGGTGGCGATCATCCTGCGATTCGGCATCGGCGCCGAGGCGCTGGCCTGGGCGATCCCGTTTTTCCTGCAGCCGCTGGCCGCGGTGTTCTATCCCGTCGATGTGCTTCCGGGCTGGCTCCAGCCCATCGCGCTGTCCATTCCCGCGACCCACGTGTTCGAGGGCATGAGGCACGTGCTACGGGGCGGCGACTTCCCGCTCGCGATGCTGGCGCGGGCCTCGATGCTCAACGTCGCCTATCTCGCGGGCGCCGCCGCCTTCTTCGTGTTCATGTTCCGCTCGGCGCGCAACCGGGGCCATCTCGCGAAACTCGGCATGCAGTGATCTTGGGTGCTGGGTACGGGGTTCGGGGTTCCTGGCTATTGGAAGTTGTTGGTCGAGTGTGGCAGATTCTTGGCATGAGGGCGTGGGTGGCGTGCGTGGTGTTGGGCCTGGGCGCTGTGGCGAGGGCCGGGGAACGGCGGGCCGAGGACTATGTCCTTGAGGTGACCCTGACCAAGCCGGTCACCCTCCCGGTCATCGTGGGCGACCGCCAGGCGGGGACCGCGAAACTGGACGCCGGCAAACCGCTCGAGGTGGTGGACATCGCCGGCGACACGGTGCTCGTCGAGGCCATGGGCGCCGTTTCCCCCGTGCCGCGGGACGCCACGGACCTCGCCGAGCGCATGAAGACCGCCGATACGGCCGGGCCCACGCGCCGCGACCTGCGCGATGCCCTCAAGCATGGCTTCGCGCTCGTCGGCATGACCCCCGGACAGGTCACCCGGGCGATCGGCCCCCCGCAGCGCCAAGAGAAGGCCGGCGGCACGATGCGCTGGTGGTATCCCATCATCGGCGACG
>JADLBR010000409.1 GCA_020847615.1 Verrucomicrobiia bacterium
CACGTCGGCCCCACCTGAAAGGTGAGCCTTCCCTCCTTCTCCTCGCGCGCCTGCAGGATGTTGCGCGAGCACGCCGTCAAAAATTCCCCGTGGCGCCACGCGATCCTCCAACCCACCGACCCACCGAACGGTCTCCACTGTTTCCAGAACGCGCGCGCCTCGGCCAGCAGCCCATCGGGATCGTCCAGACCCGCCGCGAGCTGCGCGAATGTCTGCCCCGCCAACGGCAGGCGGAAAAACGCGCGCAGCGGACGCCCCGGGTTTGCCTCGCCGGAGCATAGCGCGTAGTGGACCGCGAGGCCCGTGTTCTCGCGCCCCTGCCGCTGCCAGAGGTCGGCCGGCGCACGATCGCAGGCCATGAAGGGCACCGGTTTGCCCTCCCTTTCGACCAACACCTCGATGCGGCCGGACTGTCCCTTCCGAATGTTGATCTTCTCGGCCGAACGGACCACGAACCCGGGCACCGCCCGCAACGGAGCGTCTCCCCTGGGCCGAATCTCCATCAGCACGTTATCGACGCGCCCTTCGCCCTTGCGGTTCGTCGCAAACGCGATCAGCCGGATCTCGGCCGAGGGCCGCCCGATCCGAGTGGTCACGATCGGTACCCCCGGAGCCTCCAGATCTTGCCCGACCATCTCGTCCGCCTCCATCCCGAGGCACGTAAACTCCACCTGCACCGGATGTGGCGCGTGCGGCCACTGCAGCGGCTTGCCGCTCAGGCGCAGTTCCCCTCGCTCGCCCACCAGGCTCTTGTGCGGGTCATCCGGAAAACATATCGCCGTCTGCCACTGCGCCGGCGCATACCGGAAATCCACCGGGGGGGCATCTGCCGATCCCCCCGCTGATGGCCCATCGCTGGCCACGGTCGCCTTCGCCCCAGACCCGTGCGGCGCCAGCGCCGTCGCGATGGCGCCCAGCGCCCCGCCGCTGATAAACTTCCTCCGATGCATTTCCCGTGTGCTCATAAGCCCGGCGCCCCCAGTTGCTCGCGCAGCCGCGTGAGTTCATCCGACAAAGATCGGGCCACCGCCTCGGCGGCCGGCTCGGTGACGATGTTCCTCATTTCGGAGGGATCTTCTCCAAGATCGAACAGCTCGGTGCCCCCATCCGCAAAACCATAGCGGATCAGCTTGTGGGTCATCGTCCGCACTCCCTCTATCGGGCCCAGTCCGTAGCCCGCCTCGTAATAGCGATAGTAGAAAGACGTCCTCCAGTCTCTCGGCCGTTCGCGGCGGAACAGGGGTACCATGCTGCGCCCATGCAGCTCGGTCGGCGCCAAGGCACCCGCGATGTCGATGAACGTTGGCGCGAAATCCACGTTGAGGACCATCTCGCCGATCCGCGCCCCGGCGGCCGCGACGCCAGGCCACCGCACCAACAATGGCATCCGGATCGACTCCTCGTACATGAGTCGCTTGTCGTAGAGCCCGTGCTCTCCGAGGAAGAATCCCTGGTCGGAGGAGTAGATGACGACCGTGCTCGCCGCCAATCCCTCGCCGTCCAGAAAGTCCAGCACCCGCCCCACGCCCGTGTCCACAGACGCCGCACAGCGCAGGTAGTCCTTGATGTATCTCTGGTACACCCACCCGCGGACGTTCTCCTCTGGCACATGGGCAGGGATCGGCCCAAAGCGCTTCTCGAAATGCAGTTCCCACTGGGGCCGCCCCACGAACAGCCGGTGCGAGCGGACCGCCCCGCTGCGCCCAGCGAGGTCATCGTGCAGGTTCTCTGGCTCCGGGATCGTCCCGCCCTCGAATATCCCCGCCTCCCGGGGGCCGACCTCCCAGTTCGCGTGCGGGGCCTTGTGGTGCACCAGCAGGCAGAAGGGCCTGCCGCGGTCGCGCGACTTGAGCCACGCCAGGGCCTTTTCCGTGATGACCTCGGAGACGTAACCGCGGCATTTCTGCCGCGCGCCGTTCTCCACCATCGCCGGATCGAAGTACGCCCCCTGCCCGGGGAGCACGCACCAGTGGTCAAAGCCCTCCGGGTCGGTCCGGAGATGCCACTTGCCGATGATCGCGGTCGAGTACCCGGCCTCCCGCAATAACCGCGGGAACGTCACCGATCCCTCTGGCAGCGCGTCGGCATTGGTCCGCACCCCATTGGCGTGGCTATACCGTCCCGTCAGCACGCAGGCGCGGCTCGGCACGCAGATGCTATTCACGCAGAAACAGTTCTCGAATAGCGCGCCCTCACGCGCCAGGCGGTCGATGTTCGGCGTCCGTCCCGCCTTGCTGCCGTAGGCCCCGATGGCCTGCGCCGCATGGTCATCGCTCAAGAAGAAAACGATGTTCGGCCGACGCGCTTCGGCGCCGTGCAACCCGGCCAGCGGCAGGACCGCGATCATGGCAAGGGCGAGTCGCAACGGCAACCACCCGTCAACCGGATTCACCCAAGGCCATGCCCCACATCCAGGGACCATCACTTCCGCGCCTTTCCCGCACCAGGTCCCGTGGACGCCGGAGCCGTCGGGTAGCGGCGGACTTCGACGTCATTCGCCCGCGGCGCCCCGGGCGAACTCCGGCCATCCGCGATGAGCTTCTCCAACAGGGCGCGCATCTCGGCGACGCGCGCGGGCTGTTCGGCGGCGAGGTTCCTGGTCTCGCCGATATCATCGGCGAGATTATAGAGTTGCGGCTGCGCGCTCGGAATGAACTTCCATGTGCCGCAGCGGAGGCCCGGCTCGCCATGGCCGGCGCAACTGACCGCGTGCGGGCGCACCGGTTTGTCCTCGCCCCTCAGAAGGGGCAACAGGCTGAAACTGTCTTCGCCCGCGTCGTCGGGCAAACCTGTCCCGAAAATGTCGGCCAGCGTGGCCATGATGTCGGCCTGATGCACCAGCTGCCCGCAGACGCTGCCGGGTTTCACGACCCCCGGCCACCGCACGATGAACGGCACGCGATGGCCCCCTTCCCAGACAGACCCCTTATGGCCGCGCAGCGGGCCACTCGATAGATGCCCCAGCTTTTCGACTGCCGCCACCAGACCGATCCGATATGCGGCCCCGTTGTCGCTAGTCAATAGCACGAGCGTGCGATCCGCCACCCCGCCCTTGTCGAGAGCCTCCATCACCCGGCCGACCACCGCGTCGGTCTCCATCACGAAATCCCCGTAGGGATTGAGGCCGCTCTTGCCCCGCCAATCGGGCGCAACCGCAATCGGCGTGTGCGGGCTGGTCAGTGGCATGTATAGAAAGAACGGCCGCGCCGCCTTCGCCTCGCGAGCGATGACATCGCAGGCCCGATCGCCGAGCGCGGGCAGGATCCGGTCCAGCTCCCAGCCCCGCAGGGCCGGCCCCGGTTTGCTGGCGAGCGCGCCCTGGAAGTTCTCCTTCGGGAGGAACTCCGCCGGGATGCCAACCGTCCGGTCATTCTCGATGAAACAATACGGCGGCCAGTTCGGCACGTCCGTGCCGAAGTACTCGTCAAAACCCCGGGTGATCGGCCCGCCGGCGATGGGGGCCGAATACACTCTTTGCCAAGCCAGCCGGTGCTCGTCCGTCACGGCAGGCCCGGGCTTCTGTGGTGGAGCGAAGAACTCGCGCTGCCCCTCGGGGATCTCCCAGTCCCAACCCAGGTGCCACTTGCCAATGGCGGACGTTTGATACCCGCACCGCTTGGCCAAACCGGCGATCGTCAGGCGCCCGGGGGCGATCAGCGGGTGCTCCAGATAGTCGACGATCCCGGCCTGCAATCGCGTGCGCCAGTGATATCGGCCCGTCAACAGCGCATAGCGCGAGGGGGAGCACACGCCGGAGGAGGAATGCCCATCGGTGAACCGCATGCCCTCCGCCGCAAGCCGGTCCATGTTCGGCGTCGGGATCTTGCCGTGCCCCGGATTGTAGCATCGCACGTCGCCGTACCCGAGGGCGTCGGCCAGTATGATCACCACGGTGGGGCGGACGGCGACACCTTCCGCGTCAGCCACATGGAGGGCGAAGCCCCACAGCGCGGCACCGAGCAAGGCCCTCATCGGTAAACCCCCATCTCCCACAGTGAATAGCCGAACCGCGTGCCGCGCTCGCTGCCGTGCATCCGCACCCACCGGGCTCGCGTCGGCGCAAACCGGATGGTCTCGGACTTGCCCGCGGCGAGGTTGCGGCGCGCCTCGATCTCATCGGGCGTCAGGACCGCAAAGTCGCGCAGGCTCCGGACTTCGGGCGACCCCTCCCTGACGAGCGCCGCCTCGAGCCGATAGCGTCCCGGCGGACGGGGCGCCGCGATCTCGAACGCGATTCGCCCGTCGCCCAGCGGGTCGATCTCGCACGGCCGCGCCTGCTCGGACAGCGTCTCGCCGCCCCGCAGCAACCGCAGCCGCACCTCGCCCTTCCACGGCTCGTACAGGTCGTTGATCACAACGGCCGAGACCTCGCGCTCCTCGCCGGCCGCGACATCATCGGCCCAGAAGTCGAGCATGATGCCGGTCGGGGCGAAGGCGTCGCTCACGTATCGCCGGAAACTCGGCTCGTAGGTGAGGTTGCCGACGTCGATGAAGTGGTCGCTGGTCTGCCCGTCGTGCCGCGAGTAGCCTAGCCCGCAGAAGTGGAGCACACCGGCGCACCGGCGCTTCGACCGCCAGAACTCCGTCTTCGCCGCCAGCGCGCGGGCGTAGTACTCGAATCGCTCGGCGAC
>JADLBR010000410.1 GCA_020847615.1 Verrucomicrobiia bacterium
CCCGAAGACCGCTGGGCCATCATCGCCTACCTCCGCGTGCTTCAAAAGGCGCGCAACGCCACCATCGCCGACGTCCCCGCCGCCGAGCGCGCCCGACTCGAGGCCGCCAAGGGCGAGCCCACCCCCGCCACAGGCGCCACCAACGCCCCACCCCCCTCTTCCTCCCCTTCCTCCAACCCCCCGCCCGCCGCGGCCCCCGCACCCGGCCCAGCCAAGTCATGAGCGAACACGCCGCCAGCCCACCCGCCCCCGAGCGCTTTCGACGCGCGTCGGCCGGCGCGCTGCCCGTCGCCTTCATGGGCGGTGGCATCCTCTGCCTGGCGATCGCGCTGGCGTGGGGCCTGGCCGCGGAGCGCCAGCAGTTCGCCCACTCGTGGCTCTGCGGCTTCATGTACTGCTTCACGATCTGCGCGGGTTCCCTCTTCTGGGTACTGCTCCATCACGCCGTGGACGCAAACTGGTCGGTCGTCGTCCGCCGCCTCTTCGAGACCGTCGCCTCCCTCTTCCCCTACCTCGCACTGCTATTCGTCCCACTGCTTTTTTGCCTCCCCGACCTGTACCGCTGGCTGACCCTCGACCCGCACGCCGATCACGCCCTCGCCCACAAGTCGCCCTACCTCAACAAGGGCTTCCTCCTCGTCCGCCTCGGTTTCTATTTCCTCTACTTCACCTTCGCGGCGACCCTCTTCAGGACAAAGTCCGTCATGCAGGACCAGACCGGCGACCCCCGGCTGTCGCTCTCCATGCGCCGCTGGTCCAACGGCCTCATCCTGCTCTTCGCGATATCGATCACCTTCGCGGGCTTCGACCTGCTCATGGCCCTCGACCACACGTGGTATTCGACCATGTGGGGCGTCTACATCTTCGCCGGATCCGCACTCTCCTCCATGGCGCTGGCGATCCTGCTGACGTTCCTCCTGCGGGGCTCCGGCTACTTCAAGGGCGTCCTCACCGTCGAGCACAACCACATCATGGGCAAACTGCTGTTCGCCTTCACGGTCTTCTGGGCCTACATCGGCTTCAGCCAGTACATGCTCATCTACTACTCCAACATCCCGGAGGAGACCCTCTTCTTCCTCCGCCGCAACACGGGCTCCTGGCTCTATCTCAGCCTGTTTCTGGTCGTGGGTCACTTCATCCTGCCCTTCCTGCTGATCCTCACGCAGCCCGCCAAGCGCGATGGCCGGCGCCTCCTCTTCGCGGCCTGCTGGCTCTTGTTCATGCACGCCGTGGACATGTTCTGGATCGTCGCGCCATCCCTCCAGGCCTACCGCGACCTCGCCGCCGGGGGACACGGCGACACCACCGGGTTCGCCATCCATCCCCTCGATGTCCTCTGCCTGCTCGGATTCGTCGGGATCCTCGCGGCCCTCTTCCTCCGCAACCTCGAGAAATTTGACCTCTTCCCCTCGCGCGACCCCCGACTCATGGAGTCCATAACGCTAAAGAACTGAACATGGCCGACGCACCTCAGCCCGCACCGAAACGCCTCGGTCTCCCCGGACTGGCGGCCATCGCCGCCGGCTTCCTGATCTTCGGCCTCGCGACCCTCTGGCTCCGCAACCAGCCCGCCGGCCGCACCGACCTCGAGACCGACCGCGCCCGGGAACGGACCCAGCGCCTCGCCAAACTCCGGGAGAGCGACGCCAAGGCGCTCGCCGAGTACGGTTGGGTCGACCGTGCCGCGGGCATCGTTGGCCTCCCCCTCGAGCGCGCCATCGAACTCGCCCTGCCGCAGCTGAAGGCCAAGCCCGTCCGCCAGGGCCCCCTCATCCCGCCGCCCGCCGCCACCAATGCGCCACCCGCGGCCACGGCCCCCGCCCCCGCGCCCCCTTCCAACCCAAAACCTCAAACTTCCGCTTTTCGAATCCCGAATTCCCATCTTCCATCTTCCATCTTGCATCCTCCGTCTTCATGACCGCCGCCTACATCATCCTCGGCATTTCGCTCGTGGCCTTCGGGGCCATGGCGGTGACCGCACTCGTCTGGGCCGCGCGCGCCGGACAGTTCGAGAACTTCAAGGCCGGCTCGGAATCCATCTTCGATTCGGGCGAGCCCATCGGCGAACCCACCGACCTGTTCCCCGATGTCGATCGGGCCAAGTTGGCCGCCGTCGCCTCCCGCGCCGCGAAAGGGGCAGCACGACCGTGACCGACAATACCCACAGCATCCCGGCCGGCGCCCCGCCAATGCCACCGGCCAGCGACGCGGCCGAGCGCGCGGCCATCGATCAATCCTGCCGCAGGCCCGTCCTCTTCTTTTTCGGCTCGGCCCTGTTCTGGCTCCTGGCGGGCACCTTCTTCGCGATCGTCACCTCCATCAAACTCCACGACCCGGAGTTCATGAACCGGGCGCCCCTGCCCGATGCCGTCAGATTCCAGACTGGCGAATTCCTCAGGGCGAACCCCATCTCGATGCAGGATGTCGGGTTCCTCACGTTTGGCAGGTTCCGCGCCGCCCATCTGAATTCGGTCGCCTATGGATGGGCCACCTCCGCCGCGATCGGGGTCGGGGTGTGGCTCATGGCGCGGCTCTGCCGCGTGCCGCTCCGTCGCCCCTCCCTGGTCACCGCCGCGGGGGTCCTCTGGAACATCGGCATCGCCATCGGCATCGCCGCCATCCTCGCCGGCCAGAGCACGTCCGTCGAATGGCTCGAGTTCCCGCCGTACGCCGCGCTCATCCTGGGCACCGCCTACGCCATCATAGCCATCTGGGCCGTCGACATGTTCGCCTCGCGCAAGCCGGGGCACGTGTACGTCACGCTGTGGTACGTGCTCGCCGCCTTCTTCTGGTTCCCCTGGCTGTACGCCTCCGCGAATATCCTGATCCTGCTCAAGCCCGTGCAGGGCTCCGTCCAGGCTATCGTCAACTGGTGGTTCGGCCACAACGTCCTCGGCCTCTGGTTCACCCCCATCGGCATCGGCGCCGCGTACTACATGATCCCCAAGGTCATCGGTCGCCCCATCCACAGCTACTACCTCTCCGCGATCGGTTTCTGGTCGCTCGCGCTATTCTACTCGTGGAATGGCGGCCACCACCTCATCGGCGGCCCGCTGCCCGCCTGGGTCATCACCGCCAGCATCGTCGCCAGCGTCATGATGGTCATCCCCGTCGTGGTCACCGCCATCAACCACCACATGACGACGAGGGGCCATTTCCACATGCTCCGCTACAGCCCCACCCTGCGCTTCGTCGTTTTCGGGGCGATGTGCTACACCCTCGTCAGCCTCCAGGGCAGTTCCATGGCGATCCGCTCCCTTAACGAGATCACCCACTTCACGCACTACACCATCGGCCACGCCCACTTCGGCCTCTACGCCTTTTTCACGATGATCATGTTCGGGTGCATGTACTACATCGTCCCGCGCCTCTGCGGTTGCGAGTGGCGCTCCGCCTACCTGATCCGCCTACACTTCTGGACCGCGGCCTACGGCATCGCCGCCATGGTCGCCGCCCTGACCATCGGCGGACTCGTCCAGGGCCTCATGCTCGCCGACCCCGCGAAGGATTTCCTGGGCGAGATCCTCGCGATCACCAAACCCTATCTCGTCGGACGCTCGCTCTCGGGCGTGCTGCTGAGCATCGGCCACGTCGTATTCGCCTACCACTTTGCCCTCATGGTCCTCCAGCTGGGTCGCCGCGAGGGCGGCCCGGTCTACTTCAATCCCGTCGAGGGGGAGGCGAGACCATGAACCGGATGCGCAACCTCTTCATCGGCTTCTTCGCCACGTTCATCTCGTCGTGGCTCGGGCTCGTCGTCGCCCCCCACCTCCAGTTCGGTGGCCTCAAGGAGCACCTCGACGAGGACGAGAACCAGTATCTGCCGCCCGCCCGCACAGGTCTCGCCGAGCGCGGCGCGCGCGTCTACGCCGCCAACGGATGCGTCTACTGCCACACCCAGCAGGTCCGACCCGCCCACCAGGGCTCAGACCTGGCCCGCGGGTGGGGTGCCCGACGCACCGTCGCGCGCGATTACATCCACGACCGGCCCCACTTCCTGGGCACCATGCGCACCGGCCCCGACCTCGCAAACATCGGCCACCGCCAGAACAACGAGGGCTGGCACCACAAGCATCTCTACGCCCCGCAGTCCGTCTCCAAGGGCTCCATCATGCCCCCGTTCCGTTACCTGTACAAAACGCAGCGCATCGTCGGCGCGCCCTCGGCAGATGCGCTCCAACTGGAGGGCCCCGATGCCCCGCAGCCCGGTTTCGAGATCGTCCCGACCGAAGATGCCAAGGCCCTGGTCGCCTACCTGATCTCCCTGAATCGCAATTACCCGCTGCCAGAGGCACCGGTGGACTAGTGAGGATCTCGCGATGTCTGATGAGTTGAGACCCCCACCGGAACCACACGAACTGGACCCCACGCTTCCGGGCGTGGACTACTCCGAGCAGGTCAATGTCAGCGGAATCCACGATGCGGTCCTCCGCGAAAAGTTTGATCCCCGCGAGGGCATGGAACCCATGCCCATCTGGCTCTGGGTCGCCGTCGCACTCCTCATTGGCTGGGGCGGCTGGTACCTCGGCACCTTCTCCGGAGGCTATCGCGCCGACGGTTTCGACGAGCGCTCGGGCGGCGCCTTTCTCGGCGAGGCCGGCGCGGCGCAAGCCGCCGCCGGGGCCGCCGCCAAAGAAGACCCGGCCGTCGCATTCGCCAAGCTCGGCAAACGCCAGTTCACCGCGAATTGCCAGTCCTGTCACCAGGCCACCGGCCTCGGACAGGCCGGCGTCTACCCCCCGCTGGCGGGTTCGGAGTGGGTCACGGGCTGCAAGAAGCGTGTCATCGCCATCGTCCTGAAAGGCCTCCAGGGCCCCTTCAAGGTCAAGGGCACCACCTACAACAATGTCATGCAGGCCTGGGAGCCCGTCCTCGACGACAAGAAGATCGCCGCCGTCCTCACATTCGTCCGCAACGAATGGGGCAACCAGGCCCCCCCAATCTCGCCCGAGGAGGTCGCCGCCGTCCGCGCCGAGTTCGCCTCGCGCAAAGTCGCTTGGACCGAGGCCGACCTGCTTGCCATCCCTGAGAATTCCCCCATCAATATCGTCCCGGCCGCACCCTCCCCCGCCAATCCCGCGCCCGCCACGCCCGCGCCCGCCGTCGCACCGTCGGCCCAGCCCTCTCCCTGAATCCGCCCCCGTCACAACCCCAGACCGCGGATCCACGGCTTTGCCAGAGGAATCTGTCGGACAAATTCCGACAGATTCCTAGGCGAGCGCCTCGCGTAATCCGATCAGCGCAGCCCGTCGTTATCCGCGGCCAGCACCATCCCCTTGGCCCCCACCCCAGCGGCCTTCATCGCGGCCAGCATCGCCTTGAGAATCCTCTGGCAGATCGCCGGGCCACCCACCACCACGGCCATGATCGTCGAACCCGAACCGCTCAGGAACGCCCCAAAGGCCCCGGCCTTCTCCGCCGCGACCACCGCCGCCTCGAACCCGGGCAAAAGGTGCTTCCGATATGGTTCGTGCAAACGATCCCGAAACGCTTCCCGCAGGAGATCGTAGCGCCTCGCGGCCAGCGCCGCCGCCACGAGGGCCGCGTGTCGCCCGTTGTGTGCCGCATCCTCAAACGGCACGTGGGCCGGCAGCACCGCCCGCGCCGCCGCCGTCTCCACCTCCACTTCAGGAACCACCGCCACAAACTTGAGCTTCGGGGCCACGGACTCCCGGAGCACGGCCCCGTCCGCGCACACGCAGAATCCCCCCAGAAAAGCCGGCACCGCATTGTCGGGGTGTCCCTCCAGATCCACCACCAGATTCATGCATTCCGCCTCGGTCAGCGGTCGCCCCAGCAGCCGATTCAACCCCACGAGCACCCCCGCCCTCACCGTCACGCTGCTCCCCAGTCCCCTCGCCGAAGGCACATCGCCCGACACGCCCGCCGTCCACCACACCCGCTTGCGCGCGCGCCAGAATAGTCGCTCCGCGGCCTCTTCCATCATCGGCGATGGCTCCACCGCCGGCCGGGCCCGCAAGCGCTGAACCGTCACCCTGTTGTAAAGTCTCAGGGCCACCCCAAGACAATCAAACCCCGGCCCCAGATTCGCCGTCGTCGCCGGTACCCGCACGACAACCGAAGCCGACCTCACGCCGCGCACCTTCGCCGCCATGCCCGATAGAATGCCCAATCACCCACCCGCAGTCACGCCCAGACCGCAGAATTTCCTAACCACCCCATCCCCCCAGCCCATCCAAAAGCCATTTTTGGTAATCCTGTTTATACTTTTTGTTACTCGTTCACCGGCAACGTGTTGCGATCCCGGCCATCCCCCCGCCCGGTGCCAATTGGACGCTGAGACGGTCCCGCGCATGCACCATTCGGCGGTCCCGCCGATAATCCTCGGCATGGCGATCGGCGTTGATTCCATCGACGAACAGGTCGAACTCCCAACGTCCCTCCCCGAGAAAATCCAGCGGTAATTCCATCGCCATGCCCCGCCAGTCGCACATGGCTCCGACATACCAACGCTCGCCCTTTCGGCGCGCGACGGCCACATGCTCCCCGATCTTCCCGGCCAGCGCAACGGTCTCGTCCCATGTCGTGGGCACCGGTCTCAGAAAATCCATCACCTCGGGTTCGGCCTCATACGCGGTCGGCGAGTCGGCCAGCATCGCCAGCGGGGCATCGTATACGACATACATCGCCAGTTGTTGGCAACGCGTCCCGTGGCTCATCGGACGACTGGCGTTGATGGAGAACCCTCCCCTGTTCGCATTGCGCATCGCCCCGGGCGTGTAGTCCATCGGCCCCGCAAGCATCCGCGCGAACGGGATCGTCAGCGCGTATTCCACCGTCGTCCCCTCCGGGGGCGCAAACTTGTTATACTCCAGGCCGCGCACGCCCTCTTGGTTCACAACATTCGGGAATGCACGCATCAACCCGGCGGGCTTGTGCGCGCCATGGAAATTCACCATCAGCCGGTGCCTCGCCGCCGCCGCCGCGCATCGCCAATAGAAATTGACCAGCGCCTGATCATCCCGGTCCATGAAATCCACTTTCAGCCCCGCCACGCCCCATTCCTGAAATTGCTTCATCGCCTCCTCCATCCGCGCGTCCAGGGCCCGTGCCACGCACCAGAGAAATACCCCCACGCCCCTCGTCCTCGCGTGCCGCAGCACTTCCCCCATATCCAGCCGCTGCTTGAAAAGGTCGAACTGGTCCGACCACCCCTCGTCGAGATTCACGTACTCCAGCCCGTGCGCCGCCGCAAAATCGATGTAGCGCTTGTAGGTCTCCACGTTGACTCCCGAACGGAAAGGCACTCCCTTCAGATTCCAGTCGTTCCACCAATCCCACGCGACCTTGCCCGGCCTCACCCACGAGAAATCGCCCTGGTGCGGCGGCGACAGAAGATGCACGAGATCATTGCCGATGAGCCCCCGGTCCTCGCGGGCGACGAGCAGCACCCGCCACGGGAACGGGCGCGCGCCGTCCGTCTCCGCCAGATGGCTCGCGCGCTCCATCGGTTCCAGATGGAAATTCATCCAGCCCCCAGGGGCCTCCCGGGTCACCACGCGCGGGAAATCCCCGGAAACCGCGCCGCCCTCACCGCCGCGGAGATAGAGGCCCGGGTAGTCGCGCAGGTCAGTCTCGGCCAGCGCCACGTGAGTCCCTCCGGGCACCTGGAACAGGGCGGGCAAAACGCCCATCGCATCCCGCGGAAGGACCGACACGTCACCGCGAACATAGAGGTCCTCATAGCTGTGTACCCAATTGGTCGTGATCGAAGCGCAAAACGTCGAGCCCGCCGGAAATTTCAGGCAAACGGTTTCGCCTCTCACTCTGATTCGTCCCGGCAATCGGGTAACCCATCTCCAGGCCACGCCCGAGTCAAAGGCCCTCATCTCGAGCGCGATCCCTCCCTCGAATGTCAGGGTCATGCGATTGTGGTCGTCGCGCATCTCCGCCCTCCTCCCATAGAGCGGCCGCACGACTTCCCGGACCTCCCCACGCTCGGGATCCCCGGAGACCCTGGCGCCCGACCCCACCGCGCCCGCCGAACCCGCGTCGATGCCAACCTCCGACGGCAAGATCAGCGGCACACCCTCACGCGACAGCGACAGTCGCACGCCCCCCCCAGCGTCAGCGAAAAACTTCAACTTGCCATCCGGCGAGGCGACCTCGTGCGGAGGCCCTGCAAAGATGCAGCCCGTCAGGCCAATCATGAACACTGCCACTACTGTGACGCTCCGCGGCATCGCATCTCCTTTCGGTTCCAGCCTCAAGCGATGCCCCACGTTGCCCCCCGCGCGACACCCGTCAAGCCCTCCACCCGGGCGCAGGCCCCGCGCCCCAACCCCCTTCGCCAGATATGGCGAAACTTTTTCGCTTTCCCGGCGTCTCACCTATCATGAGACCCATCCATCCGACGACCCTCGCTCTGGCCGCGCTCTTGGCCGCATCAGCCGCCGCATCGGCAGAAAGCGCCAACCACTATCTGGCAAACCCCGAGCAATGGGAGGGGAAACAGATCAAGCTCGACGTCCGCGTTGTACGGCCGGTGCCCTGGCAGAGCCCCGTCGAGGACCTCCGGTTCTTCCACGCCTTCACCGAGGACAAGAAACAGAACGCCCTCGCCGGCATGATACTGATCGCGGTCCCCGCCACCGACGTCAAGAAGTTCACCGACGAATACAGCCTGAGCGCCACTCGAGCGTCCGAGTCCCTCCGCGGAATCCTCCGCTCTACCCCCACCCGCAACGCGAAAAGGCCCCGCGTCTTCTTCGTCGACTACGCGGGCCGCTGCGCCGACATCATCGCCAAACACAAGGGCCTCAATCTGGACGCCGAATCAGGAAGCCGCTGACCCCCGATGGCTTCCCCGGGTATGTGGAAACCCCTGGTGGGCCGCGGAGTGCCTGAAGGCCGCACCACGAACATGCCCGTGGTCTCGCGCTGGCACTGCCGCTTTAGGCGGTGTCCGCATAACCCGCTGATGCCGTGTCTGTTATGACACACGTCGAACGTCATCCGGCAGCCGCCGGACCACCGGCGTCGAGAACGTAGCCGAAGCCGTGAGGCTTTGGCGGCCAAACGCTTACGCGTTCGGCTACGGGAAGCGATGCCGCAATTTTCGAGTCAGACAGACATCATCGCCCCGACAGCGCGCGCACGCAGCGCAGGCCGACCCTGGCCTCGGTCACCAGATCCTTCACGTTCCCCTCAAGGCTGATCCGTTGCGCATATCCGATCCTGCGCGCCGCATCGAAAAAGACCCGATAGCGCGGATCCTCGCCCGGGTCGCCCGGATAGGTCCGCATCTCATCCGTCCGCGAGATGTGCATGTGCTCGATGAGCGGGCCGGCCGAAACGATCGCATCGGGCGACTCTTTCTCTAACGCCCAGTGATAAAAATCCACCATCAGCCGAACCTTGGGGTGATCCACCTCGCGCACGATGGCGGCTCCCTCCGCCGTGGTGTTGATGATGTTCGAGTTTCCCCGGTTCAAAGGCTCGACACAGATGACCATCCCGTGCCCCTTGTCCGCAATCTCCGAGCCGCAGGTCGCCAGAAAGGCCCGCAGCTGCGCCAGCGCCTTCTCTTTCGGGAATCCCTCGGGCACATTGCGGGCGCCCGGGCTCCCGAATACGATGCGCTTCGCGCCCAGCGCCTCCGCGCGCGCCAGCGCGCGCGCCACGTAATCCCGCATCTTCGCCCCGTCCGCCTCCGGCCCCGTCAAACGCACCTCTGCCGGCACGAACCAGTTCATCGACTCCACCCGAATTCCCGATGACTCCACCCGCCGCCGCGCCGCATCAAAGTCCGCATCCGACAAGGTCATCGTCTTCGATAGCGACGGCTCCGCATAGTCCGCGCCCGCCTCGGCCAGTTTCCCGATATCGGCCAGCGGATCCACCGTCGTGTACGACGCCACCCCGCACCGCAACCCCGTGCGCCGCCGCACGCACCCCATAACCGACCCCAGCGACCCCGCCCCCCCGAGCCCCGCCAAGAATTCGCGCCTCGTCTTCATCGTATCGCCATGCTGCACCCAACAGCCCGCATCCGCAATACCGCAGCGCCCGCGCCAGACCCTCGCGCCATCGGCCGCGGCCGATGCCGGCGATCCCAGGGATTTGGCATCGCCACGGGCCTCGGTCCGCACATACACTTGACCCCGGAAGCACCCCGATGAAATTGAAATCCCTCCTCGCTTTTTCTGCCTTTCTTCTCGCGCCATGGCCCGGCGCCGGCTCGCGCGCCGAGACCCCGAACATCGTCCTGGTCTATGCCGATGACATCGGCTACGGCGACCTCGGTTGCTATGGGGCGAAAACCATCCCAACGCCGGCCGTCGACCGCCTCGCGCGGGAGGGCCTCCGGTTCACGTCGGCCTACGCCTCTTCGGCCACGTGCACCCCGAGCCGTTACAGCATGCTCACCGGCCAGTACGCCTTCCGCCGGCCCGGCACCGGCATCGCGCCGCCCAACGCCACGGCCCTGATCCAGCCGGGTCGCCTCACCCTCGCGTCCCTTCTCAAACAGGCTGGCTATGCCACCGCCGTCGTGGGCAAGTGGCACCTCGGCCTCGGCGATCCGCCCAAGCCTGCCTGGTCGGGCGACATCAAACCCGGCCCGCTGGAGATCGGATTTGACTACTGTTTCCTCATGCCCACCACCGGCGATCGCGTCCCGTGCGTCTACGTCGAGAACCACCGCGTCGTCAACCTTGACCCGGATGACCCGATCGATGTGTCCGACAAGAACCCCGACGGGCAGCCCACGGGCGAATCGGATCGCGCGACCCTGAAGCTGGATTGGTCCCACGGGCACAACTGCACCATCGTCAACGGGATCAGCCGCATCGGCTTCATGACCGGGGGCCTGCGCGCCCGCTGGACCGACGAGACCATGGCCGACACCTTCACCGAGAAAGCGCTCGCCTTCATCGGGCGCAGCGCCAAGGCGCCCTTCTTCCTCTTCTTCTCCACGCACGGCATCCACGTCCCACGCGCCCCGAATCCCAGGTTCGCCCACAAGACCCCCCACGGCCCACGCGGTGATGCACTGGTCGAATTTGACGATTGCGTGGGGCGCATCCTCGCGCAACTCGATGCGCTGAATATCGCCCAAAATACCCTCGTCATCTTGTCCAGCGACAACGGCCCCGTTCTCGACGACGGCTACAAAGACGATGCCAATGAGAAGCGGGGCGGCCACGACCCCGCCGGGGGCCTCCGCGGCGGGAAATACTCAATCTTCGAGGGCGGCACGCGCATGCCCTTCATCGTCCGCTGGCCAGGGCGCGTCAAACCCGGGGTGTCCGATGCCATCGTCGGCCAGATCGACCTCATCGCCTCGCTCGCGGCCCTGACCGGACAAACGATCCCCCAGGACGCCGCCCCAGACAGCCTGAATCTGCTGCCCGCACTCTTGGGCGAGTCCACGGCCGGGCGCCCGCACATCATCCAGCACGCCAATGCGCTCGCCATCCGCCAGGGCGATTGGAAGTTCATACCCCCCGGTGGACGCACGCGCGATAAGCTCGGCCCCTGGGACGAGGTCGCCATCCCCGACACCGGATTCCTCTTCAATCTTGCCAACGACAAGGGCGAAACCCGCAACCTCGCCTCCGAGCACCCCGACCGCGTCTCGCAGATGAAAGAGCTCCTCGAAAAGGTGCGGGCATCGGGCCGTAGCCGTCCATGAGGATGGCACCCTTCGCACGCGTGCCCGCGGGCGAGACATCGGGCGCGCGGCCCCCGGGGCCCGCCCAAGGCCGACCGGGAACTCGTTAGCCCGCAACCCGCTCGCGCCAGTCGATCTAAGAAAAGTGCCGTGTGGCGCCCCTTCACCAACAGCGGATCGGGATGGTACTCCGTATCCAAGAACTGGTCGCTCGGATACGTTGTCTCGGACGGCGTGCACAGAACTCGCATCCCGCACCCCACGGCCAATGCCCTCTCCAGCCGCCTCAGAAACTCGCGGTTTTCCGCGAAATACTCGACGGGATAAGGTCCGTGAAAGAAGCAGACCTCGACCCCCCGGCGCCCACACTCGACCGCAAAGGCGTTCAACTTCGCGACCGTGACACCCAGGCTCTCGTCGCTCGCCGCCAGTTGCTTCGACGGCGAGAATGCCGGCAGGCGGTGCCGGGCCAGACCGCCGCCGGCTGCGCCACGACCCGACGTCCCCGCCGATCGCATCCCGGCCGCCCCCACGCGCTCGCCTATCCGACGCCACGCGTCCCGGACCATGTCGCGGAGTATCAGGAAACCCTCATCCATGAGGCTCGCGATATCCGAAAGCGGCGCGTATGCGATGGCGCCCGGGAAACACAGCAACACCTGGGCCAGGACGTACGATCGGTATCGCTCCAGGCCATGCACCTCGGCAAAATATCCGTGCTCCAGCGCCAGCACGACCAGATCTCCGCGCTCCGAGAGCGCCGCGGCCTGTCGCAGCACGAAATCGAGCCCCAGGGCGCCGTTCAGACCGGTGTCGATCACATCTCTCCCCGTGGCCCTCGCGATCCGATCGCGATCGAATGACACCGGGGTGCTCGATCCACCGCAGAGCAGCAGTCGCCTCCCGTTCGCCGCCCCCGCCTCCCGGTGATAGGCACGGATCCGAGAGAGCGCCTCCAGGTCCCCCTGGAACCACGAGAAGATCAGCGACAGGAAGCCCGCCTGGATCAGGAGGAAACAGCCCGCACGGCGTACAAAATCTCTCATGTGTTGTGGCGCCCGATCAAAAGTTGAAGTAGATGAAAGGCTCGCGCTCGGATGGCGCCATCATGAGACACGCCCACAGCAGTGAGCCGTAGACCATCCAGCGGCACCACCGGGGCCACGACCCGATGACCAAGGGGTGCGGGTGCCTTCTCTGAGCCCATTCGATGGCGACCACGAAGAGCATCACCAGGGCCGCGTTTCGGCCCGCATCCTCTCCCAGGAGCCCCACCACGCCCACATACGCCCCCGGCGAAAGCGCGTCCCCCACGACCCTCGAAATGCCCTCCATGCTGGCCCCGATATCCGGCGCCCGGAAGAAGAGGGCGCTGAACGAGAACAGGCCCACGGTCATCAGCATCCGGGCCGCGACCGGTGCGCTCGGCAAACCGCAAATACCGCTCGCCCCATCATCCGCCGCCTGTCGCCGCCTGCCCCCGCCCCAGCCCCATCGCGCGCCCAACGCCTCCGGAACAAAACAGAGCCCCATGAACCCGCCCCAGCACACGAATGTCCAGGAGGCCCCGTGCCACAGGCCAATCAGCAGGTAGGTGATCATGATATTCCTCACGGCGGCCGAGCCACCCCCGCGCGCACCCCCAAGCGGCAGAAACACATAGTCCCTGAACCATGTCGTCATCGAAATATGCCAGCGCCTCCACAGCTCGCCGAGGCTCTGCCCGAAAAAGGGATACGCGAAGTTGCGGCGGAGCCCGAACCCAAACAGGCGCGCCGTCCCGATGGCGATGTCCGAGTACGCGGAAAAATCACAATAGATCTGGAAGGCGAACGCCAGCGACGCAAACGCGATCGCCGGGCCCCCGTGCACCCCGAACCCTCCAACCCCGCCAACCCCATAGACGTCATTCACCACGAGCGCCAACCGGTCCGCCACGACCATCTTCTTGAAGAATCCCCAGAGCGCCTGCCGGCAGCCGTCGGCCGCCGCCACCGGGTCAAATCGGCGGCTTCTTTCAAACTGCGGCAACAGGTCCGCCGCCCGCTCGATGGGCCCCGCGACCAACTGGGGAAAGAAACTCACGAACGCCAGATACTCGATGAGCTGGCGCGAGGCCCGGATCTTGCCCCGGTAGATGTCGATCGAATAGCTCAGGGTTTGGAACGTGTAGAAACTGATGCCCACGGGAAGCACGACGGACAGCGTCACATCGTCCACCGCCCAGCCCAGCGAGCCGCACAGCCTCCGGAGTCCATCGGAGAAGAAATTGAAATATTTGAAAAAGCCGAGCATCCCCAGGTTGCCCGCCAGGCTCACCCACAGCAGCACACGCCGGGCCCTCGCCCCGCGCGCCCGGTCCAGCCCGAGTCCCACGTAGTAGTCGAGCAGACTGGAGGCCAGCATCAGCGAGCAGAACCGATAGTCCCACCAGGCGTAGAAAAAGTAACTCGCCACCAGCAATAGGACGTTCTGCGCGGTCCGCACCCGCACTGACCAATACGCCACAAACACGATGGCTAGGAAAATCACGAATGTCAGCGTCGTGAACGTCATTCGCGCCCCCCCGCCGGCACGGTCGGCCCGCCACTGAAAACAAATTCACAGCGAGCGTCATCGGACATAGTCTCGCCCACGATGTGCCAGAAACGCCTTCCCCCGTCGCGCAAAAAGCGAGATGCGCCCGGGGCGCACTTGGCGATGTGCGTGGCCCTGGCCGCGGCATCAACGGCCCCGCCGGGCCACGGGGCGGAAGTCACCCTGACCACGGAGCAGGCCAGCGCCGCCGTGGCGGCCGGTGACTGGCGCCCCCACCCCATCACCCTGGCGCCGGCCAAGTGGGTCTGGCTCCCGTCGGAGCGGACACTACCAAACACCTTCGTGCTATTCAGAAAGGAGATCCATCTCCCCGGCGCGCCAGAGAGCGCAAAGGGTTGGATCAGCGCCGACAGCCGGTACTTGATCAGCGTCAATGGCCAGCGCGTTCAATGGGGCCCGGCCCCATGTGACCCTCGAAATCTCGATGCCGATCCCATCGACCTCAAACCGTTTCTCAAAGCAGGCACGAACGTCATCGGCGTGCAGGTCCTGTTCTACGGCCATGGAGATGGCACATGGCCCGGGGGAAAGCCGGGCCTCCTTCTGAACGTCAATGCCCGGACATCCTCCGGCGAAACGCGGATCCTGACCGATGCGTCGTGGCGCGCCCTGCTCGATCGCGCACATCCGCCGGGCCAGTACAAGCGCTGGTTCCTGCGTGCCCTCCAAGAGGAATTCGACGCGCGACTGCACCCCCACGGCTGGGACACCGCGGGCTTCAGCCTCGGCGAGCGCTGGATGGCCGCGCAGGAGATCCCCTGCCCGCCCGACAAGCCGCCCGCCTGCCGTAAAGACCGGCACTGGCCGGGCGACACCGTCCAGCAGGTGCCCCCCGAGCTCGCTTCGCTGCGCGCACGCCAGATACCGATGCCCCGCGAAGAGATCACGAGCTCGAAGGGCCTCGCGCACTCCGGCCGCGTCGCGTGGAGACGGGATCCGGAAGACTGGTTTGACGCCCGCATCCCGGGCGCATTCGACGTGTCTCGCGATCCCATCGCGATCCCGGGGACCGAGGGCGCATGGGAGCTGCCCGCCACCCCCTCCCAGCGCGTTGGCGCCCAGGCCACATTCGAGTTTTCCGAACAGATCGTCGGTTTTCCACGATTCACGATCGACGCCCCCGCCGGGACCATCGTCGAGCTCATGACCCAGGAGGGCCACGACCCCGAAAAGACGCGCTGGCTCGACTCCCACCATTTCTCCTGGTCGCGCTTCATCTGCCGGGAGGGGAAGAACGATTTCGAGAGCGCAGATTTCGAGTCGTTGCGCTGGCTCCAGCTGCACGTCCGCGGCGCATCCGGGCCCGTCACCGTGAGCGGCGTCGGCGCCCGCCGCCGCCAGTACGACTGGCCCCACCAACCCCTGATCCGCACCTCCGACCCCGCGCTACAACGCCTTTTCAACGCGGGTGTCAACACCTTGCGAAACTCTGCCATCGAAACGGTGGTCGACGGCATGGGCCGAGAGCGCCAGCAGTACAGCGGCGACGGCGGACACCAGCTCATCGCCATACGAAACGCCTTCGGCGAGGACCGCATCGTGGCCCGGTTTCTGAGGACGTTCAGCGAGGGACTCACCAAGAGCGGGGTCTTCCTCGACACGTATCCCGCCTATGATCGTCTCGCCCGCTTGCCCCAACGGGAGCTCGACTCCAGCGTGTGGGGTCCTCTCCTCGACCACGGCGTCCAGTTCAACTTCGACTGCTGGAAGCACTACATGGCCAGCGGCGATCCAGATTCCCTGCGCGAGCCCTACCCCCGCCTCCTCCGATTCGCCGACACCCTGTGGCGCCTGCGCCGCGGCGACGGCCTGATCCCCGTCGAGGACCTGGGGATACCCGTCGTCTGGGTGGATTTCACTGCATTCAGACAGCAGCGCCACAAGGAGTGCGCCTTCAACCTCAACGTCGCGGCGATGTATCGTCATGCGCTGGCGCCCATCTGCGACGTCATGGGTGACGGGGATCGCGCCCGGGACGCCCGCCGCCGGGGTGACGCTATCCTCGATGCCGCCATCGCCAGATTCTGGAGTGAGGGGCACCGCGCGTTCGTCGATAACCTGCCCTGGCTCGCCGAGGAAAAGGGGCCCCGCCTATCGGACCGGACCCTCGCGACGTCCATCCTCTTCGACCAATGCCCGGGCGGCGACACCGCCGCATCCGCGCGGGCGCTCGCCGCGCCCCCTGCCGAAATGGGCCTCTCCTACCCCTGCAACGCCGGCTGGCGCTACTGGGCGCTCGGCAAGGTCGGTCGCGCCGATGTCATCCTCAGGGAATTCCGCGAACAGTGGGCCAGCATGCCCTCGGTGGCTCAGAACAACACGATCCAAGAAATGTGGCGCTGCGCTCCCGACTCCGTCGCCCAATGGAGCCACTGCGCGCTCGCGCCCATTTACATACTCTATGAGGAGATCGTTGGCCTACGTGCCCTCGAGCCCGCCTTCGCCAGATGCCGTTTGCGGCCCCAGCTCGGCGACCTGCCCGACCTCGAGGCTATCGCGCACACCCCGCGCGGCCCGATCCACCTCAAGGCCCGGCGCGATGGCGACGCCCACGCGATCACCGTCACGATCCCCCCCGGTTGCTCCGCCGAGGTCCTCCTGCCGCCAACCGCAGGCATGCCGCTGGAACGGCTCAGCCCGGATCATCCCTCCGGCCTTGCGCGCTACGCGCTGCCCCCCGGAAGCACCCAATTCAGCGCCCCCGTTTCCGGACCCGCCTTGCCTTGATCGGAACGCGGGCCGAACCCGCCACCCTCAATCTCCAGAGGCGACGCCACCAGAAAGACACCTGGCGAAAATAGTCTCCCCACCTGACAAAGAAGGCGCGGAATGCCTCCAGCGCCCGCACCCCGGAGCACCTCCTGACCACGCACCGCATCCTCCCCGGACTCTCCGGATCGAAAAGCGCCTCGATCGCCAAGTCGTCAAGCTCCCCCGTCCGATACAGCGAAAACCCCATCCTCAGGTCGATCACGCAGACGCCCAACTCGCATGCCGTCACGCCCTCGACCGCCGCCCTGCCCAGCCCGGCGAACTCGTAAACCGTAATGGCATCGCCCCCCATGTGGCACCTCAGGAAGCCCGCGAACTCCCCGCGGGCACTCCCCGAGACGCCCGTTTCCCGGATGTGGCCCCGCAACTCGGCCCGCCGCAGGAGCGCCTCCGGATCCCCGCAGAGGAGATTCCCCATGGACACGACCCGGTCAAGCCTCCCGCCCGCCCTCCGCAGCATGGACCGCAGCCGCGCGGCCACATCCGAAATCGCCTGCGGTCGTTTGCCGATGTCCGGGTCGCTCATGCTCCGCGCCAATCGCACGAACGGAACCGCGACCCCATAGCCCCTCCGTCGCAATTCGCCCTCGATCTCTTCGGTTTCCGCCCTGTTCAACCAATAGTCCAGATTCCTGTGCAGCTCGTCGTCATCGAAGGGCACGTCGTCGTCATGGGGCAGGAATGCGAGGCCCAGCAAGAACTCGACCATCGTCCTTCCAAATGCGGCGATGTCTATCCTGGGGTGCACGATCCTGCGCCCGCCCACGATCACGCAGTCCCGCGTCGCGGCATAAAGGGGCGAGTCCGATGTGAGCTGCATCCCCTCGCGCACGGAATTGAAATCGATCAGCATGGCCAGCAGCCCGCCGGCATCGTCCCTCGACCAAAGCACATTGTCCGGCTTGATGTCGCCGTGCACCCACGACCTGGCGTGCACCTCGGCCACCGCATCCGCCGCAAGGATCATGATCTCCACCCGCTCGCGCAAGGTGAGGCCCTTGGCCTCCGGCGCCGAAAGCGCGCGCCCGCCCGCGATCCCGCGATACTTGAAATAGACGCGGCAGTCCTTGTACACGTACTCGCGGCCTTCGGCGTCGGAGAACACCCGCTCGTCCCCGGCGACGCCCACCTCCAGCAACTGGGCCATGCCCGCGATCTCCCCCGACGGGTTCAGCCGGTGGATCGCCAGCGCCTCCTCGACGAGGTCCTCCGTCCTGCGAGCAAAATTCTCCTGAAACAGCTCGGGACCCTCGCCGATGAACTCCTCCTCCGAGAGACGGATGACGCGATAGAAGTCCCCGGGATTCTCGCCATCGCCCGCGGAGTAATTCTCCGTGTGCACGCCCTCCCCGAGCAGCCTTTCGGCACTCATGATCCCGGGCTGCGGATCCCGTCGGATCGGCACGATCTCCTCGCCGTCCCCGGTCAGGAAGAGGTCGAGCGGGCTGTGCTGCCCTGCCTGGGTCGGTCGCTGATCCTCGGCACCGGCGTCCCTCATCCGGGTTACGATACCCGTGCGCGCCCCCGGGCACAAGGCGCCCAGCCCAATGTCAGCGAAGAAGGATTGACGTGGAACCGCACCTCCGCCAGACGCTAGCCCGGACATTTCACAGCCTTGCGGGCTGTGAAGTGTCCGGGCTCTGGGAAATCCGCCTTTTTCTTGAAAATGAACCGGTTCCGTAGGATGGTGAATCATTAGGTCAACCCGGATGAGATCTTGCGACATCCCTTGGACCACCGTCATAATTATTTTTTGTTAAGGCGGTTTTGCTTTCCAGCAGCCTGTCGGACTTGGCGAAGTCCGACAGGCTGCTTGGGGGCCATCTCGGAGGAATTGCCGTGGAGTTGAAGGACAGGGTCATCATCGTGACCGGGGCCAGCAAGGGCCTCGGGGTCGCCATTGCCGAAACATGCGCCCGCGAAGGTGCCACCGTCGTGCTGGCCGCCCGCTCCGAGGGGCGCCTCGGCGCGCTCAGAGAACGCATCACCGCCGAAGGCGGCCGGGCGCTGGCCGTGCGCTGCGATGTCTCGCGGCTCCACGACCTCGAGCGACTGGTCGAGACGTCGGTGGCCACCTTGGGCGCCATTCACGGTCTCGTGAATAACGCCGGTGTCAATTTCGTGAAGCCGTTCCTCACCGTCACCGAGGACGAGTGGGACCACGTCATGGACGTGGACCTCAAGGGTTCATTCTTCCTCTCGCAACTCTGCGCGCGCCAGATGATCGCGCAGGGCACTGGCGGCTCCATCGTGCAGATCGCCAGCGTCCACACGCACGCCTCGGTGGCGGGTGCCTCTCCCTATGACGCGGCCAAGCACGGCATGGTCGGATTCAGCAAGGCCGCCGCCATCGAGTTGGCCAAGGAACGCGTCCGCGTGAATGTCCTGTCGCCCGGCCTCTGCCGCACCGAGATCTGGAAGGCACTGATCGCTGCCGCACCCAGCGAGGCCGAATGCGCCCGGTACTGGAACTCCAACATCCCCGCCGAGCGCCTCATCGAACCCACGGAGATCGCGGGGGCCTGCGTCTTCCTGCTGGGCGACCGCAGTTCCTGCATCACCGGCGCAAACCTCATGGCGGATCTCGGCGTGACCAGCCAACTGGTCAGCAAGGAACCGTACCAGTCCAGGCACATCGTCGGGGAGTGATCGCACCACCCCCTCAGGGCGCCGCGCTCCCCTCCTCGACGACCCGGAAGAATCGGGCGGCGAACCCGAGCGCCGCACCACCCAGGGTGCGGTGAGTCGGGCCGATGCCCGCCACGATCCGGCTCTCCAGCGTCGACCAGGCTACCAGGTCCGGACTCGCCTCAATGCGGTAAGATCGAAACGGTATGCCCACGAAACAGACGGAGACATCCCCTTGCGCCGACGTGATCACGGAGCACCCCCCCTCCCGCAGATTCCGCCCGGGCAGCGCGTCGAGCGCGCCAGAGAGCGAGACGGACGGCCCGATGCGGCCTCCCGTCCCGCCCTGCGCGTGGCCGGTCGCCTGCAGCAGCCCGCGCATCTCCGCGGGGCTCAGCGCCGTGCCCAGCCGCGCCTTCGCGTACGATTGGACCGCGCACGCGACCCCGGCCACGCACGCGCTCGCGCTGCTCGTCCCATTGAAATCGCTCCTGTAGGACTGCCGGTCGTCATTCCCGTACCGCGCGTAGCTCCCGTATCCCGTCGTCGCCACCGATTCGCCCCACGCCTGCACGTTCACCCGGGTCCCGTACGTGCTGAAACTCATCTTTGAGTGCGTCGCATTCGCGGAGCCCGCCCCCACGATGATCGCGCCGCTGTCGCCGCGCGCACGGTAGGCGGCATAGGCGCTGCCGTCCAAATCCTGGTTTCCGTTCCCCGCCGCCGCGACGACGATGATGCCGCTGTCCGTCGCAATCTTCGTCTTGTTCCAGACGGTACTGCTATATTCGGCGGCCACATAACCCCCGCCCGCACCGGTCGTCTGCATCTCGAGCAAGATCACGTCGCCCACGTCAGAATCGGCTATGGCGTCCTCGATCGCACCCTCGCGGCTATACCCGGCCGTCGTGTACTCAGAGTAAAAGGCCCCGCTCGCCCTCGGGGCTATCCCGGATATCCCGTAGCCGTTGTTCGGCGCCTGGCTGATGCCAAGCACCGCGGTCCCATGATCGTCGTAGGACAGGGCCATGGGGTCAAACGGGGCCCTGGAACGATTCACAATCCCGGCGTCCACCAGGTCTTCGTGCGACGGGTCATAGGCATACTCGCAGTCCGAGAACCGCACCCCGGCCCCCTCCGCCCCCCTCGCGCGCGCGTAGTCGGCATCATGGCCGGGATTCGCGCCACGATACGCCTGCAGCGATTCCAGATTTGGCGTCGGCGGCGAAATGTCCCCCGGCGGCGGCGGCAAGACGTCCATCGACTCGATGTCGACGCTCTCCACGCACTCCAGCGACTGGAGCGCCCGCGCCACCGCCATGACATCCGCGCGAGAAAGAACCTCCACGCGCATCGTCCCATTCATGTCCGGTTGCTGCCTGCCGCTGCGCTCGGCCGCCCTCCGGCACATCCACTCCATCCGGCCCACATCGTCATAGACCGGCTTCAGCCGCAGGCGGTACCGTTCGATCACCGCCGCCAGTCCCGCGGGAATATCCCCACCCAAAAAACTCAACTGCCCGTTTGCAATCGCTCGCGCCCGAACGCCATCCGCGAATTTCAGCGTCAGCCGATGCCGTTTCCCCGCCGGTAGCACCAGCGGGCCCTTCGGATGCGCCAGCCGCGCGCGCAGCCCAACGCCCGCCGCGGGCACATCCCCAAACGCGGCGCTCGCCACGCGATTTGTCAAAACCATAACCCCCGCACGGATCCCCGCCCCCGCCCAGCACACCGCCCCAACATCGCCCCACACCCACGCCAGCAACCCCAGGACAATCCACCGCCTCGCGCAGCACCCGCACGGGCGACGCACCATCGCCGATCCCAGTCTCGCACGCTCGCCCGACGCCATCAATCACGCTAATACTATCGCGACGATTCTGTTTGCAAGCCCAACCCAACCCTCAAATATGCCCCCAGAATTCCCATCTTGACCCGCCATCCCCAGCTCATATGATGAGCGTATGAGATGTGCCGATACAGCGTCCCACCGCGAATGCGGCACGCGTCGCGCCGCTCCAAACCGGAACCCGCTTGAGGCCGGGGGATCCCGGTCATAGCATGGAGGCCCATGACCCACCCCATATCCTTCCACCCCAGTCTCCCAAGCCGAATGGCGCTCGCCCTCGCCATCGCCATCCCGACGCTGCTCGAAGGGGCGCCCAAGTATCTTGGGCCTTCCGCGATCGTGGCGTCCCCGGATGGCGCGCGGCTCTACGCCGCGTGCGCCGATGCCGCCAAGGTCGTCTCCGTGGATCTGGCATCGGGCAAAGCCGGCCCGTCGGCCAGCGTCCCCGGCGAACCCACGGGCCTCGTGATGAGTCCCGATGGCAAGACCCTCTACGCCACCTGCGGGATGCCCGCGGGCGCGGTGTGCCTCGTCGATCCGGTGTCCATGAAGGTGACCGCCACAATGCCCGCCGGTCACACGCCGACCGGCTTGGCCCCGCACCCGGACGGCAGGAGGCTCTATGTCTGCAATCGCTTCAATGACGACGTGTCGGTCATCGATGTCGCCACCTCCAAAGAACTCTCCCGCATCCCCGTGGTGCGCGAACCCGTGGGAGCCGTCGCCACGCCGGACGGCAAGACGGTGTATGTCATCAACCACCTGCCCCGCGCCAAGGCCGACGGCGACATCGTCGCCGCCCAGGTGACCGCGATCGATGCCGCCTCGGGCCAGACGTCCCCCATCCCCCTGCCCAATGGTTCCACCGGCCTCCGGGGCATCTGCATCACTCCCGACGGCAAACACGTGCTCGTCACCCACATCCTCGCCCGATTCCACCTCCCCACCACCCAGCTCGAGCGCGGCTGGCAAAACACCAACGCCCTTTCCATCATCGATGCCGCCAACCGGAGGCTGGTCAATACGGTTCTCCTCGATGACGTGGATCTCGGCGCCGCCAACCCATGGGGCGTCGCGTGCGCCCCCGACGGCAAGTGGGTGGCGGTGGCCCACTATGGCACCCACGAGATCAGCCTCATCGATCTCCCGGGTGTCCTCGCCAAGATCGCCCAGATTCCCGCCGAGTTCCCGGCGGGCGGCGCCCCGACCTATACCGGGGGCCGCTACATACCGGCTTCGCAGGCCGAGGTCCCCAACGACCTCGCCTTCCTCGTGGATCTCCGCAGGCGCGTGCACCTGGACGGCAAGGGCCCCCGGGGCGTCGCGATCGCCGGCGCGAAAGCCTACGCCACGATGTACTTCTCCGACAGGCTGTCCGCCGTGGACCTCGCCGCAGAATCCCGCGCCCAGGCCGCCGCACTGCCCATCGGCCCCGAGCCCAAGTGGGACAAGGTGCGCCGCGGCGAGGTCATCTTCGCCGACGCCACGATCTGCTTCCAGCATTGGCAGAGCTGCGCCAGTTGTCATCCCGACGCCCGCGCCGATGGCCTCAACTGGGACCTGCTCAACGATGGCATCGGCAACCCAAAGAACAACAAGAGCATGCTGCTCACGCACAAGACCCCTCCCGCCATGTTCAGCGGCGTGCGCGACTCCGCCGAGGCCGCCGTCCGGTCCGGCTTCCGCCACATCCTCTTCGCCGTGGTGCCCGACGAAGACGCCGCATGCGTCGACGAGTACCTCAAGTCGCTCAAACCCGTCCCGAGTCCCCGCCTCGTCGGCGGCAAACTCTCGCCCGCCGCCGAACGCGGCAAGAGCCTGTTCGCCGCCCCCGAGGTCGGCTGCGCCGAATGCCACCCCGCGCCCCTGTTCACCAACATGAAGGAGTACGAACTCGGCACCATCAAGCGCAAGGACGCCGACCCCAAGGTCGATACCCCCACCCTCGTCGAATGCTGGCGCACCGCCCCCTACCTGCACGACGGTCGCTACCTCGACATGCGCGAACTCCTCAAGCAGGGCGAGCACGGTTTCAGCAAAGAAAAGCCCATGCTCCTGGGCGACGATGATCTCAAGGATCTCGCCGAATACGTCTTGTCGCTCTAGCTGAATGACGCGGCGCGTTCCACTTCAGGTCAGCCCCGCCCCACCCCGAGACCCGCCAGCCCCTTGATGCACGTCGCGAACTCCGGGTCTTCCCCCTCCAGCAACGCCGGCAACGCCGACCGGAAATCCTCCCTCCGGCACCACTCCCGCATGTAATCCTCCCACGAGGACCACCGCCGCTGCTGATTCGGTGTCATCGGAGGACCGTACAGCAGCAGGTATGCGCGCTCGAAAAGCGAGACCAGCATCC
>JADLBR010000411.1 GCA_020847615.1 Verrucomicrobiia bacterium
CGTCGATGACGACGCGTGTCGAGACGCGGTACACGGAACGGATCGTCTCTTCGGTGAGGACCTCGGCGGGCGGCCCGGAGCACCGCACCTTGCCCGCCTCGAGGAGGTACACCGTGTCGGCGAACCGGGCGGCGATGTTGAGGTCGTGCAGCGCCATGGCGGTGGTGATGCCCCGGGAATCCGTGATCCGGCGAATCCACGAGCAGATCGCGAACTGGTGCTCCATGTCGAGGCTCGATGTGGGCTCGTCCATCAGCAGCACCCTGGGCCGGCGCGCCAGGGCCTGCGCGATGGCGACCATCTGGAACTGCCCGCCGCTCAATTCGCCGATGTTGCGGTCGCCCAGGTCCGCGATCGCGAGTTCGTCCAGCAGCGCCGCGGTGGCGCGGAGATCCTCGCGCGAGACGCGCCATCCCAGCTCGTGCGCGCGGCCCAGCAACACCGTTTCAAAGACGGTCAGCGCCGCCCGCCCGCTCAAGTCCTGCGGCAGGTAGCTCACGAGGCGCGCCAGGTCCCGCCCGCGGAACGCGCCCAGATCCCGTCCCTCGAGCCGCACCTCTCCCGAGGGCCGCAGGATGCCGCACAGGCATTTCAGCAGCGTCGATTTCCCCGCCGCGTTCGGCCCGACGACCGCCGTGATGCCAGGGACCAATCGTATCGTGACACCCCGCAACACCGCCTCGGCTCGGTAGGCGAATCCCAGATCGCGCGCCTCGACGATCACCAGTCCGCCCTCCGTTTGAGGAAAATCAGGGCGCCGAAGAACGGCACGCCAAAAATGGCCGTGGCGACCCCGATGGGGAAGATCGCTCCCGGGAGGAGCATCTTGCTGGCGACGGACGCGACCGAGAGCAGCAGCGCGCCGAGCACGGCGGATAGCGGCATCAGGAACCGCTGGTCTTCGCCGACCATGCCGCGCGCGATGTGCGGCGCCACGAGGCCGATGAACCCGATGGATCCGGTGAAGCACACCGCCGTCGCGGTCAGCGCCGAGACGATCATCAGCGTCTCGAGCCTCAGCCTGCCCACATCGATCCCCATGCTGCGCGCGCGCTCGTCCCCCAGCCGCAGCGCCGTCAGCCGCCAGGACCTCGCCCCCAACAGCGCGACCGAGATGCCCAGCGCGGAAGAGACGACGCCGACCTTCGGCCATGTCGCCCCCTGGAGGCTGCCGAATAGCCAGAACACGATGGCGGCGAGCTCCTCTTCCCGCGCGAAAAACTGCAGGAATGCCACCCCCGCGTTGAACAGGAACATCATCGCGACACCGCCGAGGATGATGCCCTCGGTCGAGCCCGGCCTCCACCGGGCGATCCCGTAGATGGCCAGCGAACCCAGCGCGGCGAAAAAGAACGCCGAGGCCGGAACGAGGAGTGGTCCCGCCAACGGCGCCAGCCCCGCGCCGCAGACCATCGCCAGCGCCGCCCCGAATCCCGCCGCGGACGACACCCCGAGCGTGTACGGGCTGGCCAGCGGGTTGTTGAGGATCGTCTGCATCTGCGCCCCGGCCACCCCGAGCGCCGCGCCCACGGCCGCCGCCATCACCGCCGTCGTCATCCGAAACTCCCACACGATGGTGCGATCCGCGGGCGTGGCGCGGTCCGGCGAAAACACCGCCGCCAGGATCTCCCTAGGGCCGATCGCCGCCGGCCCGGTCATCAGGTCCACCAGCAGCGACAGCGCCAACAGGCAAGCCCCGCCGGCCAGGATCAGGAGGCGCCGGCGCTCGAGCCGCCGGTACCCGAGCGACGCCGCTCCCGCGCTTTCCCCGTCATCGGTCATGCTCCCCCAGAAAGGCATTCAGCTCACCCGTCGTCACGCCGATCTTCACGAGATATTCGAGGATCAACCGCTTGCTCTCCGGCGTGCCATAGGGGCCGTACCCCGCCGCGCTCGATGCGATGACATCGGTCAGCACGTGCGCCGCGTAACCCGCGGCCACGATGCCCTTCACCGCGCTGTCCACGCAGAGGTCGAACCCGTGGCCGAACAGAACCCAACGCGGGATGTCCAAGATTTCCAGCAGCCGCCTCGCGTTCGCGTTGTGCTGAAACATGTCAAAGTGGCGGCAGATGAACGACTCGTGGAGCGGGGCGGCGCTGTGCTTCTGGATGTTGATGAGCCGAAAGCGGTCCACCCGATCCATCCAGCCGCGGTCCGACGGATCCATCGGGACGACCAGCACCTCGGGGTGCGCTCCCGGCGCCACGGCCCTCGCGCTGCAACATTGGGTGAAGACCATGGTCAGGTCGTGCCGCCTGGCGAACGCGTAGAGCCGATCCAGCTTATCGGCCAATGGCTGCACCCGCGGGCGGATGCCGAAGCCCGGGAGTTGCGCGGACCGCACGCTGTTCTCGTCGGCCACCTCGAGGCAATCCGTATCAAACAGCGCCAGGCGCCTGTTCAGGGGCCGTTTCCCATCCATTGCCGCCATCTCCCGATCCTCCGCCACGCTTCAGAATGAATACTTCACCGACGCCGAGAACAGCCTCGGGTCGCCCAGCATCAGGCCGTCCTCGCCGGCGCCATCGCCCTGATTCCGGTAATAGGCCCAGTAGTGCTCATCCAGGAGGTTCGACACCGTAAAGTTGACGGTCAGATCCTCCGTCGGCTGGTACCGGAGCCCGGCGTCGAAGGTCGTCGTCGCCGGGATATAGTCCTCGTTCGGGATGTTCACGGGCCGCCGACCGTAATAGTTCGCCCCGGCGGAGACCGTGAGCGCGCCGGGCAGCCAGCGCACCCCAGGCAACTCGTATTCCAGATAGAGCCGCGCCTGTTCCTCGGGCACATTCACCGGCGTCTCCCCCTCGGTCAGCGGATTGCCCGGGGCCTCCTGGATCTCCGCGGAGAGAACCGTGAATCCGCCGACGACCCTCAGGTTGTTGAGCAGTTTGCCCGACGCATAGAATTCGATCCCCTCGTGCACCTCGACGCCATCCTGCTTGTAGACGTTGTCGGTCGGATCGACGTACTGGTTTATCTTTTCTATCTGGAAGAACGCGAGGCTGAGGTCGAGCCGGTCCCAGAGGGTCGCCTTGATGCCCGCCTCGTACTGGTCGCTCAAGGTCGGATCCAAAATTTGATACGCATTGGCGGCGAAGCCGGGCGCGGTCCCGCCCTGCTCGAGGGCCTGGATGTACGACCCGTAGATCGAGACCCCGGGGATCGGCTTGAACACCGCGCCCGCGGTGGGCGTCAGCTCCCCCTGCCAGACGTGGTCCGGCGCACCGGGGGCGACATAGGCCCCGTGGTAGTGGTTGTCGATGGTCGCGTAGCTGACCCCGCCCAGCACGGAAAAGGCGGAGCACAGCTCGATGCGGTCCCCGATGAGGAGGTTGTGCGTGTCGGTCCGCAGGTTGCGGTCGTACCCCTTGGCGCGCCCCGGCATCTCGTAGTCGATCGGGTCGTCGACGTGCGAGGGGCCCAGGCCGCTGACCGCGTTCACCCCGCGCTCGAACGAGAAACCCCAGTGCGTGTAGCCGAAGGTCAGCTTGTGCGCGAAGGCCCAGGTCTTGAACCCCGCGTCCATCAGCGCGTAGGCCGCGCTGGTCCGCTCGTCGTTGCCCGATGAATCCACGAAGGTCTCGGTATAGCCGCCGCCGGGGTCCGTAAGCCTGGCGCCCACGAAGCGGTACCTGCGCCACATGTCGCCCCAGCGGTACGCCGCGCGCAGCGTGAAGATATCGCTCAGCCGCGACTCGATGGCGAAATCCACGACGCCCTTCCACGCGTCGTTATACGTCCACTGCTGCCCGTATTGTCTGGTGGGGTCGAACGCGCCGGGGACCTCGTAGCCGATGCCCTGGATGTTGAAATAGGTCGGCAGGCCGTTTGCCTCCAGGTGCTGGTAATACCCGGACACCTTGAGATGCGTGCCCCCGCAGAGGCGAAGGCGCAGGGTCCCGGAGACGAGCTCGCGGGTCTGGTCGCTGCCATCGATGTAGGTGTCGCCGCTCTCGGCGTAGAGGTTCACGCGGGAGGTCAACGCGTCCCAATAGACCGGCCCCCCGACATCCACGTGACCGAACGCGATGCCCCTGTTGTAAAAGCCCGCCGACATTTCCGCGAACGGCGCGTCCAGCGTCGGCTTCGTGACATAGTTGACGGTCCCCCCGACGGCCGAAAAACCATACAGGAACCCCGAGACGCCGTTGAACACCTCGATGCGGTCCAGGTCCTCGACGGGCGGCAGCGTGAAACTCCTGTCAGCCAGGCCGTCGCGCAATTCGCTCTGGTCCGAGGCGTTGAAACCGCGGATCATCACGCGCGACATCGAGGAGTATCCCGCCGGCGACATCAGGGGAGCCACGGTCGGCGAGGTCTTCAGGGCGTCGGCCGGGCTGTGCGCGTTCATGTTCTCGATCAGCTCGCCCGAGGTGACGTTGATCGAGAAGGGAGTGTCCTTGAGCGGGATGTCCCCCAACGGCCCCACGTCCGCACCCCGGTACCGGTAGCCGCCCTCGGCGGTGCCCTCGACGCCCCCCGCGTCCGTCGGGGTGACGACCACCTCTTGAAGTTCGGTGATGGCGGAATCCGACGGATTCGCGGGGGCGCAAACCCCCGGCATCGGGCCAACGATCAAGACGAATACAACCCTCAAATGCGCTGCTGTTTCGTTGCTCATGACGTCTCGTTCCCCCTTCTCCGGTTCATCGCGCCACGATCGCCTGACGGACCGCGCAGGCCCACGTCCCGCCGGGATCGATGGGCAGGAACCGCGCGTGGAATTCCCGCAGGTTCTTCTCCGGGTCGAGGTCCGCAAACAGGGTCGGGTAGCAGAACTTGGCCAATGCCTGGACGCTGGCGAAGACGGTGATCGCGCAGGTGTTGTGGAAGACCCCGTACACCCGCCTGTGTCTCACCGCGGAAAGCTCGCCCCATCCGGGTCGCCCCAAGAATGCCTCGAGATCCCGCGCGGCATGCTCCGGACGGACGTTGCAGCCGAGCCGCATCGAGCCGGGGTTCGACCAGTTCTGGCCGGTGATGACGATGATGTCCGGGTCCGCGCGCAGCAGGTACTCGGGATGGATGGGCGCCTGGCGCGCGACGATGCCATCGGCGATATTCCGGACCTTGAGGGCGTGCAGGATGGCGCCCCACGACGTGCGCCCCGCCGCGCCCGCGCCCAGGGAACCGTAGGTGTCCGCATAGGTCCCCGGCCCCAGACAGCCCTGCTCCAGGTAGACGGATGGCGGATGCCCCGCGTGCCGCCCGATGCGCGAGACGACCACGCGCAACTGATCATCGACATGGCGGGCGATGGCCGCCGCCCTTTCCCTCACACCCAGAACATCGCCCAGGAGCACGACCCCCCTCCGAGGCCCTGCCATCGGGTCATTCGAGCCATCCAGATAGATGACGGGCAACCCCGCGGCCTCGAGCCGGCCCGCGTATCGGTACCCGTGGTCGAGCATGAACTTGTCCAGGATGACGAGATCGGGTTTCAGCGCGACGACCTGCTCCGGGTTGAGCGCGTCGCCGTAGACGCTGCCGGTCACCGGGATCCGCCCCAACCGCGGAAACCGTTCGATCAGCCGGGCGTACGTTTCCGCGTCGTCCTTCTGGAGGTCGGGGCCCCAGGCGACCAGCTTGTCCGGCAGCGAGTCCCCGAGCAGCGCGGCCAAGAGGTAAATGTCCTTGCTCCTGGGCAGCACGATCCTCTCGACGCGCCTCGGCACGCGCGCCTCGCGACCGACGAGATCGGTGTACAGGGCACTCGCGCCGCCCGCGCCCGCAACCGGCGCACGGCCCGATGCGACCGGGCGCGAGCACGCGCAGGCCACCGCCAGCCCACAGAGCCCCAGCAAGACGAATGCGGCATCCCGCGCCATAATTCGTATACGCGCGGCGGAGCCCGCAGGGGACCGCGATCGATGCCCGCGGACCTCTCACCGCGCCAGGGGTTAAGGCGCGTGGGGCGAGGCCAAGCCGCGCCGGAGGTTCCCCGAAAACCGGGGTTGGCAGTGGCACACCCGCTGGAAGTTGTCGGGATTCTCCAGAAAGGCCCGGAGGGTCTCCGGCAATGCCGCCCCGTTCTCCGCCGCCGGGGTCCCATGGGGGCAGGCCACCGCATCGCGCGCCGATGTCGAGTGGCGCCAGAACAGAAAGCCGCCCAGCGCCAGGGCGAGCACGGCCGCCGCCTGAACGAGTTTCAGCCCAAGTCCCCTGCCGCGTGCCACCCTCCGCTCCGAGGCAAGGGCCGCGCGCAGGCGCTCCCTCCCCGCCACCGTCGCGCCCGCCCCGATCGCGGCACGAAAGGCGTCCAACGCCTCGCGCGTCGCGCCATCCCGGTCCCTTGCCCGCTCAGGTTCCATGCCTAATCACGGTACGTCCCTGATCTTCATTCAGGGACACGGCCTCCTTCAATTTCTTCAAGGCCCGCTGGATCCGTTTCTTGGTCGCCTCCACGCTGATGCCCAAGAGGTCGCCGACCTCGCGCACCAGCATCCCGTGGATGTAGTGGCAGATGAGCACCTCCCGATCCTCGGCCGACAGGACCGCGAGCAATGCCCCGCAATCCAAAACGTCCGCAGTCGGGCGTTGCGCCTCATCCCCCCCGGCGGAGAATACTTCCATCTTCTCCAGGCACCGAGCACGTCGACGGATGGCATCCGTGGCGAGGTTCCGCAAGATCGTGTAGAACCACGCGGCGAACGATCGTCCCGAATCATAGCGCCGCCGCTCCCTCAGCACCCGGACGAACGCCTCCTGCACCACGTCCTGCGCCAGCGCGTCGTCGCGCAGCCTTCCGCGCGCCACCGCAAGGGCCGGCGCATAATACCGATCCACCAGCGCCTCGAAGGCGGCATCATCCCCGTCCCGAACGAAGCGCGCCATCAGTTCCTCGTCCGCCACTTCGGCGTGTCGCGCCGCCGCCGGGAAGGCGATGACGTTGTCCGGGCGCGGCGACCGATCCATCAGGGAATCTCTTAGATGGGATAATCTCCCAGTAGAAGCCCGAATCCTGTCCCCGCCCTTCCCACGCGCGAGCGACGATATCGACCGGATCGCCCCAGCGATTGGCGGGCAAACGCCTGCCCGTTCGGCTACGGGATCTTCAAGCTGGCGAACCGACAACAATCTTCCCGCGTGCCCGCGTTGCGGCGCGACGGGCCATGTCTTGGGTCGTTGCCGTCCGGGTTCGGTTGTCCTTGACCGACAACGTGTTGCCGCGCATCCTAGTAGCCGTTGGTTTTCGAATATGGCTGGCCAACCTAACTGGAGAATCACGATGAAACGACGTTTGGTTTCTGTGCTTATTGGGATATTCGCGTCATGTCTTTTGTCGGGCGGGACGGCGTGGGCCGCTGCAGTCACCTTGCCGTCGAAACTCAAACTCACGCAGACCGTGCAGGCGGATTATGTCATGGACGGGTCGCCGAAGGGCAAGGTTCAGGTTCGCGGGGGCACGGAATTTCATCCCGATGGCATCGAGGGGGACAGGGTATTCGTCGATCTCGGAAAGGGTGATCGCCTCTACGCCCCCCTGTCCGCGACGAACTATGAGGAGGCGACCGCGGCGGACAAGATGCAGGCCGAGGTTGTGGCGGCCGACACGGTCGCCCTGAATCAGGATGCGGTCACCCTTGAGATCAAGATTGGCAAACTCGCGCCCGCGGCGATCAGCAGCCAGGAGAAGAAGGACCCCACCGGGGCGGCGATCCAGGCGAACACCTTCGTCGCCAGCGTGGCGACCAGCGGCCTCAAGGAGGGCGAGTGGTGGAAGGGCCGGGCTTTCCCCATTGGCAAGGTGTCACATCCCAACACCGGAGAGACCTTCGACTGCTACACGGCCGACCTCGGCCAGTATCACGCCTTCAAGATCGGTCAGCGCGACATCCTGTCGACCTACATGAAATTGGCCAGGGATCAGGGCTCGAAGCCGAAGCTGGATTACGATGATTTCGCCGCGCTCGCCGCAAGCCTCAAGCTGGATCGCGCGGAGCAGATGAGCGCCGGCCTGACGGTGACGCAGCCCGACGAGAAGGCCCGGGGTGACGAATGGGGCTTCGAGGTGAGCAACGAGCAGATCCTGAGGCTCAAGGCCAAGGAGGCGCGCATCTCCTGGCTCAAGGAGATGCAGCCCGTCTGGATCAAGGCCTCCGAGGTCGCCGGCTTCTGGCTCAAGAACCGCGAGATGTCGGTGCCCGCCCAGCGATGGCTCCAGCTGTTGCAGGAGACAACGCTCAAGTTCAATTCCAACGAGATCTCCGGGTTCCGGCAGGCGGTTCAAAAACTCAATGATGATTGGGTGACGATCCAGGCGACCAGCGGTGGTTGACGGGGTGGGATCCCCGCCAGTCTGGTTGGGATGACGCCACCCTGCTCGAATCGTGCCCGTCACAGGGGCATGATCCCTAAACGACATTTGGGAGGACCGGAGGTCCCCAAAATGAGGGGCCTCGTCATTTCCCAGCCCACAAGCACCTGAAAGGGAATGGCTCGAAAATTGCCGCATCGCCTCCCGTAGCCGAACGCGTCAGCGTTTGGCCGCCAAAGCCTCACGGCTTCGGCCACATTTTCCCAAGCCGGTGGTCCGGCGGCTGCCGGATGGGATCTGGTAACTTGAAACCTCGAAGTTCCACGCACGCCGATGCGCGCCACAACCCCAAGACATCCGGGATGTTCGTAGTGGTGCCTTGAGGCACTCCGCGACCGACTAGAAGTTTCCTCATGAATGATGCGGCGCGCTCTCGAATCAGGTCTGGAAAATCACAGGGTGTCGGCCGCGGTTCCCGTGCCGAAAACCGATCGGGGAGCCGTGTTTCAGCGCGCGGTTTTCCTTTGGGCCTGCATATTTCGCGCGTGCGCGTGAAATATGCAGGCTAGTGTTGGTCAGGATGTCCCACGCTGTTCGTTGGTCGGTTCGGGTGATTGTCGCGCTGGTGCTGATGGCCTTGATCGCCTCGGTCGCCGCGGCGCTGTGGCTGGACCGAAGATTGGCGGACCCGGCACTCGGTGGCGAGGTCGCCGCGCGGCTCTCGGAGGCCATCGGCGCCGAAGTGCGCATTGCATCCTTGAATTTTCTCTGGCCGGGTTGGATTGAGATCGAGGGGGCCTCCGTGCGCCTCGAGGACGACCCTGCGGATCGCCCGATGCTGGAGGTCGGCGAGATCCGACTTCTCATCTCGCCCGGGAGCCTTCTGGAGCGGCGCGTCTACTGCCCGATTGTCCAGATCGTGAGGCCAAAGCTGGCCTTTCACCTCCGGGCGGATGGTTCCATCGCGCTTCCGAGAAAGCTCGGGCGGCGGGCGACCGGCGATCCGGGGGCGGGCGAGGTGTTGGCGCTGCCGGCGAGGCCCGCTTGGCCGAGAAGCGGCGAGGAGTGGCTTGCGGCAATCGGGAGGCATTCCCTGACGGAGGCGACCCTCATGCTCTTCGAGGCCGACGGATCGCGCTCGTTTCTCGCCGAGGATGTCAACCTGCGGGGACGCTTCGATCTCGGGGGCTCTGGCGCGGGTGGCACCGCGCGCCTCGACGCCGGGCGAGTGATCTTGAAGAACGGCGCCTCGCTCTCGGGCCTGGATGGGATGCTGACGGTCGGCCGCGGCATGGCCCGGCTGACGGAAGCGCGGGCGATGATCGATGGCGCATCGGTCGAAGGGGAGCTGTTCACCGATCGGACGGAAGGGGCCCCCCGGTTTCATTTCTCCGCCAAAGTGGCCCATGTCACGCGCCGCCACCTCGAACGGTTCTTCGATCTCCCCGATTACATGACTTTTGGCGAAGCGGACGCGACGGTTCGCGGCGAGGGCGATATCGAGAACCCGGAGAGGGTCGCCGCATCGGGCGCTCTGGTCTGCCGGGATACCCGCGCTGCCGCGAACCAGGTCCTGAGACTCGTCGGCGCCGGGGTCACCTGCGACGGATGGGAGTCGATACGGTTCGGCGACACGACGGCGAACGTGGCCTACAGCAACGGCTGGTTCCAGATCGAAGACATCGCGACGGATTCCCCCAGCGCGGACACGTCGGGATCGGGTCGTGTCGCATTCGGTCCCGCGGGCAGGGGCGAGGCGAATCTCGCGGGCTGTCTCCCCCTCAGCGGCGGGAAGGTCGACGTGGCATTCCGGTACGGGGGAGACGCGGCGAGCATGCCGTTTGCCGCCAAAATCTCGCTCCGGCGCGCCCACCTGCGGGAATTTCTCGCGCCGTTCGACATCCGCATGGGCTCGAATCGGCGCGCCCCCAGGCTCGAGGCCTACCTGCAGGGCCGAGTCAGCGGGGCCGCCGAGTTCAATGGAGATCTGCGGGCCCCGGGTGCATGCGGCAGGGGAAAGGCGTCCGTGGATTCACTGACCGTCGCCGTGGAACGCCTGCTGCAGGACCTGGGTGTGCCCGCCGATCTGCCCGACGTCCGAGCCGTCGCCTTCGGCGCCGTCGAGGGCACGCTCTCCGTGACCAACGGCTCATTCCGCATCGAGGGGTTGCGCGGTGCGGGCGGCAATCCTCACTCGCGCATCGAGGCGGGCCTCGAGTCGGGTCCCGATGGCGTGGGCCGGGCGCTCGTCGCGCTCGATCTCCCGGTCTGGAAGGGCCGCGTCAATGCCCGGCTCGAACAGAAGCCCGCCTCTGCCAACCGACGCCCTTTCGGCGTGACTCTCCGTGGCGCGGAACTGGATGCCCCGTCCGTTCTGCGCTCGTTCCGGGTCGATCCCGTCTCCCTCGAAGGCAGGGCCACCCTCGACTTTTCGGGCGGCGGCGATCTCGGCGCGCCCGATCGTCTGCAGGGCGCGGGTTCCCTCGCCATCCGCCCGGCCCGCATCCAGAAGGTGAAGACCCTCAACATCCTCGCCTCGATGATCGCGATGCCGGGCCTCGGCTCATTTAACCTCGACTCGATCGAAACCGACTACCGCATCGCGAACCGCGTGGTCACTCTTGCGGAAATCCGCACGGCGCCAAAGTCCCGCGATCATTTCACGGCGCAGGGCACCATCGGTTTCGACGGCGCAACCGATCTCAAAGGCGTGCTGGTCGTCAACTCTGGCGCGCCCGGCTTCGTCGGCAACACCCTCTATGCCATGGGGCTCAAGGCCAACCGCGGCTTCATCCAAGTGCCCTTTGCCGTCACGGGCAAGATCGGCAACCCAAAGGTCTCGATCAGCGCCCCGGGCCTCGTGGGCTCCGCAGCGACCACCGTGATCGACCACATCCCCCTCCTCAACCGAATCCCCGGGCTATTCAGGAAACGCGAGCCAAGACCGTCGCAACCCGCGCCCGGAACGCCCCCACCCGGAAAGCGCTGACTCGAAAATTGCCGCATCGTTTCCCGTAGCCGAACGCGTAAGCGTTTGGCCGCCAAAGCCTCACGGCTTCGGCTACATTCTCATCCCCCGGTGGTCCGGCGGCTGCCGGATGATGTCTGATCGGAACATCGGAACCGGCCGCTGGCGCGGGATTGAATCCCCGGCGCCCGGGGCCATCGTTTAGCGATGATCGTCGCCCACCCCAGATGCCCGATCGCGAGCATCGCTCGGATCGCCTCATCCGCATGTCTCCTCGGGTTCCCCCTCGCCGCCCAGGAACCGCAGAATCCGATCGATCCGATCGCGCAGAAGCAGAGGGACCGTCGCGCCTTTCAGGAACAAGAGCTGATCGCCGCCAAACGCTTCTCCTATGTCTTCAACCCGGGCGATCCGCCGAAGGTCATCTGGCGCGACGCGGAGGAGATCCGGCGACTGGGCGGCGACCCGAAACCCAGGGTGCGATGGTTCGATTCGAACCTGAACGAGGCATCCGTGCCAGGGACGCCGGGCCGCTGGGCGGCGTGCGTCGAGGGGACGGCGCCCAACGGCACGCCGATGCGCCGCGCGATGACATTCTATGCGCGGCCGAAGGACTTCTTGCTCTATCCTCCGCCGGAGCCGCCTTCGTCGTGGGCCTTTCATCCGGGCCCTATCTCCGAGGTGGTCTGGCGCGAGCACGAGCAGGAACTGATCCGCGGCCTGTGGGATTCGGTGGCCCGGTCCTTCCTGGACAGCGAGGCGGCCAGCATCCTGATCGGCGGCCTCGCCGAGGCCAGGCCGCTCGGCCACCCCGCCAGGCCGGTGGACTCGGCGGCCACGCTCGATGCCGATTACCACCTCGCCCTGAAGCTGAAGCTCATGGGACTGTCCGGCAAGGCGCGCCCGCTCCAGCCGCCGCGCCATCGCGGGGACGATCCCGCCCCCACCCTGCGCGAGGGTCCGGCGTCCGAGGCGGGCGTCGCCTCCGACGCAAAGGCCAGGATCGATCAGGTCTGCCGAGATTGGTTCGCGGATACCGGGGAACCCTTCGTGACCCTCGTCGCCCGACGCGGCGTCATCGTCACCCACGAGGCCTTCGGCAAGGATAAGTCAGGGACCCCCATCGATCGGGACTATCGGTGCCAGGTGTTCTCCATCACAAAAACCATCACCGCCCTGCTCTTCAGCCAATTCGTGGATCAGGGCCTCATCGATCTCGAGGGGCAAGTCTCCGACGTGTTCCCGGAATACCCCCGGGCCGACCCGCGCGTCCCCACCTTTCGCCAGTGCTTCACGCACACCAGCGGACTCACCGGGCACGGCGACTTCGGCGCGATGCGCAATCCGCACTTCGAGAACGTCATCCTCAACGGCATCGACGCCAACGAGCCCGGCGCCGTCTACCAGTACAGCGGCATGGGCTTCGACCTCGCCGCCAAGGCCATGGAGATCGTCTCGGGGAAGTCCGCCCCGCGGATCTACCACGAGCACCTGTTCCAACCGCTGGGCTTCGAGCACATCCTGATCACCGACGCAAACGCCGGCGCCCACCTCACCGCCATTGAACTGGCGACCCTGGCCCAGTGGGTCCTGAACCGCGGCAGCTATGGCGACATGGAATTCATCTCGAAGGAAACATTCCGGCGCCTGTTGCCGGTGCCCGTGAAAGCCACGAAAAAGGGCTATGGCGAGGACGAGGGCATCGGCATGCATTGGATGCGCAGCACAAGGTCGGGTGCCCCCGCGCATTCCAAGGATCCCGGGGACTGGATCTTCAGCCCGCGCGCCGTCGGGCACGGCTCGTTCAGCGGCTGCCTGTTCGCCTGCGACCTCGATCGCCAGCTCCTGGTCGCCCAGGCCCGGCGCGCGTCGGGCCCGCGCCACGGGGAGTGGGCCGCAAAACTCTTCGAGATGGCTGTCGGATGCGCGGCGCAGGACCCCCCTGGCCCCTGACCTGAAACTTCAAAGCTGGGGATACTTCGATGTGTGTCACAAAAGACACGTCATCAGCGGATTATGCGAATGCCGCCTGAAGGCGGCACTACGAGCCCAAAACCACGGGAATGCTCGTAGTGGTGCCTTTAGGCACTCCTCCACCCACCAGAAGTTTC
>JADLBR010000412.1 GCA_020847615.1 Verrucomicrobiia bacterium
CCAGCTCGGCGCGAGAGGCGTCTCGCTCGGTGGTGAGCGCGGCGTTGGCCGCCTCCAACTCCCCGATGCGGGTGTTGAGGGTCTCGGTGTTGCGCGAGGCCTCCGTCAGCAGTCCCTCGCGGGCCTGCGCGTCCGCCTCCAACTTCGTGATGCGCCCCCGGGCCTCGGCCAGTTCTTCCTCGATCGTTCGGCTCATTGCCCGCGAGGGGGTGTCAACCGATGCGGGCTTCACATGCAGCCGACGCAAGCGGGAGAGCGCCTCCTCCCGATTGCGCACGACCCCGGCCAGGTTGAGCCGCTGCGCCATCCGCGCGGAAAAGCTCTGCCCCTCGAGGGCCTCCTCCGGGATCTTCCGCCCGCGGGCCAGCACCGCCGCGCGGAAATCCCCCGCGATCTCCTCGACCTGCGCCTGGAGCCAGTCGCGCTGCTCGCCGGTCAGGGAAACCCCCGGCACGCCCGCCCCCTTGAATTTGCCCGCCGCAAAAACCTCGACTTTGAGGCCCTCTGCCTTCAGCCGTTCCGAGGAATCCACCAGCACCCGGACCACCCCGATGCTCCCGACCCGCGCGCTGGGCGTGGCGTAGATCGCATCCGCCTGGCTGCCGACCCAATACGCCGCGCTGCACATCTCCCCCGCCGTGAACGCGTACACGTACTTGCGCCGTGAGACCTCGGCGACGGCCGCCGCCAGCTCCGGCGTCCCGTTGACCGCGCCCCCCGGCGAGTCGATGTCCAGGAACAGCGCCTGGACGTCCTCCCGGCGCCCTGCCTCCTCGACCGTCGCTATCAGTGCCTCCGTATCGGTCGCCCCGAACAGGATCGACTCGATGATCCCCGGCCGCCGAAGCATCGGGCCATGGATCGACACGACGCCGATGCCGCCGTCGATGTGCAACAGATCACTTGCGGGTTTGGCCGGAAGCTCGGCCTTCGGATCGAAGATCCCGGCCTTCGCCGCCATGGCACGGAGCGCGTCGGGGCAGATCAGCCACGGGTGGCGAGAGAGGATGGCATCGGTCGCGGGCACGACCGGAAGCAGGGTGTCAAAGGGATGCAGCAGAACCGTTTATCCCATGTGGTCCGCGCCATGGTATCGGTCCGGTCCGGATTGACAGAGAACCCACATAGCCACAGCATGCCGCGATTTCGCAACGGTGAAGACGCGACTCCGTTCTAGTCTTCACCCGACCACTGATGAGCAAGCTGTCCCTGTCCGTATTACTGTGTCTCGCGTCCTTCTGCACGCACGGCGTCACTCTTGAGTTCTCTCCGGCGACAGGGCCTGGTGGCAGCAGGATCGAGACACAGTGGATCGAATCTGGGTTTGTAATTTCGAGCGATCGGATGGGGTCACAAAGCGCTGGCGTTGTTCCAGGTTGGCCCGCAAACGGAACCGACGTCCTGTCGTTCTTCAAGGACTTAACCGGTACGAACATCGTCATTCGAAGTACCCTTGATTTTTCCTTCGATGCCATTTCCGTCGACCTCGCCGAATACAGCTTCGTGTATCCTGTCCCAACAACGGTCCAGTTCATCGGATTCTTGTCGGCAGGTGGGATTGTGACCACGTCGTTTACGACCGATGGGCTTTTGGACGGCCCAGGTGGCCAGGCCGATTTCGAAACATTTGAATTTCCGTCGACGTTCAGAAGTCTCTCGCGCATAGAAGTACCATCACATCTCTTTGCGATGGACAACCTCCAATTGATTCCAGTGCCAGAGCCATCCGTCGCCCTCTTGCTCATCATGTCGAGCCTGTTGGCGATCCTCGGATTCCGTTACCGCGTCTTCGAATGACGGTCACGTCCGTGCAGCCAAAACGGAAATAGGCGTGGGATAGATTTACCGCGAGCGTTCCGGTCCGACCTCGCTGACTCGCTCGCCCTGGGCGCCATCATCCGGTGCAGCTGCGGTCAAACCGCTTGGGATCCCTCCCGACGGCCGATACAGCATCTCGATGGGCACCCCGTACTTGGCAGCGAGATCAAAGAGAAACCGCGCATTCTGCGCCCTGATCTCGGCCTGCTCCTCGAAGTCCTGGCCCAACTCGGCGTAGGAATCCTCAAGGGTGCGCAGGCCCGCCTCAACATCAGCGCGGTTCTGTTGCGCTTCGCGCCCCGCGTCCACGGACAATTTTCGGGGTTTTTGGAACCTCACCCGATGCCACCCCGCCACATTCGGCAACAGCCCCCGCTCGATCGCATCCCCGATCACGTAGGCCCAGACGGGCGTGAGGAACCGCCCGATGAGGACCATCTGTCGAAAGGAGAAGCGGCGGTCTGCCTTGGCGACGACGAGCCGCACGCCCGCCCCGCCGATGCGGGTGGAGTCGGCGGCGAACTCGAAGGGCAGGACCCCGAGGGCCGAATCGCGGCGCAGATGCTCCAGGAATCCGGTGAAGGTGGGGCTGGGGCGGCCCGACTGGAAGCTGTCGAGTTCCTCGCCCGGCTTGAGGGCCACGAGCTTGCCGCCGACGATCTTTTGCAGCGAAACCGGATCGCTGGAGCCAATCTCCCCGGCCCCGATCTGGAAATCCCCGGTGTCCTCGTCGGTCAGATCCCTCGGGCTCTTCAGCACGCGGGCGATATCGCAGTTGTCCTTGACGGCGTGCTTCTCTAGGGCGAGCAGCTCCATCTCGTCCAGGACGTTGTTGATCGAGTGCTGGATGACGGGGGCCGCGCGCACGGCGCTGGCGCTCTCCGGCTCAAAGACGTGCAGCACCGAGGCTGCGGGCACATCGATCCCGGCGCCGTCGTCTTCGAGAATGCGGTAGAACCGCGGCCTCCCCGCCGCGTCCAGCCCGATCCCGTCCACGGTCCCCTCGCGGTCGCCCTCTCCGATCCGGTGGGCCTCAATCAACTGGATGACCGGCTCCCCGGCAGGATCGCGTGTCTTGAGGACGAAGTACTCGCCGTCGATGTCGATCGCGCGGCAGACGATGGACTGGCATTCCTCGAAGCTGAAGCGTCCGGTCACCTCGCACCGCGCCGACCAGGATTTGAAGTAGGCCTCGGCCTGCCGGTTCCACTCGGGGTCCGGGGACTGCGCCTGGGGGCGGATGCCGTCGCCAGTCGAGTAGATCGCCATGTCCCCGACCAGTTCACGCACGAAGCCGGAGTTCTTGGAGAGGTACCGGGAGCGGCGCACCAGCTCGGTGCGGACTGACGGGGCCAGGTCGCGCTTGGCATCGCCGGGGGCCGCGCCGGGCACCCGTCCCCTCGCCTGGGATTGGTTCGCCCCCTCGTAGGCCGAGCCGTAGCCGCCGAAAGCCCAGCGCAGGGCGCCGGCCATGAAGCGGGAAAACCGGCCACCGGTGGGCTGCCCGTTCATTGCGGCAATGATCCGGTCGCGCTGAGTCATAGGCTGATCCGGCTCACGCTGGATTGCGCGGCCCTCCGGGTCCGGCCGTAGACCTCCGGGGCCAGTTTCCGCAGGGCGTTCTGGCAGGCGGCGATCACCGCATGGACCTCGTCCAGCCGCCGCTTGACGACCGACGTGCCCCCGTCGCCCCACTGCGCGAGGGTCTTCTTCAGCTCGGCCTTGTGGACGCGCAGGATCTCCTCGACCTCATCGCGCGTGAAACCGACTGAATAATCGGGGACCGCCATCGAGCGGTGGGGGGTGTCAACGGTTCCCCCGTGCCATCTGACAGAGACGGCGTACAACCGGGTTCAGACGCCGAGGCTACCCCTTGCATCCCCATCGCGTCGCGGTAATCTGGTAA
>JADLBR010000413.1 GCA_020847615.1 Verrucomicrobiia bacterium
CTTGCGGACACGAGGTGCCAGCTGATGCTGGACTACGGGCCGGGGATCCGGGTATCGGTTTGCGCGAATCACGGGCATCGATTCGGGAGGCGTCACCAGGAGAGTTTTATCAAGTGGGAGGACACGTCGGGCGCGGTGCGCCTAAAGCTCGGGATGCTGGTCAACTACCCGGACGGGGAGCCGGACGAGCTGGAGTATTGCGTCGTGGGGGATGGGGATCCTCCCAGATGGAGGCGCGTGCGGCTCGTTGGGCAGTGGTTTCCGGATGCGTTCGGCGCGCCCATGGCGAATCTGATGCGGCACGCGGAGGGATCGGAGGCCCTGGTGAGTCCCTCGCTGGAGGATGGCCTGCGCGCGATGGGAATGGTCGAGGCCGTCTACGAATCGAGCGCGCTGGGCGGCGTGCCGCGTTCGGTGCCGCGGATCGGGTGATCGATCACGGGAGTGGCGAGAATTTTGCCCACAGCAGGACCGCCTCGATCGTGGCCGCGATGGCGGTGATGCCGGCGAACCAGATCAAGACGGCTATCCAGCGGCGGAGCGCCACCAGCTTGCGGCGCCCCTTCACGAGTTCCTCTTTTTCCTTCAGGGCCTCGGCGTTACGGCGTTCGATGATGCCCTTGAGGACCTGGTTCTCGCGAGTCATGTCTCCGGAGCGGAGGCCCTCCAGTTCGGTCTGGGCTTCCCGGAGATCTTCCTCGAGGCGCTCCTTGAGCGATGCGGCCCTGTGGGCGCGCTCGATGGCCTCGTGCAATTCGCGGCGCAGGCGATTGGCCTCGGCGCGGGCGCTCTCGCGCTCGGAGCGCATGAGGTCCCTCTCCTGGCGGGATTTTCCGGCATCTGTTCGCGCGAGGTCGATGTCCCGCTCCAGCGCGGAGGCGCGCTTTTGGGCGGCATCGAGTTCGCGGCGGAGTTGGGACGCGGCTTCCTCAGATGCGGTGGCTTCGCCCCGGTGGCGGTCTCGCGCCTCCTCGGCGGAGGCCAGTGCGGCCCTGGCGGAAGCGAGCTGATTCTCCAATTCGGCGAACCGCGCCTTGGTCGAATCGAGTTCGGTCTGGAGGCCGGATATGGTCTTGAGGTCGCTGGCCGCGCGCTGCTTGGCATCGTCTTGGGCGCTGGCGAGGAGGGCGTCCTTCTGCTCGAGGGTCTTGTGGGTGGCCAGCAGATCGCCCTCCACGCGCGCGACCGCGGCCCGCGATGCGCCGAGTTCCGTCTCCAGAGCGCGGATTCGTTCGCCGGCGGCGGCGGCGTCCCTCGCGGCATGGGCCTCGAGTTGATCGATGCGGGACGCGCTTGTGGCTGTGGCCTGGCGTTCGGCGGCGAGTGCCTCTTCCGCCTGGCGCAGGGCATGCTTTGTCGCATCGATCTGGGATCGGCAATCCTCCAGATGCCTTTCAGCGAGGGCGCGGGCTTCCTCGGCCTGGGCAAGTTTCTCCCTGCTGAGCCGGGCCTCCTCGGTGAGTCGCCGGACATCGCCGCGGCTGGCCTCCAGGTTCTTGTCGGCGTCCGCGAGACGCGACTTCACCTGGGACAGTTCAGCGTCCAGCTCGGAAATGCGCTTTATCGCCTCATCGTGATCGCGCTTCTTGGGGTGTCCGCTTTTAGACTCGGGTTTGGCTTCGTGGGTGGGTGGGGGGGCTGGGTGGACGATGGCGGGCGACTTGGTGGCGAGGGCTTCAGGGGGACGCTTTTCCGCGGGCGGCAAGACGAGGGGGGGTGTTGGCGGCGGGGGCTTTGCCGTATCTCCGGATGGTGGGATGAGAACCTGTTTTCCGCAGGACGGACATTGAATTTGAAGGCCAGAGCCGGACGAGTCGACGACCATGGGCTGCTGGCAGTGGATGCACTCGAATTCGATGTCAGCCATGATCTTATCGCCGCCGATCCGGGGGATGGGACGGAATTATCGCGGCAGAGCCCCCGCGGCAAGGCGCTTTTGGGTGGGCGAAGGAAGGTTTTTTTGTGTGCGATGTCGGGGGCTGGGCCTAACGTCACCGGGAGGATGCTGGACTGGGCGGTATTTCTGTTCGTCGTTGGATTGGAGGGGCTTTGTCGGCGCCTTTCCCTGTCTGGCTGCGTCAGGTTGGGCGGGATCCTGTCCGTCCTGCCGCAATGGCTCGGATGTCGATACAACGCCGTCATCGAAGAGAACTGGCGGCATGCGTTCGGGGAGCCCGTCTCCCGCTCGTGGCGCGGCGAACTGTGGCGGAGGATGTGTGGGGACCTGCTGGCGTCCGTGCGCTTTCCGAGCCTGGACAAGGAGGCCAGGGCGAGGGCCGTCACGGTGATGGGAGAGCGTCACCTTCGAGGGGCGCTGGCGGCGGGCAAGGGGGTCGTCCTGCTCACGGGCCATCTCGGGGCATGGGAGATCCTTGGCCAGGCGGCAGAGCGTTTCCCCGGTGTCCGTTTCAGCACCCTGTTTCAACCTTTGCGCAACAGGCGGCTGAATCGCTGGGTGCGGATGAGGAGGGGCTCGGTGGGGGTGAGATTGCTGAGTCGGGGTGGGGCATGGAGGCAGGCGTGCGAGCGTTTGCGTGGCGGGGAGGTGGTCGCTGTCTTTGCGGACCAGCACGCGGGTCGCGGGGGGATCTGGACGCCATTCTTTGGGAAACTGGCCTCGACATCGCCGCTGCCGGGGATGCTCGCGGCACGCACTGGGGCGACGATTGTGCCGGTGGCCGTCGAGACCCTGGGCGAGGGCCGGTGGGCGGTGCATTTTCGCGCGCCGGTCGAGGCGAGGGGGGTGGGTCTTGGCGAGGTCGCGCACCGGCTGAATCTGGTGTTGGAGGAGATGATCCGGCGGGCGCCGGGCGATTGGTTCTGGGTGCACGAGCGGTGGAAGATCCCGAACCCCGAATTCCTGCTGAGCGCCGCGAGGCGAGGTTGCCACATCCCAACGGGAGTGGCGCTGAAGCCATTTCGAATCCTTTTGCGGGCGCCGAACTGGCTCGGGGATGCGGTGATGCAGTTGCGCCTGGTGGCGTCGCTGAAGGCCGGTCGGCCGGACGCCCATCTCAGCGTGCTGTGCCAGCCCCGGTTGGCCGACCTTTTTCGGAGGCTGCCTTTCATCGACGAGGTGATCGAGACAGCCGTGCGGAAGAGCGTGCTGGCGACGGCGACCAAGCTGCGCCGGCGCCATTATGACGTGGCGCTCCTCGTGCCCGCCTCGTGGAGGGTCGTCTTGGAGGCCTGGTTCGGCGGTGTTCGGCGGAGGGCGGGCTACCGGCTGCGGGGCCGCGGACGCTTTGCGATCAACCACAAGGTGCCCGTCGAGGGTCACGGTCATCGGTGGGAGCACCAGTCCCTTGGCTGGCTTCGGGCCGTGGAGTGCTTCGGGGGCAAGGCGGTGACCGAGCCTCCCGCGCTGGGCGCAAGTTCGGGCTTGGCTCGAACGATAGGCGTCATCGCGCCCGGGGCCGAATACGGGCGGGCGAAGCGCTGGCCGGCCGAGCGCTTCGCGGAGGTCGCTCGGGGCCTGCGCCCGAGCGTCGAGGAATGGGTGATCGTGGGAAGCGCGGGCGATGCCGGGGCGGCGGCCAGCGTGGCGAAGCGACTCGGCGACGGATGCAGGGATGTCTCGGGACACACCTCTCTCAACGAGTTGATTGAGCTGTTAAGGAAGGCGAAGGTCGTTCTGTGCAATGACAGCGGGGTGATGCACTTGGCTGCCGGCTGTGGCGCGCCGGTGGTTGCGGTCTTCGGCTCAACAGAACCGAGGCTGACCCGTCCGATTCACGGGGGCGTCGCCATTGTCCGCCGTCACGTGCCATGCTCCCCCTGTTTCTGCCGGGAGTGCCCGCTGGGCCATTACGATTGCCTGCAGAAGATCGAGGTGGGGGACGTGAGGGTCGCGGCCGGACGGTTGCTGGAGGGCGTGGCCGGGCCACCGATTCGCGGGCTGGCGTGGGAGCCGGGACCCCCATGATCTGCCTCTGGGTCAACAAGCGGGAGTGGATGCACCCGGGTCCGATACTTTCCGTCGGACTGGAGAACGCCCGTTCTCTGGCGTCCATTGGAATCGAGACGCACCTGTGCTGCGGTGCGGGCGAGCGGAGCGATACGGCGGGCGACCTGCGCGCCTTCTACGGCGCCGAACCGCATGAGCTGCTGACGGTGCACCGGGTGGGCTCATTGGGGGGAGGGGTCGTTCGCGGCAGCACGCCCGTGTATCTGCGGGCATGTGCGGTCGCCAGAGAGCTGGCACGCAGGGACCGCGTCGCCGTGCTGACACGGGACCCGGGATTTCTCCCATTCCTGGCGTGGCTGTGCCGGGACCGCAGGATACGGGGTTTCTATGAGGCCCACAACCTGCTCGCGGATCTCTCGTGGCGGACGGAGCGAGTCGGCTGGGCGGAGCGGAGGGATGGTTGGCTGGAGAGAGCATTTCTTCCAAGGATATCGGGACTGGTGGCGATCACCCGAAAGCAGCGCGAGCTATACGATGGCATATTCGCGCGGTTGCCCTCATGCGCGCTTCCCCTGGGCACGCGGCCGATGGCCGTGGGCGCCTGGGAGATCGAGCGACGGCGTGCCCTGCGGACGCTGATCTACGTGGGACATCTCCATGGCTTCAAGGGGGTATCGCGCCTGTTGGGTTTGGCGCAAAAGCTATCGGTCAAGTTTGGCATCCGTCTGATGTTTCTTGGGGGGGCGCCCCAGCAACTGGTGCGATTTCGCGAGAGGGCCCTCGGGCTGGAGGCGAGCGGAGCGGTCTCGTTTCGACCCTTCGTATCGCCACGCGAGCTGGCCGGGGTTCTGGATTCGGGGGCCAGCGTGGGGGCCGCGCTGTTGGAGGACACCTACTACAACCGATACCTCACGTGCCCCGCGAAAGTGCTGGACTACATGTCGCACGGGCTTCCCGTGCTCGCGACGGATCTGCCTTCGACACGCGATCTTCTGGGAGATGCTGGGATCTACGCGCCGCGGCGCGGAAAATTTGCCTCCGCGCTTGTCGGCCTGCTGTCGTCACCCGAGGCGTACGCGTCCGCGGCGTCGGCCATCATGCGCCGGGCCGTGGATCTATCGTGGGAGAATCGGGCGCGGCGCCTGGCGGCGTTCATGGGTGATCGGTTTGGCGATGTGCCTGGGGGGACCTGACTGCGGTCGGCGGCCCGGGCATGGGGCTCGTCTCAAGGTGGTCGCACAGGAGTCGGATGCGCGCCAGGCTGGCGTCGCTGATGTGGTGCTCGATGCCCTCGACGTCCCTCGCCACCGTCTCGCGATCGATGCCCAGCGCCAGGAGAAAGCGCGTGAGTATCTGGTGGCGAAGGCGGATCCCCTGGGCGACGCGGCGACCGCGCTCGGTGAGGGTGAAGCCCCGGTATCGCTCGTGCGTCAGGTAACCCAGCTTTCCCAGCTGCTTGATCATGATACTGACGCTCGGGCGGCTGAGCCGGAGTTCTCTGGCGATGTCGGAGACGCGGGCATAGCCCTTCTCGATCATGAGGTCTTGGATGCGCTCCAAGTAGTCCTGTTGACTGACTGATACTGCGGTTTTCGAACGCATCGCGATAGCCTGCGCCGGGGAAACTCCCGACGGACGCATGACTATAGGCATCGGCGAGCGTGGGCGCAACAGCGCGGCGGTCGGTCTTGAGGTTTTCTGCCGCCGCGGGTACTATATGTGGGTCTTGAAACATATCCGTATGCTGGCTGGGCTCATGGCGGCCGGGGCCCTGGCGCCAGGCGCCGTTTGGGCCGATGTGGCCGGGGATGTGGCGGCGGCGGTCCTTCGCGGGGACCTCTCGCAGGCGAGGGCGTTGGTGGAGCGCGCCGCCGGCGCCGAGAATTCATCCCAGGTGGCGGGTCTGCGGCGATCGGTCGTGCTGGTCCAGCAGATGGGGGACAGGATCCTGTCCTCTTTTCAAGGTGAACTGGGGCAAATGGTGAATGTGGAGTTGACCTCTGGCTCGGAGATCGTGCAGGTGAGGCAGGTCGAGGGCAACTCGGTTCGGGTGGTGCGCCGGGTCGGGACCGACGATGCCTCCGAGTGGACGGTGACTCTGGATCAGTTGGCCGCTGCGGAAAAGCTGCGCAGGCTGGGGCAGGGGTCCGGCCCCGAGGTCAATCTCCTGCGCGGGCTCGTGGCCTGGGGTGGGCGCGACCGGGCGGGCGCCATGGAGTATTTTCGGGCGGCGGGGGCGGATCCGCTGGCCACGGCGATCATCGACATGTTCTCGCAGGGCGCCAAACAGAAGGCTGAAGCTGCCGCGCGGGACGCGCTCGGCAGGCTGCTGAGGGTGGCAGGGCTCGCCCCGGGCACCGCGCTGGACCAGAAGACCGCGAGCGGCATCCGGCGGCAGACGTTCCCTGAAAAGGATCTTGAGCGGATCCGGTCGGCTGCGGATGCCTTCAGGCGGGAGCATGGGGGTACGGATGTGGCGAAGGCGGCGGACGTGGTGGTCGTCGAGCTTGCGCGCGTCGATGCTGTCACGCGCGAGATCGATTCGGGGATGATCGATGCGCGGGCATCTCGCCTCAAGGAGGCAAACCCCGGGCTTGGCGACGCGAAGATCGAACGGAGGATCACGCAGGCCGGGGCCGAGCTTTCTCTGGCAGGAAACGCGGGCCTCACAAATATCGCGGTGTTCGGGGACCTGCCGCTCGTGCGCCTGGATCTATCGGATTGCGGGGTGTCGGATATCGGCCCGCTGCGGCGGATGCCGTTGCAGGAACTCAGCTTGGCCCGATGTCCGGTGGCGGATCTCTCGGCCCTGCGGGGGCGCCCGTTACAGAGGCTCGACCTGACGGGCACCGGTGTGTCGGATCTCGGCCCGATTGAGGGGGCTCCCTTGCAGCACCTCGTGCTAGCCGGGTGCGACAGGATAGCGGACCTCTCGGCGGTCGTGGCTTTCAGGCGCCTCCAGACCCTCGTGCTTCCTTCCCGATCCGTGGACCCGGGTGTGTTGAAGGGCCACCGGAGCCTCAAGAGCATCGGGTATAGCGTGGATGCCCTTGTGCCGGTGGCCGAATTCTGGTCTGGAACGCAGGCGCGCTAGGAGGCTGTCAGACTTTGTCCGGCAGCCTCCTCTGGCAAATCCGCCTTCTATTTGCGAGCAATTGAGTGATGCGACGAGGGCACGATTCGCTAAACTCGCTCAGGCACGGTGCCACATCTGGGTCTTGCCCATCATAACTGCCTTGGAATAAGGCGGTTTTGCTTTCTAGCAGCCTTGTCGGACTTGGCTAAGTCCGACA
>JADLBR010000414.1 GCA_020847615.1 Verrucomicrobiia bacterium
CGGGATAATCGCAGGCGGCGATGACCGCGGGGTTCGCCCCGGGCGATGCCGGGGGCGCTGAGAGCGCGAGGGTCAAGGCGAGGGCGGCGCATCGGGCGGAGTCGAGGGCGTTCATAGGGTCTCTGGGTGATCGCGGATGATGGTTTGTTGAAGCATCATGGCAAATTTATCCAGCGACGTCACGTCCCGTTGTGTGGTCCGAGCGCCCACGGCTGCGCAAGCAACTGCCCGCGTGGGGTGCGCCGGAACGTCTTGACGGGCTGGTGGCGTAGCTGGCCAGAATGGCATTGGAGGTACCGGCATGAAGGGGTCTATGCTTCGGGCGACGTGCGCCCTGGTGTTCTTGGGGGCGGCGGTGCGCGCTGGCGCCGGGGGGCCCGAGTTCCCGATGATGCAGGCGGTGCCGCTGCCGGGGGACGCGGTTTCTTTCCAGCGCGACGGGACGGAGGTGGCCGCCGTCCGTTTCGGGGCCGGTCTCCGTCGACCATTTATATTCCCCATCGCGGGCCCATCGGGGCGGTGGCTGACGCGCATGGGGCATCCGGGCGATCCCGAGGGGCACAGGCATCACAACTCGGTCTGGATCTCGCACAAGGACGTGAATGGCGTGTCCTTCTGGGAGGACGCTGGACAGGGGCGGATCGTCCACCGGAGGATCGAGCGATTCGAGGATGGGCCCAGAGAGTCCGCGATGGTCTCCCTGAACGCGTGGGAGGACGGCGGCGGGAAGGTTCTCGTGGAGGAGCGGCGTCGGGTTGCGGTGCGCGCGCTTGCGGGGGGAGAGACGATGCTTGTCCTGGAGGTGGAATTGGCGGCGTCGCACGGGCCGGTGACATTCGGCGCAACGCCGTTTGGGCTTATCGGGGTGAGGATGGCCAAGACGCTCGGCGTGAAGGATGGTGCGGGCAGGATTCAGAACTCGGAGGGCGGGATCAATGAGGAGGGTACCTTTCGGAAGCCCGCGAGGTGGGTGGATTACGCGGGGCGGTCGGCGCCTGGGTGCGTCGAGGGCATCGCCCTGATGGATCACCCGGGCAACCCCGGCCATCCCGCGGCATTCCACACCCGCGACGATGGATGGATGGGCGCCTGTCTCTCCAAAGATGCGCCGGTATCCGTGCCGTCGGGTGGCACGCTGCGCGTCAGGTACGGCTTGTACATTCACGCGGGCGGATGCGACCCGGGCAAGATCGACGCCCTGTGGCGCGAGTTTGCAGAGGAGGCTGTCGGACGAAGTCCGGAAGACCCCTAGTCCCGCCGGATTTCGGCGAGCAGGATCCCCGGGGCGCCGAAGTCCAGGGTGTGGGAGAAGGCGCGCCCCTTGGCCGAGGCGACGTGTATTTCCTCGAGGCGGCGCTTCTCGTCGATGAGGAAGAAACGGCACGTGAAGGCGGAGGTCTCGGCCCAGGGGAGGTCGCGGAAACTGACGTGGAGCGACTCGCGGTCGGACTGGAAGTCGCTGACGAGCAGGGTGACCCGATTGCCTTCGGAATTCTTTCCGGCGACGGCGACGCAGCCCTGGGTGTCGCCGCCGGAGGCGAGGATCCGCATCGGCGTTGCGAGGAGACGGCTCCATGCGGCGAAGGCGTCGGCGGCCCGGATGGGGTAACCGGTGGTTCGGTCGTGGAGGCCGAGTCCGGGGTGCGAATCGCCGCAGTATTGGAAGGCCTGGCTGACGCCGGCATCGAGGAGCGTGGCCAGGGTGGAGGCGTAGTATGCGGCGCCCCTTGCGCTGTCGGAGAACAGGGCCGGGCCGATGCCGGCGTTCCATTCCGATAGGATCAATTCGGTGTCCGCGTAGCCGGCCCGGTCGAGGGCGTCGCGGATTCGCCGAGCGTCGCGGAGATGATCGTGCGGGTTGAAAGCGCCGCGCCCGCCATAGCTGTGCCACGAGAAGAAGTCGATGGGCAGCGCGCGCTCCCGGCATCGTTGGATGAAGCGCTCGACGTAGGCCTCGCGGAGCGAGCCGGTGCATGCGGGGCCGCCGACCTTGAGTCCTGGGTTGAGGGCCTTGATGGCCTTGGCGGCCTCTTCGTACAGGAGGTAATACTGTTCGGGGGTGCCGGACCAGAACTGTTCCGCGAGGTCGGGCTCGTTCCAGATCTCCCAGTACTCGATCGGGAATCGGAAACCGTTGTTCCAGCCCTGGGTATAATGCCTGACGGTCGCGGCGCAGGTGCGCGCCCATTTCTTGAATTCTTCGGAGCCCGCCGCGCGCGCGATGCTGCCATCGGGAGCGCGCCGGGTGCCGGGCGGATCATTGATGGGCCGGGGGTTTCGCCCGCGCCAACTGGTGCCGAGGCGGTAGAGGCAACCAAAGCCGTTCTCGCAGATGGCGCGGATGCGGGCGTCGGACTCGGCGAAATCGTAGGAGGATGCAAGCTCGGGGTCCGCGGACCAATCGGGGAACAGGGTCCACCAGTCGGTGGGGCCATAGAAGTCATGGGTGCGGATGAAATCGATGCCCATCGCGCGATAGTAGCGCGTGTGGTCCGTCGGGCGCTCGCCACTCTCTCGCGGATAGGAGATGGGCCCGCGGTTCGTCCCGAGGAGAGACCGGATCGTGCCGGCGGACTGGCTGGCGTCGACAAGGATGGCGCGGGTCCTCTTGGCCGGATCGCCCCTCGGCGCCGGGCGCGCTGCCGGAGCGCTGGTGCCGCGGGGCGGTTGCCGCCGGGAATCCTCCGCCCGATCGCCGAACGGCGCGTCTGCAAAGAGCACCGCATCGAGGTTGGGGGACCATTCCTTTGCCGCCGTGCGGTCGGCGAGTTCGGCGATCGCGGCCTGGATGAAGAGGGGTATCGGGGCATCGGGCGGTTCGAGGTGGGAGGCGATGTTCTTTCGACTGATCTCGATGAGGGCGGGGGCATCCGCACAGGCCAAGTCGCGGCCAAGGCCGAGCGAGGCGGCCACGCGCTCGACGTAGGCGCGGTCTGGGTTGAGGCGCACGAAGCGCGCGCCGGCGCGGCGGAAGCCCTCCACCTGCTCGATGATGTGCGGGTGATCCGGCGCGGCCTGGACGTGATCCCTGGAGCCCGCATGCACGATGACCGCCGCGCGCGGGCATTTTCTCACAGCGTCGGGAATGACATGTGCGGCATCGCGGTCGCGCCAGAAGGCCTCGGCCTCTTCGACCGATGGGATCCGCATGGGCCGTGTTGCCCCCCAGAGGTTGCGGCGATCCGCCTCCCGGATGAGCCGGGGCGTGTACCACAACCTTGGGCCGGCGCCCGCGTCCCACGTTGGACCGGTGACGGCAAAGTCGGAGTCACGCGACCAGATCCCGTCGCCATTGATATCGAAGAACAGCGCGCCCGGCGGGATCGATTCGCTGGCGGGCGTGGGTTTTCCGGGCCGGGTTGCCGTCAGGGAGGGTGACCACGCGAGCCGCGACAGGTCGAGGCGCCCGGAGGCGGGGTCGTACGCGGGGTTGACGCCGGTGGCGTGGCCGCCGAGTTCGACGTTGACCGCGCCCTCGCCGAGCGGCGATTCCATCGACACGTAGAATGCCAGATCGGGAAACTCCTCGCCGTGGTGGGCCATGGCGAGGATGCAGGCATTGCCGCCATGGCTGGAACCGACGAGACCCACGAGGTTTGTGAGGGGGGTCACCGGGGCACAGATCTCGCGGAGGCCCCGGCCCTCGGAGTCGGCGATCTTTCCCGAGGCGAATCGGATGACGTCGGCGAGAGCGCGATGGCAGTTGGGCCCGCGCTGGTCGTATTTGCCGCCGCTGGCCAGTTCCCCGAAACCGCCCTCGGGGAACGCGAAAAATATCTCGATGAAGCCGAGGCCGACCGCATCGGGCTTGCCGGTCGCGGTGCCGGGCTGCGCGCCTCCGGGCACCTGTATCACGATGGGGGATCCGCTCGCGTAGCGGGGTCGGTCGGGCACGATGATCCGTGCGGCGAGGCCGATGGGGCCTCCGGCCGTGGATGGGATGTGGATGGCCAGTCCCTGTGCGGCCGGCGGCGCCTTGCCGGGGCGGCCCGCGGGTGCCGATCTTTGTGCGGGCGCGTCCGATGCCGCCATGCAGGCGGCGGTGGCAATCGCGAGGACTCGGGTGGAGCGTCTGCTCATGTGGTGGCAATCCTTGCCATATCTAACCGCGGCGAGCGCGGATAGTTTCTCCGCACTTGGCGCCGGTGGATGACCGGAGCACACTGCCCGCGCATGCGCCCAGCCCGCAGCGTGGCCATCCTCATGAACCTCAGCCGCCCTTATGATCGGCAGGTCTTGCGCGGCATCACGGAATACGTCAAGGAGGCGGGCCTCCGGTGGCGCTTTTACGTCGAGGAGGATCCCGCCGACAAGATCCCGGATTTCAATCAATGGGCCTGCGATGGGTTGATTGTCGACACCGACGACGAGAGGCTCGTCCGTGCGGCCCAGGGCGTCTCGGCGCCGCTTGTCGGGATCGGTCGATTCGGGAGGCGCCCCCGCCCCAACCGGCGCACGCGGACCGTGGGGCCCGATGACGCGATGATCGGGAGGTGGGCGGCGGACCATCTGGTGGAATGCGGGCTGCGCCATTTTGCGTATTGCGGGACGCGGCAGCGGGGACCCGACCCGTGGTCCGAGGTGCGGTTCGCGGCCTTCCGGCAACGGTTGCGCGATCTTGGTTTCCCGTGCCTGCGCTACACCGGAAGGCACGTGTCCGCGCGGCACTGGTCGCGATTGCAGAGAGAGCTGGCGGGGTGGCTGGCTGCGGTGCCGAAGCCCATCGGGATCATGGCCTGCAACGACTGGCGCGCCCGGCACGTCCTGGAGGCGGCCCGGCAACTGAGGCTGCGCGTGCCGGAGGATGTCGCGGTCGTCGGGGTGGACAACGACGAGCTGACCTGCGAGATGGCCGACCCGCCCCTGTCGAGCATCGCGCCGGCGACCCGCGAGATCGGCTATCGCGCGGCGACGGTGTTGCATCGGCTGATGTCGGGTCGGCCCGGGCGGGTGGCCGACGTCCTCGTGCCGCCCTCGGATATCGTGCGCCGGCAATCCAGCGACCTCCTTGCGATCAAGGATCCGCTCATTCACAGGGCGCTCCTGTTCTTGCGCGAGCACGCGGCCGAGAGCATCGGGGCGCCCGAGGTGGCAAAGGTGGCTGGCGCATCGAGGGCGACGCTGGACCTGCGTTTCAAGCGAGCGCTCGGGCGGACCGTCGCCGAACAGATCCGGAGGATGCGGGTCGAGATGGCCTGGGACCTGCTCCTCACCACGCGCCTTCCATTGCACGAGGTGGCGCGGCGGGCCGGATTCCGGACCGCCCAGTACCTCTGCTACGTGTTCCGCCGGGACACGGGCAAGTCGCCCGCGGCCATCCGCGCGCATCCGGGCTCTGGGCGAAGTTAGAAATTTCGTAATACTTTTTCGAAAAAATTGAAATGGCGGGGCCGGCCGGATCGGGCGACGATTGGGGCATGAGAAAGCGCTCTGGCTGCGGACGAAGGGAGTTTCTGAGGCGGTCCGCGTTTGCTGCGGCGGGGGCGAGTTTCCCCGCGATCCTGCCGGCCCGCGTCCTCGGGCAGGGTGGGGCCAAGGCCCCATCGAAGCAGACGACGATCGGCTTCATAGGCGTGGGCCAGCGGGGGACGGCGCTGTTGAAGAACCTGGTGGCATTTCCCGAGGCGCGGATCCTGGCGGTGTGCGACGCGTACCGGGAGCGGCGCGAGAGGGCCAAGGGGATCGTGGACAAGGAGTACCGGAACACGGACTGCGCCATGCACGGGGATTTCCGCGAGGTGATCGCGCGCAAGGATATCGATGCGGTGCTGATCGCGGCGCAGGATCACTGGCACGCGCTGATCGCGAAGGCGGCGGCGGAGGCGGGGAAGCACATGTACTGCGAGAAGCCCCTGGGGGTCTCGGTCGCGGAGAGCCGTGCGATCGTCGACGCGGTGCGGAAGGCGGGGGTCGTTTTCCAGACCGGGACGCAGCAGCGCTCGGACAAGAAGTTCCGCGACGCGTGCGAATTGGCGCGGAACGGGTACCTCGGCAAGGTCCACACGGTGAAAGTGGCGGCGCCGGGGCCGCAGTACCGCCCGAAATATGTCGGCCCCCTCGATCCCGGGGCCGCGCCGGATGGGTTCGATTGGGACATGTGGCAGGGGCCGGCGCCGAAGAAGCCCTATAATCCCGGGCGGGTCGCGTGGCCCGACTGGTACCTCATCTGGGATTACTGCGCGGGGTTCATCGTCAACTGGGGCGTGCACCATCTGGACATCGCGCATTGGGGTTGCCCCCGGCTCTGGGAGCAGCCGTGCGAGATCGAGTGCTCCGGCGACTACAGGAACGAGGGGTTCACGGACAACATCAACGGCTGGAATGGCACCTTCACCTACCCGGACGGCCTGAAGATGATCTTCACCGACGCCGGGCAGGGCGAAAGCGGGTGCAAGTTCATCGGCGACCAGGGGTGGGTGCGGGTGGATCGGTCGGGCATCTGGGCCGAGCCGGAATCGCTGCTCAAGGTGGAGATGAAATCGACCGACGTGCGGCTGCACGACTCGTACAACCATGGGGACGATTGGCTGGTGGCGGTGCGCGGGAAGGGCGAGACGGTCTCGCCGGTGGAGGCGGGCCACAGGGCCACGGTCACAGGCATGGTCGCGGAGATAGCCGCGCGGCTGCGGAGGAAATTGAGATGGGACCCGAAGGCCGAGCGGTTTCTCGGCGACGAGGAGGCGAACGCGATGCTCGTTCGCCCGATGCACAATGGGTGGAAGCTCTGAGATGGGTGCGCCGGGTGTAGCCGAACGCGCCAGCGTTTGGCCCGTGCCACCAGTGGGGTCGGCCAAACGCTGGCGCGTTCGGCTACGGCGCAATGTTCGGCATTCTCCGCGCGTGCTGGCCATGGCGTTGGCCGCATGTGTCGCGGCGCTTCTCCCCTCGCCGACACGGGCCGCAGAGCTGTGGGTGGGGGCCGCGACGGCCGACATCACCCCCGATCGTCCGGTGGCGCTGGACGGGCACCGGGCCCTGCGGGTATCGGACAAGATCGAGTCGCGGATCACGGCGGCGGCGCTCGCGCTGGAATCGCGGGATGGGGAGCGGTCGGTGGATCGCGCCATCGTCGTCTCTTGTGACATCGTGGCCATCCGCGAAGGCATCCGCGACATGGTGCGCGACAAGTTGAGGGCGCGGCTGCCGGGTTTTGACGCGCGCAAGCTGATCCTGTGCGCGACGCACACGCACAACGCGCCGGTGACCGTGGAGGGCCGCTATGCCCTTCCGGAGGGTGGCATCATGAGGCCCTCGGAGTACGCGGACTTCATGGCGGTAAGGGTGGCGGACGCGGCCGCCGCCGCGTGGGAGGGGCGCAAGGCCGGCAAGGTGGGATGGGGGCAGGGGCAGGCGGTGGTGGCGCAGAATCGGCGCGCGCTGTATGCGGATGGGACGGCGAAGATGTACGGCGCGACAGACGCCGAGGAATTTCGGGGGCTGGAGGGCGGCGAGGACCATGGCCTCGACGTGCTGTTTGTCTGGGATGCGCAGGATCGGCTGATCGCCACGGCGATCAACGTGCCCTGTCCCGCGCAGGAGGCCGAAGGGGGGCGGTCGATCCACGCCGATTTCTGGGATCCCGTGAGGCGGGCGTTGCGCGAGCGCCATGGCGAGGGTCTGCATGTGCTGGGCTGGACCGGGGCGGGCGGCGACCAGGTCTCTCGGCTCATGTATGGCAAGGCCGCCGACGCGCGGATGCGTCAGCTCAGGGGGTTGACGCGCCTGGAGGAGGTGGCCCGGCGCATCGTCGGCGCCTGGGAAGATATCTATGGGGCCGCGCGGAAAGACGTGCGGCAGGGCGCGGTGCTCCACCATCTGGTCGAGGATATCGATCTGCCCTTCCGGAAGGTGACGGAGGCCGAGGTGGCGGAGGCGCGGCGCGAGGCGGAGAAGTATGCCCAGGATCCCGCGCAGCGATGGAACCACCGGTGGCACCAGGGGGTGGTGGACAGGCACGAGGCGCAGAAGGCGGGCACCGGGGGCGCGTACAAGATGGAATTGCACGCCCTGCGCCTGGGCGACGTGGCGATCGCGACGAACGACTTCGAGCTATACACCGACTTCGGCGTGCAGATGAAGGCGCGCAGCCCGGCCGTGCAGACCTTCATCATCCAGCTCGCGGGTTCGGGCGGCTACCTGCCCACCGAGCGCGCGGTGCGCGGGGGCGGATACAGCGCGGTGATCCAGAGCAGCCGTGTGGGGCCGGACGGCGGCCAAGTGTTGGTGAATCGGACGGTGGACGCCCTCCGCGGGCTATGGGCGGACACCGCGCAAAAGACGGAAGGAAAGAAGTGATGGGAAAGATATATGTCGGCCTGAACGCGGAATTCTCCCGGAGTTCGGACAAGCCATTCGAGTGGGCCGTGGAGAAGGCCGCGGAGATGGGATACGAGTATTTCGAGCCGATGGTGCATTTCGGTCGGGAGCTGATGAGCGAGGCCGGCTATTTCCACACGGTCTCGATGTTCGACGACCCGTGGCGGATCAAGGACGCGTGCGACAAGGCGGGGCTCAAGATCTCCGGCCTGCAATCCCACGGCCCGCTGGGCAGGCCCGACGTGCACGGGGAGTATATCAAGCTGGCGATCCGCGTCGCGGCGGAGATCGGCGTGCCCGTCATCAACACCGACGAGGGGATCAAGGCGAAATGGACCACGGAGGAGGAGGATTTCGTATTGATCAAGTACACGCTTCAGGAGGCCGCCTTCATCGCGGAGCGCCGCGGGGTCAAGATCGGGATCGAGCCGCACGCGCAATACTCCCGGCATCCCGATGGGCTGGACCGGATCTACAACCTCGTAAAATCCCCCGCGATCGGGATCAACTTCGACACCGGCAACGCCTATCTCTGCGGGCACGATGTCTACGCGTGGCTGGAGCGGGTGGCGGGGCGGCTGGTGCACCTGCACGCCAAAGACATCTCCGTGGCGCACTCCGAGGCGGAGCGGGGCAAGGTCACCGGCACGCCGGTGGGCTGCGCCTGCGGCGAGGGCGTCTTGGACTGGAAGCGGATCATCGGCATCGTGCGCAAGGGGTGCCCGCGGGACATCGTCTTCTCCGTGGAATGCGGGACGCCGGCGCAGGCGGCCAAGAGCATCGAGCACCTGCGGGCGCTCGTGTGAGATGATGGGGATGGCGTCGGCGTCCAGGGCGGGCGGGCGCGGTCGAGCGGCGGGCGCGCGCCTCTGCCGGGCCGCCATCGCTTGCGTGGCGCTGGTGGGTGTGCGGGGGGGTGCGTCGTTTGGGGGGGATGAGGCCGATGGGGTGGCGCTGGCGAGGCGGGCCCTCGAATCGGCGCCGGAGGTGGCGCGGGATGCCGGGGGGCCCCTGCGGGTCGTGCTGTTGGCGGACGCGAAGGACCACGGACCGGCTGGCAACGGGCAGCACGACTATCCGCTTTGGCAGGCGCGCTGGGCGGAGCTTTTCGGGAAAGGGGTCATGGTCGCCGAGGGATGGCCCGCCGAGGAGCAGTTCGCGGATGCCGATGTGATCGTCGCCTACTGCTACTTGAAATGGGACGGCGGGCGGATCGGGCAGATGCGCCGATATCTCGACGGGGGTGGCGGACTGGTGCTGCTGCACTCCGCCACGTGGACGAAACCGGGACCATCCGGCGAGGTCGCAGAACTCGTCGGGGTGGGCGGCTTTCAACTGTTTCGGCATGGGCCGGTGCGGTTGGATGTCGCGGCGGCGGACCACCCGATATGCCTGGGACTTCCCGCGGCGGTGACGCTGGAGAACGACGAGACGTACTGGCCACCGACGCCGATGGCGGCGCGCGTCACGGTGCTGGCGACTTCCGTGGAGGAGAAGGGGGCCAGGGGCAGCACGCCGAGAGCCGCACAGCCGATGCTGTGGTGTTATCCGTTGGGCAAGGGCCGCGTGTTCGGTTGTGTCCCGGGGCATCTCGCGAAGACTTTTGACGACCCGCTCTTTCGCGTCCTGCTGTTCCGGGGCATCGCGTGGGCCGCGGGAGGATCGGTATTTCGGCTCGACCGGTTGGTCTTGGAGGGCACTCGATGAGAAATCGTCATAGGGTGGGCAGGTCCTTTGTGGCCCTGGCGCTTTGGGTGCCGGTCTTGTGCCGGTCCTTCGCATCGGGTGCGCACGCCGGTGAATTCCGTGTCGGCGCGGCGCAGGTGGTCATCACGCCGCCGGTCGGGGTCCCGATAGCCGGCAGCTACGGTCTCCGCCCTTCCAGCGGCGTGCTCGATGAGCTGTACGCGAGGGCGATCGTCGTCGAACAGGATGGGGCCGCGGCCGCCTTCGTCGGCCTGGATGTCTGTTACACCACGCGGCCCGTCATCATGGATGCCCGCAAGCTCGTCGAGGAGCAATGCGGCATCGCCGCCGACCGCGTGATGATCTCCGCCACGCACACGCACAGCGGGCCCGTGCAGACGCGCGGCGACCTGCGGGACAAGTTCACCGGCGCGGACAAGCCGATCGCGATGGAATACACCGCCGGGCTCCCCGCGCTGATCGCCCGGGCGGTTGCCGAGGCAAACGGGAAACTGACCCCCGCTCGGGCCTCCGCCCACGTCGCCCGCGAGGAGAGCACCAGCTTCAATCGCCGCTACTGGATGAAGGATGGGACACTGGGCTGGATGACGGCCAGGAGCCCCGATGTCGTGCGCCCAGCCGGGCCGATCGATCCCGACGTGGGCGTGTGCTTCTTCGAGGGCGCGGGGAAGGACGGCAAGCCGTTGGCGACGTACTTTAATTTCGCCATGCATCCCACGGTCGTAGGTGGATCCAAGTTTTGCACCGACTATTGCGGGTGCATCGCCCGGCGCATGGCCGAATTCAAAGGCCCGGAGATGGTCACGCTCTTTGCCAACGGCTGCTGCGGCAACATCAACCAGATCAACCCCAAGTGGCCTGGCCAGGGCGGTGGCATCGCCGAGGCCGAGCGGATCGGCACCGTGCTCGCCGCCGCCGCGCTCCGCGACTGGCCGAATCTCACGGCGCTGGAGACCTTCTCGCCGCGCGCCCGATCGCGGATGGTTGCGCTCCCGCGCCGCAAGGTCACCGATGAGGAAATCGCCGATGCCCGCGGCGTCGTGGACCAGATCGGGAAGAAGAAGCAGACGATCCCGGTGATGGCCAACGCCGTCTGCGTCCTCGATACGTTCGAAAACAAGGACAGGCCACTGGTGGCCGAGGTTCAGGCCATCGCGTTCAGCGACGACCTGGCCATCGTGTCGCTGCCGGGGGAGATCTTCGTCGAGTTGGGGCTGGCGCTGAAGAAGGCGTCGCCGTTCAAGTACACCTTCATCGCCGAATTGGCCAACGGCAGCATCGGTTACATCCCCAACCGGTCCGCGTACGCCGAGGGCAACTACGAGGTCGTCAGCGCCCGCTGCGCCGAGGGCGGCGGGGAGATGCTCGTGGACGCCGCGCTGAAGTTGCTCAAGGAATTGCGCGAGCCACATGACTGATCGACGATCAGTGCGGGTTTGCCGGGGACCGTCAGTCGACGAAAGAGCCCCGCGGTCAGTCACTCCGATGAGAACCTTGCACCATCCGGATCCACTCCCGGAAGAGAGTGATGCGTGAAGATTATCTGGCTCGCGGCCGGTATCGCGATGGCGGCGGGACTCGCCAGTTTCGGTGAGTCCGTGGTGACCGATGCCGGGTCGATGACCCGCGCGGCGCGGGAAACCGCGACGCCCGTGCGCCCCGGCGTGCCCGGAGTGCGGCCGTTTTGGAACGAGCAAGCGGTGCAGTTCCTCTACGCGCCCGCGTTCGACTTCAAGGAAGTTCCCGGCGCGCAGAAGTATCGCTTCACCATCACGCCAGAGATGGGCAAGCCGCTGGTCTTTGAAGCGGATCGGCCCTGGGCCCCACTCTCGCCGGTCTGGACCCGGCTGGGCGCGGGAAAAGCCAGGCTGGAGGTGATCGCGCTCGACGCGCGGGGCGCGGCGGTCGGCCAACCGCAGGCGCGGGCGTTCCATCGCGCCGCAGTGTTCGCCAGCGAATATCCCGCACCCGCCCTGCCGTGGCGCGAGAGCGCGCGCACCGCACTGGATGCGCTCGTGCACTCGTCCGATTTGCGCTGCTGGTTCGCCGGTGGCGAGCCGGAGGCGCAGTTCCATCTTTATCGCTATCCCTCGAAGATTGCGGGCGCGGCGGCAGCCGCGTTGGCGATCTATGCGTCGCAGACCCCGCCGCCCGCCGATGCGGCCGAGGCGCTCGCGGCGGCGCGGCGCGCCGCGGATTATCTGCTCGCGATGAGCGAGCCGAGGGAGTCCGCATGGGCGTTCCACCCGCCGACCTATCACCCGACGCTCTTCCGGGACCGGCTCAAGGGTCATATGTTGCCGGGCCGTTACATGACGCTGTGCGGCGCAGAGACCGGGGAGTATCTCCTCGACGTCTTTGCCGCGACGAAGGACGTAGAATATCGCGAGGCCGCGGTGCGAATCGCCGAGACCTACGCGAGCCGCCAACTGCCTGAGGGGAGCTGGCTGCAGTTCGTCATCGCGAAGGATGGTAAGCCGGTGACGGACAACGTGCTTATCCCGACGCCCGTCATCAGTTTTCTGGATCAGCTCGCGCAAGTGACCGGCGAGACGCGGTTCGACGCCATGCGCGCGAAGGCCGTCGTGTGGATTGAGAAGAATCCTGTGCGGACATGGGACTGGCAGGGCCAGTTCGAGGATGTGAGGCCGCTGCCCCCCTATCAGAATCTGACCAAGCATGATGCGTGCTCCTTTGCCATGCACCTGTTCCACACGGCGGCGCGACAGGCGCTCGCGCTCGACCTCCTGCGCTTTGCCGAAGACCAGTTCGTCATGTGGGCGCGGCCTCCGGTGGATTCGCCGACACGGCAGAATCCCGACGGGCAGGCCGGCGCAAAGTCACAGCGCTGGCTGCTGCCGTGCGTCGTGGAACAATACCGCTGTTACGCGCCGGTCAGCGCCAGTTCAGCCAAGCTCATCCGCACCTACCTTGCCGCCTACCGCGCGACGCGCGATCCGCTGCACCTGGAGAAAGCGAGGGCGCTCGCCGGCACGCTGACGCGCGCCCAGTCGCACGCGAAAGCGCCGGGCCGCTATCAAACCTGGCTCATGCAGAACCCGGGCCCGATGTGGTTCAACTGCGAACTCGCGGCGATTCGCGCCATGGAGGAATTGGCCGCCGTGGAGAATGAAGCGGCAGGGAATTCCGGGCAGTCCATCCGGCGACAGAACTCGAAGTGAGTATATTCAACCAGATGCCCCGGTGTGCCGTGTCAGGACTTCTGCTGGCGGCGCCGTGTCTTTGTGCGGCATCGCAGGCGGGCTTCGTCTCCGTGGAAAAGGACGCGGGGGTCTGGTGGTTTAAGTCGCCCGACGGCAAGCCGTTCGTTTCTCTTGGCGCCAACCACGTGGAAGCGGTCTATTGGCAGTCGCCGAACAACAGGCAGTTCGTGGCGGACATGTACGGGCCTGAGCTTATTTCGCCGGAGGGCAACGTGCGCGAAGGCACGCCGGCGGCGGCAAAATGGGGGCGACGCGTCGCGCAGAACTTCGCCGCGTGGGGTCTCAACACGCTGGGCTTCCACAATCCGCTGTCCCAGAGCCTCCAGTCGGCCGGCTCCGCTTACTACGTCATCGAGTTGGACCTGCACGTCCCGTGGGGCTGGAACATGCCGCGGTCGACGCTGGTCCGCGCGTTCGCGCGCAACCCGTTCGACGTCTTCGGCGACGACTTCGCGGCCGCGGTCGAGGCCAACGCGGTGGCCGTGGTGAAACCCCGCGCCGCCGACCCGCGCGTGCTCGGATATGCCTATACCGATGGCCCACCGTGGACGGTGGACGACGACCATGGCGACGAAGCCTTCCGCAAACTGTCGGAGGCGGGGAAGAATGTCCACCCATGGGTGCTGGCGATGATGTCGCTGCCCGCGACCGCGAAGGGAAAGCAAGCGTGGCTGGCCCTGATGAAGGAACGCTATCCCGCGTCCGACACGGCCGGCGCGACCTACGCGCTGGTCGCCACGAGCTGGGATGAGGTCGCCGCCACGACGCAGTGGACCACGCTGGCCGACGCAGCCCGCGCCGCGGAGGACAGCCAGGCATTCCTATTCAAAATCATGCGGCGGTGGTACGAGGTGCGTCACGCGGCCATCCGCAAGTACGACCGGAATCATCTCATCCTCGGCGACAAGCTGAACATGAACCGGGACGCGCGCCATCCCGAGGAGCTGGCCCAAAGCCTGCACGCCATGCGGCCCTTTGTGAACTTGATCAACATCCAGTATTACGGCTATTTCGACAACCAGCGCGAGGCGCTGGCGCTGCTGCATCGCGAGACGCAGATGCCGATCCTCAACGGCGACACCACTTTCACTCCGTATTGGAAAGATCCCGGCGCGGATGCGGCGGACTACTACCGCCAACTGGGCCAGGACTACGCCGGCGAACTCACGAAACTGTTCGCCCTGCCCTATTTCATCGGCTGGCACCATTGCGGCTACATGCGCGGCCTGCGTCCGCCATATGCCGCGGCCCTCAAGCGCGGCGATCGGAAGGCCGCCAAGGTGTTTGTCGAGGGAAGGCACACGCTGCGGGAGGGCTTCATCTCCGAGTCCGAGGAACCGATCAAGCCGTTGCTGGAACCCTTAATCGGCGCGTGGAAGAAGTGCGAGGCCGTCCATCGCGCTGCCGGGGACTCCGAAAATGCAAAATAGATGGATGCTGGCGTCGCCCGTGTCGTCGCTGCCATCGAGAATGCAGGCATGAGGGACAACGCGCTTTTCAACTTCGCCAGGGACAGTGGCGGACTCACCACGAAAGAACCGGCGGCGTGCGCCTGTAGGGGGATGGCCATGTCCTCATCGGCAACATTTTCCGAAACCTCCAAAAACCCGCGAACTACTACGCCTGGTCCGGCTTTTCGAGGGGTTTGCGCGACGCGAAGCGGGGCCGATTCCCGTGATGGACGCACCCTGGGCAGAGATGCGCGGTCCGGGAGTTGCGCGTGGCGCATCGCGCGGGGCATGGGGGAGCATTGATGGCGGGTGCGCGTTGGTGTAGAATACAAAATGATTTGCCGTAAACTGCAAATGGGCGTTCTGGGCGTTGCCCTGCTCGGGCAGCCGTGGTTGGGTTCCGTGGCTGCGGCGGATCCCGCGCGACCGAACTTTATCGTGATCTTCTGCGACAACCTGGGCTACGGGGACGTCGGGTGTTTTAACCCGGAGAGCAAGAACCGGACGCCGCGCGTGGATCGGATGGCGGCGGAGGGGATGCGATTTACGGATTGCTATGCGGCGGCGCCGGTGTGCACGCCATCGCGGGCGGCGATGATGACGGGGTGCTATCCGCGGCGCGTCGGTCTGGACCGGACGGAGCCGGACAACCACGTGCTGCGGCCGGTATCGCGCAATGGGCTGAACCCGGACGAGGTGACGATCGCCGAGGTGCTGAAGGCGCGGGGTTACGCGACCGCGTGCATCGGCAAGTGGCACCTGGGGGATCAGGTGCCATTTCTGCCGACCCGACAGGGCTTCGATTACTATCTGGGGATTCCCTACAGCGACGACATGGTGGCGCGCGAGAGCCAGCCGACATGGCCGCCGCTGCCGCTGATGGAGGGGGAGCGGGTGATCGAGGCGCCGGTGGATCGCAACGGGCTCACGAGGCGCTACACGGAGCGGGCGATCCGGTTCATCGAGGAACATCGCGAGACGCCATTCTTCATCTATCTCCCGCACGCGATGCCCGGGAGCACGCGCGAACCATTCTCAAGCGA
>JADLBR010000415.1 GCA_020847615.1 Verrucomicrobiia bacterium
GGCGCGCCCACCTTCGTCGGCGAATGGGGCTGCTATAACAAAACACCCCACCCCGTCGCGCTCGCCTGGATGGAGGATTGGCTCAGGCGCTGGAAAAAGGCCCGCATGGGCTGGGCCCTCTGGAATTTCCGCGGCAGCTTCGGCATCCTCGACTCCGAGCGCGCCGATGTCACCTACGAGGACTGGAACGGCCACAAACTCGACCGCAGGATGCTCGACCTCCTGCTCAAATATCGCGAGTACTGACTCGAGAGTAGCCGCTTCGCATCCCGTAGCCGAACGCGTGAGCGTTTGGCCGCCAAAGCCTCACGGTTTCGGCCGCATTTTTCTGCGCCGGCGGTGCCCCGCGCGCGGGGCATCGATGCCTGTCCCATGGAACACCGCGCGGCGCCCCTTTGTGTTGAGTCCTGCCCTCCCGTCTGCTAGCATTTCCTCTTTGCGGCCCCGTAGCTCAGGGGATAGAGCGGAGGTTTCCTAAACCTTAGGTCGGGCGTTCGAATCGCCCCGGGGCCACTGATGAACAAAAAATCTCGTCCGTCGATGGCCGGGCCCCAACACGCCTTGCTCCCCCCGATTGGCCGCAGGTTCCGGCTGGAAAGTTGGCGCCGCGGGGTTAGTGTTGGCGTTTCAATGGGATGCGCCCACGACGGGTCGCGGCCAGACGCATGGACACACGACAGGACAGATTTGCCGACCCTGGCCTTTTCCTCAACCGCGAGCTGAGCTGGCTGGAGTTCAACCGCCGCGTTCTGGAGGAGGCGGAGGACCCGACCCAGCCGCTGCTGGAGAGGGTCAGGTTCCTGAGCATCTTCAGCTCGAACCTCGACGAGTTTTTCGAGATCCGGATCGCGGGCATCAAGCAGCAGATCGAGCAGGGGTCGGTGGACGCGGAGACCGACGGGATGCGACCCGCGGCGGTATTCGACGCCCTCCAGCGGCGCATCCACGAGCTCGTCGACCGGCAGTACGCGCTCTGGAATGGCGAGATCGGACGGCAGTTGGCGGAGCACGGAATCCGCCTCTTCGATCCGGCGGAACTGCCGCCCGACGACATCGCCTGGCTCGACGGGATGTTCTGGAAGAGCCTTTTCCCGGTGCTGACGCCACTGGCGGTGGACGCGAGCCACCCCTTCCCGCAGCTGCTGAATAAGAGCGCCAACCTGCTCTTTCTGGTGCGTCGGCCCGGGCACGCCCAGGTCACCCACGGGATCGTGCAACTGCCCCGGTTGTTCGACCGGCTGATCCGGATCGATCCCGCGGGCGACCGATCAAGGCACCACTACGTGCTGCTGCGGGCCCTGATCCGCAGGCACGCGACGGAGCTGTTCCCCGGCTGCGAGATCCTGGGCTCCTACGCCCTGCGCGTGACCCGCAACAGCGACCTGTACTTCGACGACGAGGAGGCCGAGAACCTGCTCCGGACCATCGAGCACGAGCTGCGCAAGCGCAGCCAAGGCAAGGCCGTCAGGCTCGAGGTGGAGGCCGGCTGCCCACCCGATGTGGAGCGCATGCTCCTGGACACCTTCGGGCTGGAGGAACGCGACGTCTATCGCCTCGCGGGACCCATGACGCTGACTGACCTGCTGCCCCTGTATTCCGCCGATGAGCCAGAGCTCAAGGACAGGCCCTTCTTCCCGGCGCCCGATCTGGCGCTGCCCCCGGAGTCGGACGCCTTCGCCGTGATGCGGCGGCAGGACGTGCTGCTGCACCACCCCTACGAGGATTTCGAGTGTATCATCGACTGGGTCAAGCACGCGGCCGCCGACCCGTCCGTCCTAGCCATCAAGATGACCCTCTACCGGACCAGCGGCGACTCCCCGATCATCGCCGCGCTGGGGGAGGCCGCGCAGAACGGCAAGCACGTCACCGTCCTGGTGGAGCTGCGCGCGCGGTTCGACGAGGCGAACAACATCCAGTGGGCCCGTCGCCTCGAGGAGGCGGGGGTGCACGTGGTATACGGCGTCGTGGGGCTCAAGGTGCACGCGAAGATGCTGCTCATCGTCCGCCGCGACGAGGACCGGATCCGCTCGTACGTCCACCTGGGCACGGGCAACTATCACCCGAAGACCGCGCGGCTCTACACCGACTTTGGGCTTCTGACGACCAAGGAGGAGATCACCGATGAGGTCGTGAGGCTCTTCAACGCGCTGACGGGCCTGGGCGAGTACCCGGGGTTCCGGAAACTGCTGGTGGCGCCGCAGGAACTCGCCCCCCGCATCCTGGAACTGATCGCTCGCGAGCGCGACAACGCGCTGGCGGGGCGTCCCTCGGGCATCATCATCAAGGCCAACTCGCTGGTGGACGCCACGATCATCCGCGCGCTGTATGACGCCTCATCCGCCGGGGTGCGGGTGGAACTGATCCTGCGCGGGATCTGCTGCCTGCGCCCGGGGGTGCCCGGCGTGAGCAAGAACATACGTGTCGTGAGCATCGTCGGCCGCTTCCTCGAGCACAGCCGGATCTTCTATTTCGCCAACGGCGGCGATCCCGCCGTGTACATGGGCAGCGCCGACCTGATGCCCAGGAACCTGTACCGCCGCGTCGAGGTCCTGTTCCCGATCGAGGACCCGGCCCTCCGCAGGCACGTGGTGGAAGAGGTGCTGCCCGTGTTCCTGGCCGACCGCATCAAGGCCAGGGAACTGGCGCCCGACGGCACCTATCGGCGCCTGCACCCCGATCCCGGCCAGGAACCGAGCCAGGCCCAGCTGACATTCCGGCGCGTGTCGCGGCAGCAGTTCGCGCTATGGCGCGCGTCCCGCGACAGGCCGTCGACGGATGGGCGCCGCTTCACGCCCCTCACCTCGCCCCCGCCCATGCCGCGGGGCGATGTCCTCTGACTCGAAAGTTGCCCATCGCCCCCCGTGGCCGAACGCGTAAGCGTTTGGCCGCCAAAGCCTCACGGCTTCGGCTACGTTTTTCCGCGCCAGTGGTGCCCCGCCGCGCGGGGCTTCACAAACCCCCGGAAGCTGCTAGAGGCATCGGAAGCGATCTGTTCCAGCGGCGGGTGGCCGGTGGGCCGATCGTCCACATAGTCATTCTATGAAAAAGGCGGTCGTGTGCGGCGCGGGGGGATTCATCGCCTCGCATCTGGTAAAGCGGCTCAAGCGCGAGGGCTATTGGGTCCGGGGCGTGGACATCAAGGAGCCGGAGTTTGCGCCCTCGGCGGCCGACGAGTTTAGGCTGCTCGACCTGCGTGAGGAAGAGAACTGCCGAGAGGCGCTGCGGCTGGAGGGCGGGCGACCGCCCGACGAGGTGTACCAGCTCGCGGCCGACATGGGGGGCATGGGCTTCATCCATGCGGCCGAGTGCGAGATCATGCGCAATAGCGCCCTGATCAACATCCACATGACGCACTCCGCGGCCGCGGCGGGCGTCAAACGGTATTTCTTTTCCTCTTCGGTGTGCATCTACCGGGACATGAGGCCCGGCGAGCCGGAGATGCGCGAGGAGGAGGCGATCCCGGCGCATCCCGACAACGAGTACGGCTGGGAGAAACTCTATGCCGAGCGCATGGCACAGGCCTACGGGCGAAGGCACGGGATCGCCGTGCGCATCGCGCGATTCCAGAACTGCTATGGGCCCGAGGGCACATGGCGTGGCGGGCGCGAGAAGGCCCCCGCCGCGATATGCCGCAAGGTCGCTCTCGTCAGGGACGGGGGCGAGGTGGAAATCTGGGGCGACGGCAGCGCCGTGCGCTCATACACCTACGTCGACGACATGGTGGACGGCATCTACCGCCTGATGCACTCCGATCTCGAGGGGGGCGTCAACATCGGCTGCCCCCAATACGTCACGGTGCGGGAACTCGTCGACGCGGTCGCGAAAGTCGCCGGCAA
>JADLBR010000416.1 GCA_020847615.1 Verrucomicrobiia bacterium
GTGATCTGGAACCAGGCTCCCTCGAGGGCGCCGGTGGTGAACATGGCGTAGTAGGTATTGTTGGCGTTGGTGCCGACGCCGTAGGTCCAGTCGTTGTTGACCCAGTTGATGGGGGAGTTGGAGGTGGCGAAGGCGGTGATCCAGTTGGAGCCGACGGAACCGACGGCGCCGGCGAATTCGGTGGGCCGATGGAGCGGCAGGGACATCGAGGAGTCGGAGTTGGCCTGGAACACGTAGCGCATGACGCCGACGGGGTCGGTGGTGACGACGTTGGTGTCCGCGGCGAGGGGTGTGGCGAGGAGCAGTGCGCTTCCCAAGATGGCGACGCTCTGTTTCATGGCATGGGCCTCCTGTTTTGGGCGGCCGCACAGCGGTCACCCTTTTCTAAAGAAAACTATGCCGTGGGTTGGGTGTGCGTCAATGGGAGAATCATGAAGATTTTGTCACGGAAGGGGTTCGGGGGGGGCGAACGGGCTCTTGCGGAAGAATAGTGGCTGTCGATGGGACGATGGCCAAACGGAAGCTCTGGGGTTTCATCGGGAACTCACGAACTCAGGAAGGGCTGGGAACCGGATGGCGCTCAGTCACGTCATGTTTGGGAGGGCCCGCGGCCCCGCGGGCCGCGCTGTCCACGGCAACGGCGGCGTTCGGGTGGATGGCGGACGCCGGGGCCGGCGTCCCTCCCAGGGGAAAGCGCGTGGGTTTGGCCGGCGACTTCCAGGCGGGCCCGCTCCAGCCCTTCTTTCCTGCCTTGCTGAGTTCCAGACTGCCCACCGCGTGACTGAACATCGAGGCTTCGGTTGCCAAACGCTGACGCGTTCGGCTACAGGATTTGCGTTCGGCTGCGGGAAGCGGTGTGCGCGATCTTCGAGCTACCGATGTTTGGTGGAGATGGGGGAGTAGATGCCGCGGGGTCCGGTGGAGGACTTGGCGGGCTGGTTGGTTTCGGCGGGCAGGGCGACGGGGTATTGGGAGGGCAGGACGCGGGGCTGCTGGGCCTGCTGCTGGAGGAGGATCTGGCGCTCGGCCTCCTGGATGTCGTGCTGGCGGGTTTCGAGCAGCGAGGACGGCCCCGGGGTGGCATTGGTGATCCCGTTGGCCTCGAGCCATTTATACCCCAACTGCGTCTGGTCCATTTCCACGATCGAATTCTGCATGGTATCGACATCGGTATCGAGCACGACGGGCTGGATGAGGATGACCAGCTCGGTGCGGGAGCCGGACTGGCTCTTGCTGCCGAAGAGGCCGCCGAGGATGGGGATGCGGTGGAGGAGGGGCCAGCCGGACGAGGCGTCATCGACCTGGGTGGTGATGAGGCCGCCGAGCAGGACGGTGGAGCGATTGGCGACGGTGATTTCGGTGGAGAGCTCCTGGGTGGCGATGTCTGGGATGGGGTTGCCATCGATGACGGTGATGCCGCTCTGGGTCTCGTTGAGCTGGTAGACCTGGAGGGTGATCTCGTTGGCGGAGTTGATGAGGGGGGTGACCTCGATCTGGAGGACGATCTCCTCGTATTCGATATTGGTGCGGAAGTTGTCGCCGGTGTCGCTCTGGATGGTGGAGGCGGGGACGGCGATGCGCTCGCCATTGATGATGGAGGCGGTGCGGTTGTTGGCCGTGTAGATGGATGGGCGGGAGATGATCTCGAAGCGGTCGGTGGACTCGAGGGCCTCGAGGAAGGCATCGATGGACTTGCTGATGGAGCCGTAGATCGTGAGGCCGGCGCCGGTGGCGACGCCATCGATGAGGAAATCGCTCACCTCGGTGAGGGTATTGGGCGCGGCCACGCCGCCGACGAGGTTCTGGTTGCCGAGGCGATTCCGGGAGCCGGCGGCGGCGCCGTAGGATTTGCCCTTGGCGGCGTTGGGATAGAACTTCTGGAAGACGTCGACGGCGTAGTCGAGGTTCTCGCCGACCGAGAGGCGTCCGATGACGACGGCGAGGTAGACCTGCTTGGGGCGCTGGTCAAGCTGCTCGAGGATGGTGTCGACCTTGGTGATGGATTCGGGGGGACCCATGACCATGATGGTGTTGGAGCGGTCGTCGGCGATGAGGCGGATCTTGCCGATGGAGATGGAGCTGGGGCCGCCCTCGGAGACGAGGCCTCCGCTGCCGCCGGAGCGCCCGGAGGCGAGGCCGCCGCGGGAGGAGCCCGAGCGGGAGCGGGCGCTGGTGGAGGAGCGGGAGGTGGTGGGTCGGGAGCCGGAGGTGCCGGTGCGCGAGCCGCCGGCGCCGGTGCTGATGCCGCTGAGGCCGGAGCGGGAGGAGCCGGTGCCGCCACCGGCGCCGGGGACGATGCCGCCGCCCTCGGAGGTGCGGACCATGGTATCGGCCTCCTCCATGAGGACCTCGGAGAGGATGGGCATGACCTCGGAGGCCTGGACGTACCGGAGGGGGCGGACGAAGGGTTTGGTGAGATCGACGGCGATGTCGAACTCCATGATGAGTTCCCTGATGTATTCGAAATTGGAGGGGTGGGTGATGACGAGGATGCGGTTGGTGCGCGGGTCGGCGACGAGTGTGGTGTCGCGTGAGAGGACGTTGAAGTCCTGGGCGCCGCCCTGGGCGCCCTGGTGGCCGGGCTGGCCGTCGCCGCCGCGGGCGCGGTTGAGGGCCTGGATGAGGGCGTCGGGGGCATTCTGGGGTGGCGGTTGCGGGGGTGGTGCGCCGCCTCCGGAGCGGGTGGCGGTCTGGGTGGTGGCGTTGCGGGCCTCGATGACCTCGTTGAGGATCATCGTGACGCGCTCGGCGTCGGCGCGCTCCAGTTGGACGAACTTGGTGGCGAGGCGGGAGGGCGCGACGTCGATTTTCTCGCGAAGCCTGATGAGCTCGCGGATGATGCTGCCCTTGTCGGTGATGATGAGCGCGGAGGCGTTGGGGGCGGCGACGATCTTGCCGAAGGGGTTGGGCGGCTGGAGGAGCTGGGTGAAGATCTGCTGGGTGGAGATGGGGTCGAGGAACTCCAGGGGCATGAAGTAGCTGACGACGTCGTCGGAATCGGGGACCTCCTCCTCGGTGGCGAGGAGGCGGATGGCCTGGTTGGCGACATTGGGGCCCTTGGCGGGGCCGATGACGCGGACCATGTTGGACTTGTCGGGGATGAGGGTGAAGCCGTTGAGGAAAAGGGTGGCCTCGATCAGCCGGATGCGGTCATCCCTGGAGATGCGGCGTTTCGAATCGATGTAGAGCTTGACGCCGGCGAGGCCCTGGTCGCGGATGAGGATCTTGCCGGTGAGTTGCTCGTAGACCGCGAGGATCTCGGTGGCATCGACGTCGAGGAACTGGAGCGTCTGGAGGTCGGCCCCGGGGGAGGGTTCGGGGTTCGGGGTACTGGGTTCGGGGTTTGGGGTGGTGGGTACTGGGTTCGGGGTGCTGGGTACTGGGACTTGTGGGGTGTCGGCGGGCGCGGGTGCGGCGATTGGGTTGGGGGTGGTCCGCGGCGGTGGCGGGGGTGGCATCTGGACGGGCGGGGGCTGGGGGGCCGCGGCTGGCGAGGGGTTGTCTTGCGCGGTGGTGGCGCTCCACGCGAGGAGGGACGTGGCGGCGGCGAGGGAGAGCCATGGGCGCTGGGCGATCCGGGAGCGAGGTGTCATGGAAGTGGGTAGGTTAGCGCTGGGCGGCGGGGTTGGTCAAATGCGGGGTGGGAGGCTGGTGGATCGGGGAAAGCGGTGCGGGGACGCACCGCACTCCACAGGCCTTCGGCCGAAATGTTGTCGCGCCGCTTTCGCGCCGACCGGAGTTGATTCCCGGCGGGTCGCTCACGCACCCCGCTGCGCTGACGTGGGGTTTCATTTTGAGTTCGAAGGTGAGGGATAATAGCGCCGGCGCGGGAGGACGCGGACGGGGGAGGGCGGAGGCGGCGGTGGCTGGGGCGCGTGAGGCTGGCCGGGGGCGGGTTTGATGGCGGGGGCTGGGACATGCGGCTGTCCCGGGCCGGGCGTGGCCACCTGCGCCTTCAGGGAGGCGATGTCGTAGCGCACGGTGTAGGGCGCGCCGCCGATGACGACCTCCGCGGTGACCTGATCGAGGTTGGGCGACTCGGTGACCTTGACCAGCCGGTCCTGGGCCTCGGAGGCGTCGTCGAAGAGGAGCAGTCGGCGCTGGGGCTGGGATTTTTTGTCCAGCACGAGGGCGCACCATTTTTCGCCGAGGCCACCGATGCCCAGGAGGGTGAATTCGGCCGCGGCGGCGGCGGGCTTATTTTCGGGGAGGATGTTGCGGGAGAAGGGGGAACTGAGCCAGAGGGGCTTGAATCGCTCGAGGGGCGGGGCGACGGGCAGCACGGATTCCTGGGCGGTGTCGGCGGGTTTGGGTCCGTGTTCGGGGGCTTCACCCGGGGGGGGCGCGGCGGCCTCGGGAGCCGGCGGCTGATCGGGGGGTGGGGCGCCATCGGGCGCGGGGGATTCGGCCTGCGGGAGCGGGACGGGCGGCTGAGGGGCATCGGCGGGAGCGCCATCGGGCGGGGGCGCGCCGGGCTCGTGCCTCTTGGCGACGATGCGGACTGGCGAAGCGGCGGCGGCGTTGGTGTCGTTTTCCTGCGGGGGCCCGACATAGCGGCGGGAGGGCAGGACCCGTTGGGGGGACTCTTCCTGGGCGGTGGCGTGGGAAGCGCACAGCGCCAGCGCGAGGGCCATCGCCCCCGGCCATCGCCATGTCATTCGTCTCGCCATGTGGTTCCAGAGTGCAAACCCGGACCGCCCGCAATGGTTACGGGGGTAATGTGCCCCCGAAAACCGCGAAGGCGAACTGTAGCCGGGGGGGCGTGGAGGCAAAGGCAAATCGGAGGGGGGAGGTCAACGCGAACGCCCGTCTCCGTCCGTCTGAAAAGGCGCAAGTCGTACTTGCGCAGTCCAAGGAACACGCCACGGCGAAGTCCTGGCGCTGGGTTCATGCAACACCCTTGTCGTGGGCGCGTCATCACTTGAGTCCCAGATTTTTGCGGACCGAAGTTTCGGGCCGGAGCCCATCCGGCACCGGGGTAGGAAATGTAGCCGAAGCCGTGAGGCTTTGGCGGCCAAACGCTTACGCGTTCGGCTACGGGAAGCGTCGCGGCAGTTTTCGAGCCAGATCCCATCCGGCACCGGGGTAGGAAATGTAGCCGAGGCCTTGGGGCCTTGGCGGCCAAACGCTCACGCGTTCGGCTACGGGGATTGCGTTCGGCCACGGGATGCGATGGGCAACTTCCGGGTCAGGGGCTTGCGGCGGGGGCGGCCTCGGGCTTGCACCACTGGGCGACGACGACATCGGCGCGGAGGTTGCCCTTGTCGTCGGCGGGTTTGACTACCACCTGTTTCAGGAGGCGGAAGAGGCCGGGCTGCTGGATCTCTGCGATCCACGAGGTGAGTTTCTCGATGGTGCCGATGGCAGAGAGGCCGACGGCGATCTCGAGGTAGAGGGGCTGGGCGTTGGGGCTGACGAGCTTGGGGTCCTTGATCTCGATGCCGTGTTTCTGGGCGGCCTGCTGGACGCTCTCGAGCAGGGCGCTGGGGCTGGTGGAGGGGGGCTGGTTTTTCTCGAGCCAATCCATGCGCTGCATCCAGAGGTCCCGCTGGCCGAGCCACGTGCGGTGCTCCATCTGCGCGGAGGACTGGCGGGCCCTTTCGGTGAGGAGCTCGGAGCGGCGCGCGGCGAGGTAATTCCAGACGATGAGGTTGGCGACCGCGAAGAGCAGCAGCCCGAGGACCAGCATGAGGCGTTTCTCACTTGTTGTCAGCGGGCGCATAGGGATGTGATCCTTGGATGGAGAACTTGGCGATGTTGTTGGCCTCGATGACGGGCTCGGCGCGCTCCCAGCGGAAACCGTTGAAGAACGCGTGGTGCTCGATCTGCTCGCGGTAGGCGACGAAGGCGGTGGGGGGCCTGGCCTCGCCCTCGATGCGGAGCTTGTAGCCGGCGATCTGGAAGTGGGTCATGCGGACGCCCTCGGGGGCCATGGCGTCGGTGGCCTGGAGGAGGAACTCGAGCGGGTTGAGCTGGGGGTCGAGGGCGAGCTCCATGGCGTTCCAGCGGCTGGCGGCATCGCGGATGCGCTCCACGGCGGGCTGCTGGGCGCGGAGTTCGTCGCGGGCGGCCTCGACCGATCGCTTCAAGAGGGCGATGTGCGCGACGAAGGCGCCGACGGCCAAGAGATAGACGGCGGCGGACGCGGCGACGATGGCGGAGGTGCGCCTGGCCCGCTGGCGGCGGTCTTTTTCGGCGCGGACGGGATGCGGGGTGAGGTCCCAGGCGGGGGTGGGCAGGTGGGGGGGCGGGCGCCTGGCGACGGTCACGGGGAAGCCGATCTCGTGCTGGAGCAATTCGAGGGCGGCGGGCTCGAGGCCGGCCCAGAGGGTGAGGGAGGGGTTCTGGGGGGCGATCTTCTGGGCGGCGAGCGACATGTGGATGCAGCGTATCTCGGCGCAGAGGTCGGGGCCGGGGTCGGTCGCGCAGAGGGGCTGGAAGAAGATCGGCTCGCGCCCGCGGGTGAGGGCGAGCACGAGGCGGTCCAGCTCGCGCCAGAGCGTGTACTGGTTGGCCGGAAGGTCGAGGCAGCGCGGGGCGGCCTCGAAGTGACTGAAGTCGGCGCGGCAGAGGGGCGGGGGCAGGTCATCCCTGAGCAGGGTGAGCAGCACGAGGCTCCGGTCGGGGTGCTTGTCCTGCGGGACCACGCGGTAGGCGTGGACGGGGTCGGGTCCCTCGCCGCCGGCGAGGCCGCGCTGCTCGAGCTGGAGGCGGAGCATGTCGGGGATCTGGTCCGCATTGGGGGTGAGGAACCAGAGGGGCATGCAGTTGAGCGCGGTGCTCGGCAGGGCGAGCGTGGCGTTGGCGGTGAGCGGGAAGTTGGAGGGGTCGCCCTGCGGCGAGCGGAGCCTGGGCGGGGCGCCGTGGGGCAGCGCCCACAGCTCCCAGCGCCCGTCGAAAGGCAGCGCCAGGCACGCCTCGGCGCTCTTTTTCTCTTTGCCGCTCATGCCGTCATTCCTCTTCCCACGCGATCATGTCCGAGGTCGGATTCTGCGCCGAGCGGCGGAGGATGACCATGATCTTCCGCTCGTGCTCGTCGACGCGCCCGACGCTGGTGATGCGGACCGTCGAGGAGCGGAGGGTGACCTGCTCGTCGAAGGTGCGGTATTCGTCGACGCTCATGCCGAGCGCCGCCGCGGCATCCTGCTGGTCCTCGAACATGACATCATCCTCGGTGTGCTCCTCGCGGTCCGGTCCGGTGCGGAGGCGCACGAACGACTCCGCGCGGGTAAGGGTGACGCCACATATGACTTGGATCAAGTCGATCGGCGCGTCGTTCAGGTCGATCCTCCCGCTGGAATAGACGGAGAAAAAGTCGAGCCAGTCGGGTTTTTTCTCGAAGAGGGGCTCGAGCCCGAGGACCTCGCGGAGCTCGTCGATCGTGCGGAAGGGGGCGTTGCCGGGCCCGCGGTGCCTGCCGGCCTCGAGGTATTCCTCGTATTCGGCGCCGTTGAGGCGGGGGAGATCGTCGGGGTCGAACCAGTCCTCCATGGCGCCCAGGACGTCGTCGATCTCGGTGGAAGTGAGGTCCCAGTGTGTGAAGAGGCGGCGGAGGAGGTCGGTGTCGCCGCTCTCGAGGAGGCGGTTGATATTGAGGCGGGCGTCCTCGCTCTCGATGCGGACGTCGTAGGATTCGCCCTCCTCGAACTCGCGGAAGAGGAGGGGGTCGTAGCGCTCGATGGAGGGGTGCATGGCGATGGCGATGCCGGATTCGGCGAGCTGGCGGGCGCGGAAGTCCTTGGATCGTACGACCTCCATGTCGATGTCCAGGCGCATGAGCTCGATGAGGCCGAGGGTGAGGAACGAGATGAGCGCGATGACCCAGAGGACCATGAAGAGCGCGGAGCCGCGGCGCGGGTCGGGGGCACCACCGGGGAAGAAAATGCAGGAGAAGCCGCGAGGCCTTGGCGGCCAAACGCTCGCGCGTTCCGCTGCGGGACGCGTCGCGGCAATATTCGGACTTGCTTGGCCGCCGGTGCCCGGGGACGGCGGATCACTGATGTCGCAATGTCTCGGGGTGTGCCGGAGCCCGAGGATCCGGACGGTCCCTTTGGAAGGCGCAAGTCGCACTTGCGCACTCCAAGGAACGCATCCCGCGGAGGCTCGGGCGCCGGATGAGTGATTCGTGGTTCGCATGGATGCTATGCCGGGGATCTTCATGGGCGCGGCGCGGCGCGGCCACCCCCAGGGCGTGGCGCCGAATTGCCTCCGGACGAGGGTGAGGCGAAGCCCACCCCTCCGGGCCGGTAAGTTCCTTGCGGAGCGGGAGCTCCGCCACGCATGAGTTGGGGTGGCTGCTGTGGCCCCGGTGGGGTGCCCGGGGAGCGCGGGGGTTCATTCGGGGATGGGGATGGCCCGGAGCCGGACGGGGCGGACTGGTAGGATTCCTGGAAGACGGCGGTGCGGATGGGGACCCAGAAGGTGGCGCGATTGGTGCGCGTTTCCTCGACGCCCATGAGGACGAGCTGGATGAGGGAGGGGCGATTCTGCTCGTCGGTCCACTCGTAGCGCCACTCCTCGTCGCCGGTCTGGAAGAAGCGCCACTCGAGGGCGGCGA
>JADLBR010000417.1 GCA_020847615.1 Verrucomicrobiia bacterium
TGTAGATCATGGTGGTGCTCACGTCCCTGTGCCCGAGCAGCTCCTGCACGGTGCGGATGTCGGAGCCGCGGCGCAGGGCGGTGCGATGCCGGGACATCCAGTCCTCGTTCCGCAAGGCCGCCGACGCGCATGCCGGGCGCCATCCAAAAATCGCACGCATGGAATCATCCATGCCAAAATCGCCCCGCCAGATTGCCCGCGCGCGGGCAGCGTTACATAAGTGAAACTTACTCTAAGGCATTCTATTGATAAGTTTCTGTTGACCGTCGCGGGATCGTGAATAGGTTGCCGCCCGTGTGGGATCGACGAGCATGCGCGCGCGGGGGACACCGGGGCGCGCGTCCATTGGCAGGAGGACGGGACATGGCCATGAGTATTCCAACTATCACGATCGGGCGCCTGGCCATCGGGCTGCTGTGCGCGTCATGGCTGGCGTGCGGCGCGCCCGGCGCGGAGCCGACAGCAACGACGGCGACCAGGACGGCGCCACCGACGGGCGTGCGCCCGCCCTATACGAGGCCGGCGCAGCCGGCCGGGCTCAGCGCGAAGGATGTGCTAACTACCAGATCGTGAGAGCCCTGACGGGCTGAAATGGGGTGACACTCCAATGATGGAAGAGGAGTGTTACCATGGACGAGCACGAAGAGGTCAGCAAGAAGGGGCCGCGCAGCGGCCGCATGGCGAGGCCGAGGTCGGTCCGCTACAGTCACGAGTTCAAGCTCAGGGCGGTGAAGCTGCACCTGGAGGAAGGGTACAGCCAGCCGCTGATCTGCCAAGAGATGGGTATGGGGGGGAGCACCCTGGCGGAGTGGGTGCGGGTCTACCGGGAGCGCGGCGGGGATGGGTTGCGCCCGGTGCCGCCGCCGGGGGGTGGCGGCGGCACCGGGCGGCTGCACGGGCCGGTGGTGGCCAAGATCCTTGAGCTCAAGCGGCAGAACCCGTGGTGGGGCGTGCGCCGCATCGCGGGGGTGCTGCGGCGGATGTTCCTGCTGCGGGCCAGCCCCGAGGCGGTGCGCGCGCGTCTCCACGCGGCGGGGCTGATGGGCAAGGCGCCCGCCGCCAGGGCGCGGCGAAACCTGACCCGGCCGCGGTTCTTCGAGAGGGCGACGCCAAACCAGATGTGGCAGAGCGACATCTTCACATTCCGGCTGGGCGGGCGCTACGCGTACCTGATCGGGTTCATGGACGACTACTCGCGCTTCATGGTCGGCGCGGACCTGTTCCGCAGCCCGACGGCGCACGCGGTGATCGAGGTCTACCGGGTCGCGGTGGGCGAGTATCAGCCCCCGAAGGAGATGCTCACCGACAACGGGCGCCAGTACACCACGTGGCGGGGCACCAGCCGTTTCGAGGCGGAGCTGAGGAAAGATGGCGTCATCCACATCAAGTCGCGCCCGCAGCATCCCATGACGCTGGGCAAGATCGAGCGGTTCTGGGAGACGATCTGGCGGGACTTCCTGACCCGGGCGCAGTTCGAGAGCTTCGAATCGGCGCGGGAGCGGATCAGGCTCTGGGTCAAATACTACAACCACAGGCGGCCGCACCAGGGCATCGGGGGGCTTTGCCCCGCGGACCGCTACTTTGAGATCCAGGGCGAGCTGCGCAAGACGATCGAGGCGGGCATCAAGGAGAACCTGCTGGAGATGGCGCTGCGCGGCCAGCCCAAGGCGCCCTTCTACATGGTCGGGCGCATGGAGGGCCAGTCGGTCGTGCTGCGCGCGGAGAAGGGCAAGCTCAAGCTCAGCGTCGAGGGGGAGGACGGATCCGATGGCAAAGAGCTCGAGTACGACCTGACCAAGACAACCAACAACAACGATGGAGGAAACCGCGATGAGCGAGACAAAGCAACCCAAGGCGGAGAGGGAGCGCCGGCGGCGGACGCCGGCGCCGACATACAGCGCGCAGGAGAAGGTGCAGGCGGTGCTGGCGGTCTGGACCGAGAGGGCCAGACCGGCGGAGGTCTGCCGGCAGATGGAGGTCAACTGGATCACATTCAACCACTGGCAGAACCGGGCGATGGAGGGCATGCTACAGGCGCTGGAGAGCCGCGTGAACCTGAGCAAGGGCGACGCCCTGAGCCCGAGGCTGCAGGCGCTCCTGGCCAGGCGCTCGCGGCCGGCGGCCCCGGCGGGCCTGGCGGCCCGGCTGGAGAAGATCCAGGCATCCAGGGCCAGGGCGGAGGAACCGGCCAAAAGGAGCTGAGCGATGGGCAAGGAGCAGGATGCCCGGCGGCGGGCGGAGGTGATCCTGGGGGTGCGCTCCGGGCAGATCAGCGCCAGCCAGGGGGCGCGGCTGCTGGGGATCTCGCGCAAGACGTACTACCGGTGGGAGAGGCGCGCGCTGCGGGCGATGATGGAGGGCCTGGGCCAGGGGAAACCGGGGCGCCCGCCGAGGCGGGCCGACCCCGGGACGCGGGCGCTGCGGGAGAAGATCGCCCGGCTGGAGGCGCGCCTGTCGGTGGCGGAACAGACCGCGGAGGTCCGCGCGATCCTGCTGGACATGCGCCGGGCGCAGGGGAGACGCGGGACTAAAAAAAAGAAGCGCAGATAACCCGGGTGCTTGGCATGAGCGAGATGATCCAGCGGCAGAGAGGACTCAATGACCGGCAGCTCTGCCGTTGCCTGGGTCTGCCCCATGCCACCCTGGCGCGCTGGCGGGGGCGGGCCGAGCGCGGCCTGCCTCTGCTGGCGCGACCGGGGCCCAAGAAACTCGGGCCGCTGCCCTTCGACCAGATCCGGCGCGACATCGAGGCGCTCCGCCACCGCCGGAAGCGCTCGGCCGGGGCCACCGCGCTGTATCGCCGCCACCGTGACTCCATCTCGCGCCGCGACCTGGCCGGGCTGGTCGCCGCGGAGCGGGAGAGGATCAACGGCCGCCGCCGCCAGAACGTCAGGCACGTCAGGTGGAAGGAGCCCAACCTCGCATGGGCCATCGACGCCACCGAGTACGGACCCGACGGGGCCGGGCGCAAACTCGTGCTGGTCCCCGCCGCGGACCTGGCATCGCGTTTCGCGTTCGGGCCGCTCGTCACCCTCGAGCCCACCGGCGCGGCCGTCGCCCGATATCTGCGGGGCCTATTCCGTCGCCACGGCGCCCCGCTGTTCCTCAAGCGCGACAACGGGGGCATCTTCAACGATCGCGCCGTCGACGAGGCCCTCGCGGCCCATGGCGTCATCCCGCTCAACAGCCCCGCCGCCTACCCGCCCTACAACGGCGCCATCGAGAAAGCCATCCGCGAGATCAAGGACTCGCTGCGCGCCTGCCTGCCGGGCGCCCCGCCCTCGTGGGACCCCAGCGCGATCGCGCCATTCGCGGCCGCCGCCGCGCACCTGCGCAACTGCCGCCCGCGCCGCGCCCTCGGCGGCCACTCGGCCGCCGAGGCCTACTTTCACAACAGCCGGTCCCGCTTCAACCAGCGGGACCGGCACGCCGCTTTCGGGTGGATCAGACGCCGCTCGAATGCTACAGTACAAACAATGGGGAAGGATGATCGCCGCAGCCTCAACGCCGCATGGCGCCACGCCGCGGAAACCTGGCTCCGCTGCCAGGGCCTGATCACCGTCTCCGTAAACGGGGAAGTGTTACCCCATTTACCCATCAACCTGCTCTCATGAACTACCGGGCAGCACAGCCGGTCAATGTTGGGTGGGCACGAGCACTCCAGTGCATCTTGGTAGGGCGGCTCAGCTGTGGGGTGCGTATGCCGGACTCAATGCTTATATGGAGTTTGCAAGTGGCAAGACGTATGGGCCCTACGTGATTTTCGGTTGCGGAGCCGGCGTGTTCCACGTCGCGGAAGTCATCGCACACGAGAGACTCCACCTGCAACGCCATAATGATTTCGGGGCATCGCCGGCCGATGATGTGGACGGCGACAGAATTCCGGGATGGGCCGAGGAGAACGGGGAAGGATATGCGGGGATGAGAACCCACCCCGAGTGCACCAATACTTTCTTGCTTATCGCTCAAGGTTGCGCTGGGGACGAAGAAGCCCGGTGCGGCCTGCGTGAGCGCAATCATTCAATTGATGTCTATCCGGAGGGAGACTGGGCAAATCCAGGGTGCCAGACGAAGGATGTCTTTGAATACGGCGATGATAACCCATATTGAAACCATATTGAACAATGAATCGGTGGTTTAGAATTGGTTGCATGGGAATCGCGATTGCGTATGCAGGGGTAGTCGGAGAAGCCCGTTCGGACGAAGCGCCGCCAGCGCGGACTCTCTCGAAGAACCGCGTTGACAGGAGGGTCTTTCCAACTGAACCGATCTTTCTTGTCGATCCAGAGAATCTGTTTCTAGGTCTCGTGGCCGGTTTTGAGGCGGAACCTGAAGGCGTTAGGGTTTTGCTTGAAACCAACCGCGCGTCGATGGTTATGACTGCCGATGGCAAATACTACTTCAGCTCGAAGCAAAAGGGATCGTTTCGAATGACCACAAACCGAGAGGTCTGGATTTCGGCACCTCATTGCGCGCTCAAGCTGAAGCCGATGCCGACACCGTTCTCCTCTAACGGTTTTTTTGTTTTCAGGTGCGAACAGAAACATGAGAATCCTGGATTTGAAACGAATGTCGCAGCGGTAGTCCTTGTCCCGTCTGAGGAGCCCGTGGTTGCGGTGGTCGAGCCAAACATGGAAGCGGTTCGGTGCGTGCTTCAAGGCAAAACGAAAGCAAGACCCACGTGGAAACATCTCCAGGCTGAATCATGCAGCGATCGGGACACGGTGGAGCAGGGGGGCGCGGCTCCGAAAACGGCCAAGCCTGGCACACCGAATCGGCCTGCTCCGACGCAATGGCCATGGCTGGCAGGCGTCACCGTCCTCCTATTGGTTGCGGGCGGCATTCTCTTCAAGGTCCTGCGCAGATAGTCCCAACAGAGTGAGGGCAAACCGCCGGGGTCCGTTGGATCTCCACTACAGAGGCACTGCACGGCACCGCGGCGGCTGGCCCGATAGCTAAGGAGAGGGCCAGTCTCCTTTTGGAGACAGCGGCCCTCCCTCCCGATCACGACAGCCCGACCACCGCGTCGAAGAGCCCGTGGAGGGCCTCGCCGCGTCGGAGTGCCGTGTGAGGATTCACGCCGCGTAGTACGCCCGTGAACGCGTTGAATAGCGACCACGCGTTGCGGGGCCGGAAGGCCTCGTGCTCCGGGTGCCGCCAGCCCTGGAGCACGTCGGGGATCTGCGATGCGGTGATGGCGCGGCAGTCGGCAGCGCGCACCACGATGTCGTGGGCGAGCCAATCCGGCACGCGCGCCTCGCGGTAGGCGGCCACCCGCGCGTCGGAGCACCCGATAGATAAGAAGAGGGATCACCGCCTATCGGCGGCTCCCTCTTCTCACGAGACCGACGGGGACAATCGGTGCCGCCGATCAATGCGACCGCTCCGCACGGCACGCCGCGCGCTCTCGCCCGGCGACGATATTGCCTCGCCACGCGGGCGGGCAGACGGCGTCGACGATGGCATCCTCCCCGAGGAATCCCCGGAGGTCGGATGCCAATTTGAGCTTGAGCGCGTGGCCCCAAGAGGAGCCGAAGCCGTAGGACTCCGCGCTCTCCTTGCAGGTTCGGCCAGCGGCCAGATCCCGGACCAGCGGGGCGTAGCGCGGGTCGTGGCCGTCGAGGAACGACTCCCAGTCCAGCGACCGGGAGGCGCACTTCGACGGGTCGTCTCCGTCGTGGGCGAGCAGCTCGCCGAGGGCCAACCCGTCCCCGGTCTCGGGGTCTATGCTGGCGGGCTCCGCCAAGGACTGCATGGTGGACTTGCCGTCCAGCTGTGTCGCCGCCGCCATGGCATCCGTCCGGCCCGAGCCGTGGCTCCTCCGCCCGGACTTCATGAGCAACGCCACGTAGTGGCAGACGTTGCCGGGCGTGACGACCTTGCGCCGCCGCTCTAGGCTATCGAGCATCTGGGCTGCGACGGCGATCGCATCCTGCACCAGTTCCTCCGCATCCTCCGCCCCGACCGGCCTGACGGCATGCGGTATCATGTTTTGCAGCCTCGGGGCTATCTCCTCCATCAATACGAATCCTGCCCGTGGGCTCATCGTGGTGTGTCTCCTTCCGTGGGTTGGGGTGGCGCCCGCGGATCGGAGACAGGGTCCCCGCGCGTGGTGGCCACCAGTTTGTGTGGTAGCCACCGGTGGGGTGGCGCTGATCAGCGCACCGGGGGGGTGCGTGCTGTGAAAGCGATCGGCTACGGGCCGTGATGGCCCCGAAAAGGCGAGGGGGTCGTCCGACTCCTTCAATTGTATATAACGCGGGGAGGGGGGCTGTTGCGCGCTTTCGCAGGGCATCGTGCGGGATGACGCAGGGGAGCGTGCCCGCGGTGGCATTGCGCCCGTCGGGTTGTGCAAAGAAACCCGTGAAATCCCCGGGTTTTGTGCCTAGAATTATCACGTGAACTGGCAGGACCACATCGTCGCCGACCCCGCCGTGCTTGTGGGCAAGCCGGTCATCCGCGGCACGCGGCTGGCGGTCGAGTTCGTGCTGGGCCTGATCGCGCAGGGATGGCCCGAGGCCGAGATCCTCCGCAATTACCATCTCACCGCCGACCAGGTGAGGGCCTGCGTGGCCTACGCCCAGGAGCGGCTGAGCGAGGAGCGGGTGTACGCGCCCGCCGCCTGAGCCGTGCGTCTCTGCGCCAACGAGAACATCCCCGAGGACTGCGTTCGGCGGTTGCGCGCGGAGGGCCATGACGTGCTGTGGGTGCGTGATGTGGCGCCCGGCAGTTCCGACCCGGACGTGCTGGCCCGCTCCCGTGCCGAGGGGCGGCTGCTGGTCACGTTTGACAAGGATTTCGGCGAATTGGTTTTCCGGCACGGTGCCGCGGCATCGGTCGGCATCGTGCTCTTTCGCATCCCGCAACCCTCGGCGGCGGCCGTGGCGGAGCGGGTCTGCACGACCCTTGGGTCCCGGTCGGACTGGGCAGGGAACTATAGCGTGGTGACGGAGCGGGCCATCCGAATGCGGCCGCTTCAGTAACGCGGCAGCCAACGCATTCGCGCCCTCCACCTGGCTGGGGTCCCGCGAGAGCAAGGAGCCGGGGATCGGGGCGTGGGTCGAGGAGGTGCTGCGAGAGGCGATACCGGGAATGTGATCTGAAGTGCTGTGTCCTGGATTGGTTGCCGGCAACCGAATTGACGCAACGGTCAGTTGTTTGGGCGAATGGCGTAAACCCAGCGGGTGGGATTGTCGAAAAGCCCCCGGGATGTCCGGATGGGCTGTTCGAAGGCATACCAGCCGTCTTCGCTGCCGTACCAGCCGCAGTTCAGATGCACCTCGAAGCTGTCGCCGACCGTGCGCACCCCATCGATGACCAGCGCGTGTCCGAGCTTGGGTCCGGGTTGCAGACCTTCGATGTAGAGGAGCAGGGGGCGCTTCTGCGAGAGTTCGGAGAGGATCGCCTGGCGGATCGCCTCGGAACCGGCCCGGCTGTAGGCTTGGGATGAGACGCCGAAATGCTTCTGGATTCCTGCCCTGCGGTGATCGCTGTTGCCCTGATAGCCTTCCGGGAATGTCTTGCCGATGGCGATCGCGGTGAAGTAGCAGTATCGCGCCACCTCGGAACAGACTTCCGAAGATGTCGAGGGCGTCAGGGAATCCGCAAATAGCTGCCAGTTGAAACGGTGCTCTCCCAGCGACTCGGCGATGCGGTATCCTGGTCCTTCGTATTCCACCGTTCCGGTCGGTTGAATCCTGTGGTAGTAGAGAATCTGCGCGATCGCGACCGCCCAGCAGCCGAGGAGGGCCTGATTGGGCGTGAGCTGCGCATACTGGTGTCCCATTCCCCATTTGGTCGTCAGCAGTGGCTGGATCTCCTTGACTGGCTGAGGTGAGCTTCCCGGGGAGGCGATGGGCATCACTCCCATCGCAAGCGCCATCAGCATGCCGATGAGTGACTTCATATCTTGGTTGCCTCGCTGAGTGTGTTTCGCCGGCGTGAGGGGTGAGCGTCTGCAAACGAATTCCACACGCGGGTAAAGCGGGAGACAAGTCGAAACACCCGCGGACAAGCAAAGGAGCGAAGGCTCCCGGCGTGGAATTTGCTCGGCGCAGATTGCCCCGGCGTGAAGAATCCATCACACAGGAGGATGGATCACGATGGCTAACGGGGAATCTGGCGGTGCTGCGCAGTCCGGCCCGCTGGTCGGGATGCGGCTGGGCGAGTTCGTCATCGAGGGCCTCTTGGGTAAGGGCGCGATGGAGGCGGTGTACCGGGCGAGGAATCCAAGCTGGGCCAGCCCGATGATCCAAAGGACGAGTGGATGACGGAGGGCTATCGCGACGATCACCCGCGCACCGCCCCGGTTGGCAGCTACAGACCGCTGGCCTCCGGCCTGTACGATCTCTCTGGCAACGTGTGGGAATGGTGCGAGGACTGGTGCGACCAGGGGATCCTGAAGAAGCGCAGGGCCGCCGGGCCATTCGAACCGACGCCGAAAGACTTGGCCGACATCATGAAGGGCGACGCGCGCAAGGTGGTGCGGGGAGGGTCGTGGCGCTACTCGTTTAGCAGCGCTCTGCAGTCCTCCGCTCGCGTTCGCCATCCACCCGTTTATCGGCTCACCGACCACGGGTTCCGGTGCGTTGCGGTGGAGCCAGCGTCCTCGCCCTGATGGGCTGGGCTGCGATGGGCATTGGCCATTGGCCAGCGCCGAGCGCCCTCGATCGTGCCCAGACCGCCGCAGAGCTCGCGGGATCTTAGCCGCCCGCGCCCGCCGCAGCCCTTGCCGCCGCAGGTCCTCCCGCAGCTCGCGCCAGTCGTCGCCGCTGAAGTACGGGTCCGGGTCGGATTCCTCGATCGCCTCGGCCAGCTCCCGGAGGCAGCCGGAGCCCAGGCCCGCGATCTCGGGGGCGTCCCCGCCGAACCACGCGGCGACCTTGCGCACGAGGGCATCACGCTCCCCGGTGTCCGCGTCCTCGTTCGTCATTCCAAGGCCCACATACCGCGCGGGCGGTCCGCGGTCAACGTGGGTGGGGCGGTGGCCGTTCCCCGAATGGGGAATGACGGGAGTTCCACTGCGGTCTCCAAAAGGAGACTGGCGGAGGCCCCGCGCCTGCGGCGATCGCGTGGCAACCCTGCCCGGGGATGGCCCACGATGGCCCCAGGCGCGTCGGAGCCCAACGATGGACCCCTTTCCCTCCCGGCAACGAAAACGCGCCCTGGGGCCATCCTCGCGCGTTGGCGGGGCATCCCGGCGTGGCCTGAGACATGCCGTGTCTGGCACCCGGGGATAGGACATGAGACGTACTAGGCCATGGTGGGACATAGTGGGACATGGCCGGACGCGATGGGACAACGCGCCGAATTGGGATGATGGCGTGCGGATCATCCACGAGGGGCGGTTGGTAAATTGGGGATAATGGCATCCTAGGCAGGCGCCCCGCTTGTGGTGCCCGGCAGCGGTACCCTGTTGGGGTGCGGGGAGACATATACGATATAGATATGCGGTAAGGGGAATCGCCGGATCTGGCCATTCTGGGGCACCGGAGCGTCCTCAAATCCGTCAGGGCCGACCGATTTGGGGTGGCCCTCAGTCAAACGTGTGGAA
>JADLBR010000418.1 GCA_020847615.1 Verrucomicrobiia bacterium
CGCTCTGGGTCGCGTGTTTCGTGCTGACGTTCACCTTCCCCGCGCTGAATCGGGTCTTTGGGGCGGCCGGGACGTTCTGGACATATGCGATCATCTGCGTGGCGGGATTCGTTTTCATCTGGGCGCGGTTGCCGGAGACGAAGGGCAAGACGCTCGAGGACATCGAGCGGGAGCTGGTGGATTAGGACAGGAGGCGGCATGAGGGCGGTGCTGTTGGTTGCGTTGGGCGCGTTCTGGCTGGCTGATGGATCTCGGGCGGCGGGAGAGGGATCCATCGGTCTTGGCGGCGAGTGGCGATTTGCGCTGGACCGGGAAGATCGGGGCGTGGCGGATCGGTGGTTCGCGCGCGATCTCGATGGGGCGGTGAAGTTGCCGGGATCGCTGGCGGTGCAGCGGATCGGGGACGAGGTGGGCACGAACACGGCATGGACCGGGGGGATCAATGACCGTTCCTGGTTTGAGGCCCCCGAGTACGCGAAGTACCGTGAGGCGGGCAACGTGAAGATCCCTTTCTGGCTCCAGCCGGAGAGGGTCTATGTGGGCGCGGCATGGTACCAGCGCGACGTGGAGGTGCCCGAGGCCTGGCGCGGGCGGCGGATCGTGCTGTCGATGGAGCGACCGCACTGGGAGACCACGGTGTGGGTCGATGATCGATTGGCGGGCTCTGGCGATAGCCTTTCGGTGCCCCACGAGCATGACCTGAGTGAGCTGCTGTCGCCGGGGAAGCATCGCCTGACGGTGCGCGTGGATAACCGGATGATCGCGGAGGTCGGTATCAACGCGCACAGCGTCTCGGATCACACCCAGGGCAACTGGAATGGGATCGTGGGCGACATCCTGTTGCGGGCCTCGGATCCGGTGTGGGTGGACGACGTCCAGGTGTTCCCGGATGTCGCCAAGAAATCGGCGAGGGTCGAGGTGCGGCTCTGCAATAGGACGGGAGCGGCGGCGGAGGGCGAGGTCGCGCTGCGGGCGGTTCCGAAGGGTTCGGGCGCGGGTGAAGAGGTCGCGGCGGCGGGGGTTCCGGTGACGGTGAGGCCTTCCGGGACGACGGTGTCGCTCGATTTCCAGATGGGTGATGGGGCGAGGCCGTGGGACGAATTTTCGCCGAACGTCTATCGCATAGAGGTGACATGGCGGGGCCGGGGCGGGGCCACGGATTGCCGGGCGGTGGACTTTGGCCTGCGCGAGGTCGGGACGGATGGCCGGCGGATCACGGTCAACGGCAGACGGATCTTTTTAAGGGGCACGCTGGAGTGTTGCATTTTCCCGCTGACGGGGCATCCGCCGACCGACGTCGAGAGCTGGAGGCGGATCATCAGGGTTTGTCAGGCGCACGGATTGAACCACATCCGGTTTCATTCGCACTGCCCGCCGGAGGCGGCGTTCATCGCCGCGGATGAGCTGGGCTTCTATTTTCAAGTGGAGGTGGCCGCCTGGGTGAACCAGGGCGCGACAGTCGGCGACGGCAGGTCGATAGACGCGTGGCTCTATGAAGAGTCGGAGCGCATCCGGCGGGCCTACGGCAACCATCCCTCGTTCCTGCTGTTGGCGCACGGCAACGAGCCGGCGGGCAAGGAGCACGCCGCGTGGCTCGCGGAGTGGGTGAACCGCCACAGGGCCGAGGATGGCCGCCGCCTGTACACCTCGGGTTCGGGATGGCCCGAGATTCCCGAGAACCAATTCCACGTGACCCCGAAGCCGCGCATCCAGGCCTGGGGTGGAGGGCTGCGGTCGCGCATCAACGCAAAACCCCCGGAGACCTTGACCGACTATCGGGACTTTATCGAATCGCACCCGCAACCTGTGATCAGTCACGAGATCGGCCAGTGGTGCGTGTACCCCAACTTTGACGAGATCGAGAAGTATACGGGCCACCTCAAGGCGAAGAATTTCGAGATTTTCCGCGATGCGCTGGTGGCCAAAGGCATGGGCGGGCAGGCGCGGGATTTCCTGATGGCGTCGGGCAAGTTGCAGGCCCTCTGCTATAAAGAGGAGATCGAGTCGGCGCTGCGCACGCCGGGCATGGGCGGATTCCAGTTGCTCGACCTGCACGATTTCCCGGGCCAGGGCACGGCGCTGGTGGGCGTGCTGGATCCGTTCTGGGACTCGAAGGGATACATCACCCCGGCGGAATTCCGTCGTTTCTGCGGGCCGGTCGTGCCCCTGGCCCGCCTGCCGAAGCGGGTGTTCGTGGAGGGGGAGAGACTCGGGGCCGAGATCGACCTGGCGCATTTCGGCCCTGCGCCCTTGGCGAACTGTGCGGTCGTGTGGGAACTGAAGGGGGACGATGGCGTGGCGTTCGCCGGCGGGCACTTCGAGACACGGACGATTCCCACCGGTGAGATGGCGCGGATCGGGGAGATCGGGATCGATCTGCGGGGGATCGCGTCGCCCGGCCGGTATCGGCTTGAGGTGGGTGTCGGGCAGACGCACGGCCTCTCTGCGGCGGAGATCGCGCGCAACGAGTGGGACGTGTGGGTGTACCCGGCGCGCGTCGATGGGGAGGAACCCGGGGGGGTGCTCGTGGCGGGCCGATTCGATGAGGCCGCCCGCGAACGGCTGGAGTCCGGCGGCAAGGTGCTGCTGCTAGCGCCGCCCCCGATGGTTCGCGGGGATGCGCTGGGGCGCGTGAAGATCGGGTTTTCGCCCATCTTCTGGAACACGGCATGGACCAAGCGCCAGCCCCCGCACACCCTGGGCATCCTCTGCAACCCGAAGCATCCGGCGCTCGCCGGGTTTCCCACAGACTTCCACAGCAATTGGCAGTGGTGGGAGCTCGTCTCACGATCACATCCTTTCATTCTCGATGCGTTGCCCCGCGACCTGCGGCCGGTGGTGCAGGTCGTCGACGACTGGGTGACGAACCGCAAGCTGGCCCTAGCGTTCGAGGCGCGGGTCGGGAAGGGGAAGCTGTTGGCATGCGGCATCGATCTCGCGACGGGATTGGGAGAACGCCCCGTGGCGCGGCAGTTGCGTCGTAGCCTGCTGGCGTACATGAGCACCGGGGGATTTGATCCAGGTGTTTCGGTGACGTACGATCAGATTGCATCGTTGCTGCGTGAGCCGTCCAAGATCGAGGCGGCGGGCGCGTCGATCCTCCGCTGCGACGGTCAGGCGGACGACTATCCGGCGACGAACCTGATCGATGGCGATCCGGCGACCTTCTGGCACACTCCATGGGATTCGCGCTGGCAGAAGGCGGGCGGCTACCCCCACGAGGTCGTCATTGCGTTCGAGAGACCGGTCACGATTGCGGCCGTGACGCTGACCCCGAGGCAGGATCAGGCCTCGGGGAGGGTGTCGAAGTTCACTGTCTATGCGGGCGACAGCGCCGATGCCTGGGGACAGCCGGTGGCGAGCGGCGCGCTGGAACCGGGCGTCCGGCCTGCGGGCGTCTCGCTGGAGCGGCCCGTGGTCGCGCGGAATCTGCGCGTCGTGCTGGAGTCGCCCCAGAACCCGAAGCAGCCATTCGCGGCGCTCGCCGAGATCGGGATCGAGTGATGGCGATTAGCGTTGGGGGGGATGTATCCGAACCCGCGGGCGTTTCGCTCAGGGAAGAAAGTGCATTCGCGACAAATCCCGGTCCTGATCCTCGCGTCAGGGACCCCATACGATTGGAACGATCCTAGCAGCCTGTCGGACTTAGCCAAGTCCGACAGGCTGCTAGAAAGCAAAACCGCCTTATTCCAAGGCAGTTATGATGGGCAAGACCCAGATGTGGCACCGTGCCTCAGCAAGTCTAGCGAATCGTGCTCTCGTTGCATAACTCCTTTGCTCGCAGATAGAAGGCGGTTTTGCCTGAGGAGGCCGTCGGACAAAGTCCGACAGCCTCCTAGAGGGCCGGTATATGACGTGTGGTGTCGGCGCGCCGGTTCGCAATCGTGCGGGATCTTGGGCGCGCAAAGCGGTGCGGGGATGCGCCGCACTCCCAAGCGCCTGGGCCCGGCCACCGGGAACGCCTGAAGGCGTCACTACGAGCCTTTCGCCCCACCGCTCGTAGTGCCGCGTTCACGCGGCCGCCCACGATGGCCATGGGATGAGGCGCGCGGCGCCTTGCGTGCGCCCGCCGCCTCCTGCGCCGGGCGACACAAGGCCAACCCTTGCGCGAGGATCTGTGGACGTAGGGGCGCCTTGGCACCGGGACCGCGGGACGATAGCTTGGGCGCCACGCATGAGAATTCTTGTTTTCGTGGTGGCGATTGTTCTGGGTGTCGGCTCTGTGTCTGAGGCATCGCCGTGGGATTTTTCGCAGTGGGCGGTGGACGGTGGGGAGAAGGCGGCGGCGGGCGATGGGGCGTTGCGGGTGGCCTATGGGTCGTCGGGGCATGGGGCGGTGGTGGTGCGTCCGCCGGGACCGATCGCGCTGCCGGGGGGAACGGCGCGGGTCCGGTGGTGGTATGCGCGGCTGGCCGGGGATTTTGATCTGGTGCTGCTGCTGCGCGATGGGGGCGGACGGGAGCGTGCGGTGCCGACGTTCACGAGTCGCCCGGTATTTCCGACGGTGCGTCGCTCGCGGATGCGCGAGTATTCGATGTGGGATCAGGCGGAGTCGCTGAATGTCGCGACCGCGGATGCGGTCGAGGCGCGGGTCGAGCCCGAGTTTCGCGAATCGGTTCGCAAGCTGGAGTGGAAGGAGCCGCTGTCGGTGGTGGGGATACGGATCGAGCCGGCGAAGACGCCGCGCGATAACGAGGCGCATGGCGATGCGGCGAACATCCGGGCGGGCAAAGGCGAACTGGTCCTCGCGGAACCGGGATGGGGGACGAAGGACGGCTTCGATGCGGCGCTCAACTGGCACCTGATCGAACAGTTCCGCTGGGGGTGGGACTCGATGCCTTGCCTGTTCCCGGATGAACTGTCCATGGCGAAGGGGGATGTGCGTTTCGAGGTGTCGGTGCGGCGCGGCTATCAGGGGCCGGTCGTCTGGCGGACGGGAAGAGCGCTGGCGTTGGATCGCGCGGATCCGATGGGTCTGTGGGGACAGCGCATCGAACTGCCGGTCCTGCCGCCCGGGCGGTACTTCATTCACGCGAAGGCGTGGCGTGGCGCCGGTGTATTTGAGCGTGAAAAGGTGATGCAGCTATTCGTCGCGGGTCGGCGCAAGGGGGAGGGCGCGGGGGTCGCGGGCGGCGTGTCGGGCTGGGAGACGGGGCGGAAGGATCACGTGTTTCCGCGCGAGGCGCGCGCGGCGCGGCTGACGTTGCGGTTGGTGCCCGAGGATCTTGGCCGCGTACCCAGGGGCGCGACTTGCGAGATCGCCGTGCGCGACTGGAGGGGGGCGCTCGTCCACGAGGCCTCGGTGCCGCCGGCCGCGGACGTGGTCGTGGAATGCGCGGGGCTTTCGCCCGGGACCGATTATCGGGCGGTGGCGGAACTCCGTCGCGGGAAGGTCGTGTTCGACCGGTTTGCGCTGCACTTTGGCGTGGCATCTCCGCCCACGACCCAGGCCGCGCCGCCGAAGGACATCCCTACCCGAGACGAACTGCTTTCGTCTGGCAAGCCCCTGCCCATCGCGGAGCACTGGGGCACGCTGATGGGAGAGGACGATCGGGAGCCTGTCACAGAGGATCGGTTGCGCGAGTTCGACCGGTGGCTTGAAGAGGCGGCGTCTTTCGGGTTTCGCGTGATTTCCTTCATGATGGCCTGGGGCGAGGTCGAGCCGCTGCCGGGCGTCTTTCGATGGGACGAGATCGAGCGCCGCCTGCAGCTGGCGGAGGGCAAAGGCATGAAGGTCCTGCTGACACCGACGGATTGGGGCAACCGTTGCGAGTATCCCGCGTGGAAGGACTTCGACCTGATGATGAACCAATTCGGTTACATCGATCAGATCGACAAGGAGAGGGAACTGAAGGTGGCGGCGCACGATCCGGTGCGCCGGGAGGAATTTGCCCACTGGTATCGGTCGGTGGCGGCGCGGTTCGTCGCGGACCCGGCCGTGATCGGCTACCGGAGCAAGCGGATCATCTTCAACGAGCGCAACAAGCCGGAATATAGCCGTGGGGATTATTCGTTGCCGGCCCGCGAGGCGCTCGCGGCGTGGCAGAAACGGGAGGGGCGGGCCGCATCGCCGATGGCGCCGCTCTACACGATCATGGGCCACGCGCCGGCCCGTAGCGGGCCGGATCTCTCGCCGGGGTGGCGCGATTTCCTGGATTTTCGGACGGCGACTTATCTCGACGAGACGCGACAGTTGTTGGCCGGCATTCGCGCCGCGGATCCGGTGCGCCAGATCCACGTGTATCGCAGCCCGGTGGTCAACGCCCTCGAGCCCGCGATTCCGCTGCTGCGGGACGGCGGGAGTTTTCATGACGAGGGCGGTCCATTCTATTTTCAGCGCGCGATCGAGAGCCTGTGCATTCAGGCGGGCGTGCCTTACACCGGCGAGGGGCACCAGTTCACCCCGCCGAGCGTCTGCCTTGCCGACAGCGCATTCTTCTACCCTTCGCTGTTCGATCGGGGCTGGTGTTATCTGTATCGGTGGAACATCCATCGCGCGGACGATCCCCGCTTCAAGGCGTTGCCCGAGGTACTGGGGTTCATCCGCGATTCGATGCCGGCGCTGGGCGAATGGGTGGCTGCGGAGGGTTTCGAGCCCGAGACGCTGGTGTTCGGGAGCCGGGCCGACCGGCTGATTCGCGACGGGCGACAGGGATTTTACGCGTACATCGCGGGATTGGATGTGTTCACCGCGCTGTTCTCGTTCCACGGCGTGCGGGCGCACTTCGCCGACGAGTATGCCGCCTGGGTGGATGTCGCGAAGTTCCCCCTGGTGTTGGTCTGCGGGGAGGTCATGACGCGGGCGGCGATCGAGAGGATCGTCGCGCACGTGAAGGCGGGCGGGAAGGTCGTGCTGGTCGGTGACGCGGGCAAGTACTGCGTCGAGGAGCGGGGCGCGCGCAATGCGTTGGCCGGGGCATTGGCGAATCTCCCGAACGTGAGGCGCATCGCCCCGCCGTCCCACGAGCCCCCGCCGCCCGGCGGGACATCGTATGCCGACGCCGCGTTCGATGGCGCGGAACTCGATGCGATCCTGGAATGGGCGGGGGTGAAGCGCCGGGTTTCGGCAAGCGGCGCCGGGTTCGAGTGCGCGATCAAGCGCGGGTCGGGAAACACACGGTACGTGGCGGTCTTCCGGAGATGGCCCGGTAGTTACGACAACGTCTGGTACGACGAGGATGTGCGGGCGAAGTGGGGCGCCGAGGGGACCGAGATCACCGTGGAAGGGTTGGCCGATGGCGCGTGGCGGGTTGAGAAATTTCACCGGTCCAGGAAGGACATGGGCCGGGTCGAGGCCAAGGGGGGAACGCTGCGGTTCGCGGTGGAGCCGGCGCTCGCCGGCGAGATGCAGTTGTTTCGGCTGACGGCGTTGGGGGAGGGTCGGGAATGATGGGTGCGACCGAACGCGCGAGCGTTTGGCGGATGCGGCGTGCCAAACGCTTGACGCGTTCGGCTACACGCATTGGGGTCACATTTGGCCATCGTTCCATCGAGGGCCACTGCTTTTCCGCAAGACCGGGTCATTCTTGCCTGCGGGGGCGGACCTGAGCGAACGGGCAGACAGGAATGTCTGCCTCACGGGTTGTCGGAGCAACGGACAACGCCCCCGAGTCTCTCCGGGAGGCACCTCTTTTCACGTCAATCCGGGATTTCTTCGCCGACGGAGATGGGGGCCTCCGAGGCGGTGGCCGTGTGCGTGGGCGGTTCGGGGGCCGCTTCGGCCTGGGGCGGCGACAGGGGCAGTGGCTTGAGATTAATCTGCTGGGCGGCCCGATGCGCAAAGATCTCGGGGTAGTCGGGCGCGTCCAGTTCGGGCACGCGGATCGGTTGGCCCCAGCGGTCGGTGGCCTCGCGGGCCTGCTTGAGGAGGTGCTCGTACCAGGTGCGCATCTTGGACTGGGGATCGAGGAGGGGAGGGTACATGGCGGCGGCCCTGTCCCAGCTCGACTTCTGGTCTTGGCGGACCATCTGTTCCTTCTTGGCCTCCAGCTCTGCCAGCTTCGTCTCGTATTCCAGCTTCAGTTGCTCTTCCTTGAGGCGCAACTCCTCCTCCATGAGGCGCACCTTGGCCCACTCGGCATCGGCCAGATCGCGCATGGCGGAGCTTCCGTAGTAGTAGCCGCCATAGTACTGATAACCTGGGACGACCACGATCCCCGACGAGGGCCTGCCATCGATCCGCTTCACGACGCCGCAGTTGGGCGGCTTCCCGTGCAGCATGCCCGAGCCGACTCCGCCGACAAATTTGCCCTGGGAGATGGCGGTCCCGTGGGCGCCGGCGCCGAAGGAACCCACCGTAGTGGATTGGCTGCGGTGAACCAGGGGCGCCTGCAGCGCGGTGCCGCCCGTGATGTGCTGCTGGGGGATGGCCACGGGCGAGGCGCCTTGGGCCAACGCCGCCAGCCCACCCGCGAGGCATGTGGTTGCGAAGCTCTTCATGGTCGACCTCCTCGTGTCACACGATGATCTGTCAGTCGCTGCAATGATTAGATACACCCGGGATCGCCCTCATTCAAACAATAGAAAGGGGTGGCGTTTTTGGGTTTCAAAGGCAGACTGGTACTCCGACTCGGGATTGCCATGAGACGCCGGCTGTCGCTATCGCGTTCTTCGAGCCTATCATCCTCCGGTTCAGCATGTTGTCATTCGGGTCTCGGAAGAGCGCGAGTCAGAGATGCCGGTAGGGAGAAATTTCGAATTTTCGGCCTGGCGGCTTTCGGAATGGCTGGGCATGGAGTCTGGGTGGACGATCAGTAACAGGTGAAGGAGGCGACATGGGAACCACGAGGCGGGAATTCATTGGATTAGCGACCGGGGGGGTGCTGGCGACGGCGGGCGCATTGCGGGGGCAGGCGGGCGGCAAGGCGCTGAGGCTCGGGATCATCGGTGTGGGCGGGTACGGGATGGTGGATGCGAGGGCGGCCCTCAAGTGCGGTGGCGTGGAGATCGCGGCGATCTGTGATGTGGATAGCGCGCACCTCGATGCGGCGGTTGCGGAGATCGAGAAACTTCAGGGCAGGAAGCCCGCGACCCATAAACTGCATGAGGGGATGCTGGCCGCCGGCGGCCTGGATGCGGTGGTGATCGCCACCCCGCCGCACTGGCACGCGTTGCAGGCGATCGCGGCGGTGGGCAAGGGCCTGGATGTCTATTTGGAGAAGCCCATCGCCTACGACGTGCGGGAAGGTCAAGCGATCGTCGAGGCCGTGAAGCGCAGTGGGCGGATCGTGCAGGTGGGTTTCCAGCGGCGGCAGGCGGAGGGTTACCGCCAGGCGGCGGAGTTCATCCGGTCTGGTGGGATCGGCAAGATCGTCCAGGTGGATGCGCAGATCCACTACAAGGCCGGGACGCTGGATCCCTCGCCGAAAGACCCGCCCGCGACGTTGGATTGGGACCTGTGGTGTGGGCCTGGACCGAAGATCCCCTACAGCGAGCAGGTCGGGCACAAGAATTGGCGGCTGGAGCAGACCTCGGGCCACGGGCATCTCGTGGATTGGGGCATCCACCTCATCGACACCGTGCGGCTGATGACCGGCGCGTCGGTCCCGAGGCGGTTCGTCGCGTCCGGCGGCATCGAGAAATTGAAGGGAGTCATCACGACCCCGGACACGCTCACGGTGCATTTTGAATTCGAGGAATTCCCACTGGTCTGGCGCCATCGGCTCTGGGGGGCGACGGAGTACGATCCCGCGCTGAGCAACGGGATATTCTTTTATGGCGAGGGCGGAACAGTGTTTGCGACGGACAAGCGATGGGCCGTGGTGCGACAGAAGGGCAAGGAGGTCGAGCGGGAGGAGCACGAGGCCGGGGGCGATGCCGGCAAAGCGCACATGGAGGATTTCCTCGCCGCGGTGCGCGAGCGGCGCGCGCCCTCGTGCCCGATCGAGGAGGGATTCAAGTCCACCGCGACGGTGCAGCTGGCGATGATCGCCTACGAGACCGGCGCGCCTGTGGAATGGGATGACGCGTCACGCCAGATACGCGGCAACGATGCCGGGGCGAGACTCCTGAAGCGAGAGTACCGCAAGCCCTGGGTGCATCCGTTCGCGGCGTAGCTTCACGGTTGGCGCGATGACGCGCAGCATCATTCATGTGGAAACCTCTGGTGAGTCGCGGAGTGCCTAAAGGCACC
>JADLBR010000419.1 GCA_020847615.1 Verrucomicrobiia bacterium
CTGGAAGCGGCCCTCGAATAGCGTCGCGCCCTTCTCCTCGCAGACGATGTAGTAGAGCTTGTCCATGGCTACCTCGCCTCCGGGGTGACGGCCACGGTCATGGCCTCGGCGTCGCCGATGAACCACTTTTGGATGTAGATGGTCCCGATGACCGGCGGCTTGCCGGGTTCCGTCTCCTCCTCGAAGCGGACGGTGTTCTTGGTCTCCCGGAGCCGCTTGAAGCTCAGGGTGGTGGTGTCGGTCTTCTCAGGCATGTGTCTTGTCCTCCGATGCTGGCTTTGTTACTGATGCCGGGCGGGCGTCCAGCGCGCCCCTCCCGTCGAAGTCCTTCATGAAATCGCGCATGCCCTTCCACGATGCGTAGTCGGTCTGCAGGCTCACCAGCACCGCCTTGATCAGGTCGCCGTGTTGGGAATATCCAAAGCTCGTGACCGTGTCCCGGCCCTCGGTGATCGCAGCCATGCGGCGGGTGTAGCTCTCGCTCTGCATGTACCCGGCGGGTCCGGTGATGGCCCCGGTCGCCGGGTCGAAGCTGAACCGCCCGCAGGTCTGCGGACCGGCGGCATGGATCGCGGCCCTCTCCCTCTCTGCCTCCTGGCGCTTGGCCTCCGCGATGATGGCCCCGGCGCTGATCTCGTATCCGATCGGTGTGCTGCTCATGGCAGAGTAGCAACAGGTTCCGTGCCACCTGCCGACGTTGGGTGAAATAGATGGCAAGGCGTTGGACCGGAGGGCGGTGACGGCATGGAACGTATCGTTCCCGTTTCGTTCCTTGACTTGGCCGACGCCGCATCTGTTCAGGTGAGCGACACGGTCGTCGGGGGCGCCAGATGGCAAGGCGTTCGGTCGCAAGGCGGTGACGAAATGGGGCTGTTCATCGGGGGAACAAGGCTGTTCAGCGGCGCGACGGTTCTTCGGGTGAGAAAGTCCCGTGCCACCTCCGGGTCATTCTCCGGGCCATCAAGTCGTTCGCATCGAGGGCGGTGCCATCAATCGTCGCCGCCGCCCAACCTTGGCACGTCACCTGTTGCCACTCACCGCATGAAGCTCCACGAGATGCCCAACGAACATCGGCCCCGCACCCGACTCTTCGAGCGCGGCCCAGGTGCGCTCCGCGACGCGGAACTCCTCGCCGTCCTCCTGCCCACCGGCCCAAAGGGCGCGTGCGCCCTCCAGGTCGCCGAGGAACTCATGGCCCGATTCCGCGACCTCCACGCCATCGCCCGCGCCCCGATCGAGGAACTGGCCAAGGTCCCGGGCGTCGGGGAGGTCAAGGCCGCCCAGATCCACGCCGCCATCGAGATCGGGGTGAGGCTCGCCCGTCGGCGCGCATCGGCGAACAAGTTCGACGACGCCTCCCGGATCGCGGAACTCGTCGGCCCCGAGATGAGGCTCCTGCCCGCCGAGAGCGCGCGGGTGGTCCTCCTCAACGCCAAGCTCCACCTGATCGCGGTCGAGGAGGTTTCCCGCGGGCTCTTGGATCAGGCCCTGGTGCATGCGAGGGAAGTTTTTGCGCCCGCGATTGCCCGCAGGGCATACGCCGTCGTGCTCGTGCACAACCACCCGTCCGGGGATCCCACGCCTTCAGAGGCCGACATCCGCATCACCCGCGCCCTCCGCGAATCCTCCAAGGTCCTCGACATCCCCCTCCTCGACCACGTCATCATCGGTTCCCCCTCCACCGCCTACCCCGAGGGATGGTTCTCCTTCAAGGCGGCGGGGTTCTTGTGAAAGAATGTGAGTCGCGCGGAAGCATCAGGAGCACCGCTCTTCCCTCCATCATCTTACTTGCGCGCTGGCCGTTCGCGCGCCCAACGTCCAAACCGAATCCGGTCCCCCAGTTCCCGCCGCAAGTTCAATCTCCCGTAACGATACGCCTGCCGCGATGCCGTCAGCGGGGGGTACGGCGCGCGCGACGGCTGGCGGGACGATTCAGAGCCAGCGCGCAAGCCTATCGCGGAGAATCTGCCTGGCGCGATAAAGGCGAGACTCGACGGCCTTCGGGGTGCAGCGCAACACCCGGGCCGCATCGGCCACGGCCATCTCTTCCCACTCGCACAGCGTGATGGCCTCTCTCAGGTCGACGGGCAGCGCAGCCACCGCCGCACGGACATGGGCGGCGCGCTCGGCGGCCTGGATGTCGGCGTGGGGCGGGGCCTCGTTGCCGGGCAGGGTGTCGCCGAGGGACTGGCCGGTGGACGGGGACTCCGCCTCGAGCGAGACGTTCGGGTGGCGGTGGCGCCAGCGCAGCCTGTTGCGGGCAAGGTTTGCGGCGATGGTGAAAAGCCACGTGCTGAAACGGTGGGTCGACCGGTAGCTGTCGCGGGCGCGGTAGACCCTGACGAAAGTCTCCTGGGCCAGGTCCTCCGCCTCCTCCTCGCCGCCGAGCATGCGGCACAGGAAATGGAACACCGCCTTGGCGTGTCTGTCCATTATGTCGTCCAGCGCGGCTTCGTGCCCGGCGACCAGCCGGGTCATGTCCGCGCGGTCCAGCGCGTCTATCTCAGTGGTGTCCATGCGGGCCCGGTGCCTCGTGCGACATGGAGCGCTCGAACTCCTGGTGGGAGTCGAGTGTGAGGCGGCGCATCTCGTCCAGATAGCGGCGGCCCTGCTCGGGGGGCATGGCCCGGCTGACCTCCTCGAAGTGCAGGAGCATCGCGGCCTGGCACTGGGTGCGGATGGAGCCGATCTCCTCCAGCCTCCGCCCGATGGATTCGGGCGACTCCGAGCCGGCGGCCAGCGCGGCCCTCAGCTCGCCCTTGCGGGCCGCGATGCGGGCGCAGAACTCCCGGCATCTTGGCAGGTAGCCCTCGTGCAGGAGCCGGACGCGAGCCATCTCGGCCTCGCCCAGCCCGAATTCCATGCGAAGCCATGCAAGATCGTCTCCGGCCATCAAGGCGCGGCCCGCGCCCCAGCGCGTGGCCGCGCCATAACCGATCAGGAACACGGCGACGCCCGCGAGGAGCAGGGCCAGCCGGATGAGCAGGGGGCGTCGCATGGCTTCAGCGGAGGGCGCCGGGCGCCACGGAGGCCAGATAGCGTTCCCGGGCATGGCTTTTCGCATCGTCGGCACCTGCGATGCCACCGGCCAGCACGCCGGCGGCCAGCAGCATCGCCAGGCCCGCTATCGCAAAGCGCGGCAGCAGCAACCGCTCGACCCAACGGTCCAGCCATGCGGTGGAGGGGGGCGTCTCGGCCTCGGCGACCCGGATGCGCCGCCAGACCGATTCCCGGAAACGCGCGGGCAGCGGGGGATCCGGGATGGACTCGCGCAAGAGCGCCCCCAGTCCTAAGTCGCCTGGCTTCCCAGCATCTTTGATCGCGTGTTTCATGGCGCCAGTGCCGTCGGCCCGGCGATGTCACCGAAATCGGCCCACCGCCGCGCGACCGGCACCCAGGAGGAATACACCACCGGTGGCCCGGGCACGCGAAAAAAATCATCGGCTGGGCCGCCCCGCCACCCGCGCGTCGGAACAAAGAATTCCCGCGGGATACGGGCGGGCGCGGTGTAGGCCCATAAGGCGGCCCACGGTGGGACGCCGTTCGATGCAGATCAGAAAACGAGAGAGAGGACGACGCATATGAAAAAGACGATGATCAGAGGATGGCTGGCGCTGGCGGTGGCAGTCGCCGTGGCGGGACCCGCCTCGGGCGGCACCCTGGCGACCACCAAGGGCGATAGGCTCGATGTTGGTCCCTCGGCAGCCCCGCAGCACGTGGGTGTCGGCGACAGGCTCGCGATCAGCTGCCCGATGGCCAAGGAACGTGCCCTCGTGACGGTCCGCGACATCGACAGCAAGGGCCGCGTCACGGTGCGCTCGGAGGGCGTGGGGCGCTCGATGCCCGGGTGCAAAATCGCCCTGCGCCGCGGGGCAAGCTCGAAGGAGACAGGCTTGGCGATGGTGTGCCAGACCCACGCGTGTGCCGTGAAGTGCCAACGGCTCTGACTGAGTGCCGCCTGAATCGCCGGGTCGCGCGGTGCGGGCCCGGCGGTTGGGCGGGGGAAGTGGCACCAACGGGGGCGATGCCCGCCCCCCGTCAGAATGCAATAGTTTCACCGGATGCAAAAAACTTAGCGGGTTTCTTCCGGGTGCGGTGTTCTGTCTGTTGACGGAAGCACACGAAGAAAGGACGAACCATCATATGACCAGAACTACCAGCCAGATTCTCAGCGGCGGCGCCGCGGCCGTGGCACGGCTGCGGACGGCGCTCATCCGGCGGGGTGGCCTCCCATTTCTGACCGCGACCGCCGGGATCATGGCCGCCAGCATCCTCGTCAGCCCCCAGGCGTCCGCGGCTGGGTGCGGGGGATGCGGGCCGTCGGAGGCCCCTAAAGAACCGTCGCCGCAAGCCGGCACCCACGCCGGGCATGGCCAGGCGATGGCCGCGCTCCAGCCGGCAGGCCCCGGCGCGCAGGCGCCGGCAACCGTCGTGTCGATCTTGGAACACTACGCAAAGGTCCACGCCGCCCTGGCCGCGGACACGGTGGACGGTGTGTCCGGCGCGGCGCGGGCAATCGCCAATCTCGTCACCGGCGACGACGGCAAATCCTTGCCGCCGGAACTGGGCGCCCAGGCCGAAGCCTTGTCCAAGGCCGAAGACCTCGCCGCCGCGCGCGTGGCATTCAAGCCGCTGAGCGCCTCGCTCAGCCGCCATCTCGGCGCGCAAAGGATCCAGACCCGGGGCCACTACCAAATGTACTGTTCGATGGCCAACGCCGGCTGGATCCAGAACGACGAGGCCGTCAAGAACCCGTACTATGGCAAATCCATGCTCGCCTGCGGCGAGCTCGTGGGAAGTTACTGATCAACCAAGGCAGGAGACCAAGTGAATATGATAAACAAATCCATCCTATTGAGGGCGCTGCTGCTGGTCGCGGTGGCCGCTTTCTTTGTCGGCTGCGCGACTTCGGATTATTCCGGTGACGATCCGGGGTACCGGGGACACGAGTCCCACGGCCCGGGCGGCCCGGGCGGCTCTTGCCATTGACCGCGCGCCCAATGGCAGGCGGCGCGTGAGACGCGGGACGGTAGGAATTGTCCGGCGGGGACCTCGGTCTCAGTGGGCCGAGACGTCGGACCACCGGCCCTGGCGTAGTCGGATCTTGAGACAGCCCAGGGGCAAGTGCCCCGGCTGATTGGAAGGGATGCGGAACAGGAGGAGACGGGCGCAGATGATCGAGAGGATATGCATGGTGGGCGTGTTCATGGGTGGTCTGGCCGCGGGGAGCGCGTTTGGCGGGGAGCACGGTCCGGGACGGCTTTCGGCCCCGATGGTCGAGCAGGACATGCCTCACGGGCCGTGGGACCAGGAGGGGTTCGAGTTCACGTTCGTCATGGGGCCTTTCTTCGGTCCGGCCTTTGGGGTGGAAGGGGGGCGCGAGACGCTCGATTACTTCGGCAACAGCTTTCGGCTGGGCTACAACCTGACGGGGATCATCGGCGACAGTTGGTATCGCGGCTGCCTCCAGTTCGTCGGCGAGATGTTCGTGGCGGAGATTTTCGAATCGGGCGGGGACGGCGGCGGCTCGATCGTGGTGGGGCCGAACGCCCTGTTCCGCTACAACTTCATGCAGGAGAATTGGCCGGTGGTGCCTTACGTCCAGCTCGGCCCCGGGCTGGTGTACACGGACACGGAGAACAACGCGATCGGCTCGAACTTTGGCTTCCAGTTAAATATCGGCGTGGGCCTGCGGTTGATGATCTGCGACAAGTGGGCGGTGTCGGGCGAATTCGACTGGCACCACATGTCGAACGCGGGTCTCGCCGAACGTAACGCGGGAAGTAATGCGGCGGGTGGACAGCTCGGCATCTCGTATTTCTTCTTCTGACCGGGTATCGTGCGCGACACGGTTGGTCCCGATGCCAGGGGCGCGGGGATTCTTGCGGCGATCTTTAGCGCGCGCTCGCGACTGATCTTGTCCGCCGTCCCTCTGGCTTTGGAGCAATCTGTGCGGTGGCTTCCTTGCCGGGAAGAAGAATGGAACTCGAGCGCACAGTACACCGATCCAACGCACACGCCCACCCCACCTCCAGTTACCACGAAGGCTGAAGTATACGGGCTTCTCTGATTTTCCTAGTTCTCTGGCAAATTGGGCCCGTTTCCAGGATTTTCTCAACAGCCCCCTCCGAAGGGCAACCTACTGGAAGCCATATGGTTCCGTCGATTTTCGGTCCTCCGTCCCGTCGAATTTTCTGGCAAGTCGAAATTGCCGGTCCACATGGGTTTTCAACGGGGGGCACGCCCCCCCCGCCGTTTTCCGCCGCCCTAGAAGACTCCCTGCTGAGGGTGTCAACCGCGCCCGCGCGCATTGCTCTGGACCGCGACTCGCAGCCGACCCCACTCCTGATTGATGGTGAC
>JADLBR010000420.1 GCA_020847615.1 Verrucomicrobiia bacterium
AGCAGCGAATCGAGGTCCGCGGGCTCGAAGCCCGCCAGGAGCGTGTCGAAGTTCTCCTTGCGCCAGCCCTCCGCGATGCGCTCCAGCTCGTTCAAGTCCACCGAGGCCAGTTCGGCGAGCCGGTTGTCGGCCACCAGCACCGCAAGCTCGTCGTCCTCGCCCGCAAAGTCCTGGTAATCGACAGGGACCAGGCGCAGCCCCAGCTGCTTCGCCGCCATCAGCCGCCCGTGGCCAGACACGATCAGGCCAGAGCGTTTGGAAACAGTGATCGGGTGCCTCCACCCGAAATGCCGGATGTTCTTGGCCAGAAGCTCCACCTGCCGCCCCGGATGGGTGTTGGGGTTGCGCGGGTTGGGTTGGAGCTCCCCGACCGGCACCAGCTTGCCGAACTCGCACCAGACCTCCACCCCGTCGGCGAGGGCCTTGGCCTTTGGCGCGCTCTTGCTCATCGGATGGGCGCGGCCTGTCAAAGCCTCGCGAGGTCCACGGCGCTCTCCATGTCGGCCAGTGCGGCCCGGACGCAGCCCCCGCTTCCCACCGCGATCCGCGCCGCCGTGGCCGGATCGATGTCCCACCGCGAGGACAAGAGGTCCGCGATCTCGTCGGTGTCCGGCGGGAGCAACTTGATCGCCTGGAAGCGGGTCTGGAAACGTTCGGTGAGCAGATCCAATTGCAGATTGCTCGTTCCGATCATTGCGCGTCCGGGCGGGAGCCCGTCGAGGTACGACAACAGCAGGTCCTGGGCGTCGCGGGTGCAGCGGTCCAGCTCGTTGATGATCCGCACCGACCAGGGCGAGAACAGGTTCCCGAGGCCCAGCGATCCCATCCAGCCCTTGACCGCCTCGATCGTGACCAGCCTGCCGTTGACCTCGTCCACCGCCAGCGGGCTTCCCGCCAGTTCGGCGGCCACCATGGCGGCCACCGTCGTCTTGCCCACGCCGGGCGGGCCGTAGAGCAGCACCTTCATCGTGCCCCGCTCCCCGGCCCGCAGCCGGCGGGCCTTGGCCAAGAGCGCCTCCGCCGCGCGGCGGGCGGGGCCGATCAAGTCATCGACCGACCCCGGCCGCCAGTTGAGCGGCGAGACTTCCGCCAGCGTCGCCCCGACGCTCACCATCCCTCCCTCCGCACCCGCGCCTTGATCGTGTTGACCGAGACGCAGAACCGCCCCGCGGTCTTCTTGGGGCTGCGGCACTCGCGGTAGAAGCGCCGGATCTCCGCCCAGCGGACATCGCCGTTGGCGGGGGCCTCGGTCTTCTCGAAGGCGTCGAACCGCACGACCTTCGCCTCGGGCGCGGGCTGCGGGACGGGCGCGGCGGGAGATGTCGCCGTCAATGCGGCAATCGGCTCCCCCTTCATGATCGCCTCCACGATCTCCCGGATGAGCGGCACCGGGATCTCGGTGACCGTGAACACGACCCCCGCGAGGCTCTGCCGGCCAATCTGGGCTTTCAGGAACTTGATCGCCGCCCCGCGGGTCTTCCCCTGGAAGCGGCCCTCGAATAGCGTCGCGCCCTTCTCCTCGCAGACGATGTAGTAGAGCTTGTCCATGGCTACTTCGCCTCCGGGCTGATCGTCACGGTCATGGCCTCGGCGTCGCCGATGAACCATTTCTGGATGTAGATCGTCCCGATGACCGGCGGCTTGCCGGGCGGGGTGTCCTCCTCGAAGCGGACGGTGTTCTTGGTCTCCCGGAGCCGCTTGAAGCTCAGGGTGGTGGTGATGGTGTTCTCAGGCATGTGTCTCTCCAGTTCCAGTGCTGGCGGGTGATGGTGGGACCGGCCCGGACGCCAGCGGTTCGGGCGGGGAAATTGACTCTCGATGCGACGGCATGCGCGGCGCGCGGCGATCTCGTCGGCGATGACCTCGTCGTATTCAGGACACTCGTGCGGGGTTCTCATCCGATCCTCCCCTCGAAGTCGCGCATGCCCTTCCACGCGGCGTAGTCGGTCTGCAGGCTCACCAGCACCGCCTTGATGGCGTCGCCGTGTTGCGAGTATCCGAAGCTCGTGACGACATCCCGGCCCCCGGTGATCGCGGCCATGCGGCGGGCGTAGTGCCCGCTCTCCATGTACTCGGCGGGTCCTGTGATCGCGCCCGTCTCCGGGTCGAAGCTGAACCGCCCGCAGGCCTGCGGTCCGGCGGCATCGATCGCGGCCCTCGCCCTCTCCTCCTCCTGGCGACGGGCCTCCGCGATGATGGCCTCGGCGCTTATCTCGTATCCGATCGGTGTTGTGCTCATGGCGTGAGTAGCAACAGGTTCCGTGCCACCCGACGCCCTTGGGTGAAATAGATGGCAAGGCGTTGGATCGCAGGTCGGTGACGGCGCGCGCCAACGACGCCGGCGCCAATCGCCCGCCTCACCTGTCGCTCGACGGGACAGACATGTTCAGCGGAGGGACAGATCCGTTCAGCGGCGCGACGGTCTGCCCCGTGAGAAAGTCCCGTGCCACCCCGGCGTCATTCTCCGCGCCATCAAGTCCCTCGCGCCGAGGGCCGTGCCATCAATCGTCCCCGCCTCCCCACCTTGGCACGTCACCTGTTGCCACTCACCGCATGAAGCTACACGAGATGCCCAACGAACAGCGGCCCCGCACCCGCCTCTTCGAGCGGGGCCCAGGTGCCCTCCGAGACGCGGAACTGCTCGCCGTCCTGCTTCCCACCGGCCCCAAGGGCGCGTGCGCCCTCCATGTGGCCGACGAACTGATGGCCCGGTTCCGGGATCTCCACGCGATCGCCCGCGCCCCCGTCGAGGAACTGGCGAAGGTCCCCGGCGTCGGCGAGGTCAAGGCCGCGCAGATCCACGCAGCCATCGAGATCGGTGTCCGGCTCGCCAGACGGAGGGCCGCCGCACACAAGTTCGACGACGCGAGCCGCATCGCGGAACTGGTCGGCCCCGAGATGCGCCTGCTCCCAGCCGAGAGCGCACGCGTGGTCCTGCTCAACGCCAAGCTCCACCTCATCGCCGTCGAGGAGGTCTCCCGCGGGCTATTGGATCAGGCCCTGGTGCATGCGAGAGAAGTTTTTGCCCCCGCCATAGCCCGCAGGGCCTACGCCGTCGTCCTCGTGCACAACCATCCGTCGGGCGATCCCACCCCCTCGGAGGCCGACATCCGAATCACCCGCGCGCTCAAGGAGGCATCCAAGGTCCTCGACGTCCCCCTCCTCGACCACGTCATCATCGGCGCCCCCTCTACCGCCTACCCCGAGGGATGGTTCTCCTTCAAGGCGGCGGGGTATCTGTGAACCATTGCGCCGTCGACGGTGCTTGACTCGGTGCGCACGGAGAAGAAACTTTTCTCATGTATCGGGGAATTCCCGCCGCTTTTCGCTCGCCAACATACTCGGCTGGACCCGGCATATGCGGCCGATCGGTCGGTACAATCAAGGTTGGGCTGTAAACGTCCACGGCATCCGGAATTTCCAGCGTGAACATCTGTCGTCACTCACTCACAATCATCTTGCTGCCCGCGGCGCTGGCAGCGCTTCGTGCAGATCCAAGCCGACCGGATGCGTCAGGGCCCCTGGGTCAGACGGGCCAGTGGGTTTTGAAGCCGGCTTTTTCGGATGAGTTCGCCGCGGCCACGCCCGATCCGAGGAAATGGACCACGAGGCCGGCAAGCTGGGGTCCATGGACTTGGGATGAGAACAACGCCACGCAGGAAAACGGCAATCTTGTGCTGCGCATGACCTATGATCCGCACACGCGCGGCAATCAGCAGCAGAGATTCTTCTACAAGTCAGGGATACTGCGCTCAAAGCTCAAGAGAACCTATGGCTATTACGAAGCGCGGATCAAGGGATGCGGCCTATTCCCCGGAGCCTGCCCGGCATTCTGGCTGTTTAGCGACGGCAAGGCGACGGAGGGCGAGGTGCGTTACTGCGAAATCGACATCGTTGAGTTGCAGATGCACGAATTGAATCGGTCAACCCAAGTGCGCGACCCGGTCAATCACATAGACATGAATCTCCATCTGCGGCTCGCCGACAAAGATGGAAAGATCAGATGGGTGCGGCCATTGATGGACCCGGAATTGTGCGCCAATTCGTGGATGGCCCCATGGGATCCCCGTGATGCCTTTCACGTCTATGGCTGCGATGTCACTCCAGAAACCATCGTGTGGTATGTCGACGGCAAGGAAGTCGCGCGGAAGCCGAACAAGTACTGGCATCTCGCCATGAACCTCGCGCTTTCACTGGGCTTGCGCTATCCGCACCTCGGATGGGTCGGCCAGGAAATGAAACCCGTCCCGCAAGCCGCGACCGAAAAGGGATTCCCAACCTCGATGGAAGTGGACTACATTCGGGTGTGGGAGCGCAAGAAATAGCGATCTCACGGCGACACACGGACTCGATCACCAAACAAACCCATCATGAGACCCCAAGTCGCGCATCTCCTCATCTCGACTAAGCGGGTCATTGGGACCGACCCGTGAGGATCAGCCCCGGCTCCCACACCACCGGACGAACCAGCCATCATCTCGGTCCATCGTGCCACCGCTGCCTGACGGACCGGTTTTCTGGCAAGTTGGACCGGTTTCCAGGATTTTCTCAATGCCGTGCTCCAATGGGCAACCTGCTTGGATTCAGATGTTTCCGTCTGTTTTCGGGACTCCTGCCCATCGGATTTTCTGGCAAGTCGAAATTGCCACTTCACATGGGTTTTTAGGGGGGGGCACGCCCCCCCCGCCGTTTTCCGCCGCCCTAGAAGACTCCCTGCTGAGGGTGTCAACCGCGCCCGCGCGCATTGCTCTGGACCGCGACTCGCAGCCGACCCCACTCCTGATTGATGGTGAC
>JADLBR010000421.1 GCA_020847615.1 Verrucomicrobiia bacterium
CACGGCATCCGGGTCACCCATAGAATCATCGCCTTCAGCGCCTTGTCCCTGCGCCGCTGTCGCCGTGCGCCAGTCATAAGCGTCTGACCTTAGACGGCCCGCGCGCTGGCACAATGGAATTCGCCCCCGCGGCCCTAAAGGGGTGGCGAAGCAACCACCATCAGCTAGATCCCATCCGGCAGCCGCCGGACCACCGGGGTAGCGGACGTAGCCGAAACCGTGAGGCTTTGGCCAAACGCTCACGCGTTCGGCTACGGGAAGCGGCGCGGCAATTTTCGAGCCTGCATATTTAGCGCGTGCGGGTGATATTTGCAGGTTTGGCGGCAGCCACCCACCCTATCGATGCATCGATGCTTGGGCTGTGCGCCGACGTCCCACGAACATCGAAGGTACGGGTCAAGGCCTCCCGGCCTCGTCCCCCAAGAGCATCCCCTCGACGCGCGTGGCCAGTTTGCGGTGCGGCGCCGGCATCGGCGCCGTCGCCAACTCGCTCGCCGTCAGCCAACGCTCGTGGGCCGCGGCCTTGCGCGCGGGCCTCAGCCAAGCCCGCATCCGCCCGCGATACCGCGTGTGCGCGAATCGCTCCTCGTGCCACGGCGCCGCATCGGCAGCCGCCCCGGTACCCGGGAACTGCCAGAGACCCGGCCAGCGCGGCGCCGCGGGATCGCACCGCATGAGAACCCGGCCCCGCCTCACCACGACCTCCACATCCTCGCACAGCGGAACGGTCGCAATGCGGCGGCCCTTGTTCGGCAGCGAGCACGGGTCCTCCGCCCGGCAGAACCCTCGCACGGGGCACAGCAGGCACGCGGGTTTGTTCCTCGCGCACACCAGCGCCCCGAGTTCCATCATCGACTGATTGAAGTCGCCGGGGTGCTTCTCCGGGGTCATCGCCTCGGCCCACGCCCAGAGCTGCCGCTGCCCGGGAGCCGTGTCCACCCGCTCCCGATAGTTGGCCAGCCGCGCCAGAACCCGCACCACATTCCCATCAAGGACGGGCAGGCGCATCCCGAACGCGATGCTGCAGATCGCCCCGACCGTGTACCTCCCCACCCCAGGGAGGGCCAGCACCTTGTAGTAGTCGGCAGGCAGGCGACCGCCGTGTTTGGCGCACACCTCCTTCGCCGCGCGATGCAGGTTCCTCGCCCGATGGTAGTAACCCAGGCCCTCCCACGCGCGGAGCACCCTCTCCAGCGGCGCCTCCGCCAGCGCCTCCCAGCTCGGAAATTCCTCCATCCATCGCCCGAAGTACGGTGCCACGGTCGCCGCCTGTGTCTGCTGAAGCATCAGCTCCGAGACAAACACCGCATAGGGATCCCGCGTCCGCCTCCAGGGCAGATCGCGCGCGTGCGACCTGAACCAGCGCAGCAGCGTCCCCTGGATCGCCTCGATCTCCCTCGCCGACCAGGGAACGCGCCCGTCCTCCACTTCCGGCATGATCGATAAGACTGCAAAGCGGTCGTCCATGTTCAAGAGGAGCCGCGCCACCGGCGCGATGAATTCCTCCCTCCGCGCCAGTTTGATCTGAGACGCGAACCGTGCCCCGCCCCTCCCCGACGCCAGCCTGTGCCCCAACCTCATGCGCCTCTATATGTTGGAACCCGCCCTCGGGCGGGCACTCGACCGCTCACTCTTTGAGCACCAGGCCCGCCACGGCGCGGGCGACATCCTCGTCAGACAGATTGTCCGTGTTCAGGACGACATCGTATCCGAGGGGATCATCGATGTCTCGATCGAAATGCGCCATCACGTACCTCCGGCGGGCCCTGTCCTTGCGCACGACATGATCCCTCGCCTCTGTCTCCCCCAGCCGCATGGCCTTCCCCACCTGGGCAACCCGCCGCTCGAACGCCCCCACCAGCCGAACGTGCAAAACCGAGGGCATGTGACGCGTGATCACGTTGCTCCCGCGGCCCACGATGATCACCCTCCCCATCGCGGCCAGCCGATAGATCGTGTCCGCCGTGTGCTGGAACATCGTCCAATCGCTCGGGTGAACCCCCAGAATCTCGCACAGCGCATCGTCCACCAGGCTCGGCACGTCCTCGGGCATGAATTTCGCCAACCGCTGCGGAAGGGCGTGATCCTGCAGCACCTGCCGCACCAGATTGTCATCAAATACGGCCCAGGGACCACCCCCGTCCACCGCCCCGAGCCGTTCCGCCAGGCGCTGCCCGATGTCCGTCGCCCGCGTCCCGCACAGACGCGACAGCGTCACGGCCGTTCGCCGGAAACGCCGGTTCTGCGCCGCCCGTTGCGCCGGCGTCATGCCGAACTGGGTGTTCAGGTAGGCGTGGCACTTCTCCAAGGGCATGGCGACCGTGACCATCGCGTCCTAACTTACTCCCTATCGCCTTCCCGCGCCAGAGAGAAACGGCCCACCGCACGCTCCCCGCTTCACCCCCCGGCCGGCACCCGCAACACCCCGACGCACGCTTGCAGAAGCTCCTGGACGGTGAACGGCTTTCGGAGCACCACCGGACGACCCGCCCCGGCCTTGGCGCAAATCTCCGCACCGCCCTCGTCGCCGGTCACCAGAAGGAAGCGCCTCGCGATCCCCATCCCGCTCGAGCGCGCCCAATCCAATAACTCGATGCCGCTCATCCCCGGCATCCGGACATCGCAGACCACCAGGTCGAACGTTGCCGCCCCGAGTTTCAGGCGCCCCTCTTCCCCCGACGACGCCATCTCCAGCTCGCAGGCCAGATGGTTCCGCAGCGCATCGCCCAGGAAAGCAGACGCCTCCTGATCATCCTCGACCACGAGCACCCTGATTCTGGCCACCGGCCCGGGCACCTGTCCTCCCCCGCCCGCCCCCTCTCCCTCCCTCGGCTCGGAAGAGAGCGGAAGCTCGATGCGGAATGTCGTCCCTCCCGGCCCCGTCTGCTCCACCGCGATGACACCGTGATGGCGGCGGACGATCCCAAAACACACCGTCAGCCCCAGCCCCGTGCCCTTCTGGGGCCCTTTCGTCGTAAAAAACGGATCGAATATCCGCGCCAAGACCTTATCGGGAATGCCGCACCCCGTATCGGCGACAAGCACCGCCGCATGCCCTGCCTCCACACGCACCGTCACACCGAGGCACCGCTGTCGCTGCCCCTCCATGGCGTCGCACGCATTCAGGATCAGGTTGACGAACAGCTGATGCATCTGGGCGGGGTCGCCCAGGACCGGCACCTCCGCCTC
>JADLBR010000422.1 GCA_020847615.1 Verrucomicrobiia bacterium
GGACACGTCGCGCCAATTGTTCTACGCTGCGGTCAGCGCGAGAATACTCGGCGAACGTGGAGGTGACGGGTGAGCAAGGCGATCATCACGGGGGCCTGCGGCTTCATCGGAAGCTGCCTGGCACGGCGGCTTTTGGAGCGCGGCGACGAGGTCGTCGGGATAGATAACCTGAGCCGCCGCGGCTCGGAGTTCAACGCGGCGCGGCTCCGCTCCGCCGGCATGAGACTGATCCGCGCGGATCTCTCGTCGCAAGACAAGGCCGAGGGGGCACTGAATCCCCGCACGCCCTCTAGGGCCAGCAAGCCCGTTGGCGCACGCAACGGACTGAAGAAAGAACCGCGCCGCGCCGGGAGGCACCCTCGGCGCCACCTCAAGGCGATGAAGCGCGCGCTCGCCGCCAGCCCAATGCGGCCACGACTCCGGCCGCGAGCATCAGTGACGTTAATGCGGGTTCCGGGATGACTTCGACCAACCCAAAAGCGAGGACGCCATATGCCGTGTTGAGGTTATCATTCCAGAATCCCGTGTGCGTTCCAGAACCGTAATTGTGGTTCAACATATTGCAGTAGTCTTCTGAAGTGGAGAGTTGATTCGGTTCACCAGCATCCCAGTTAAGGAACGTCACGGGTTCACCGGAGATCCACCGAAACGTGCCTTCGATGTCAACGTCATTAAGCCCGATCCAGAAGGAGTCAGAGTCGAGCGTTATCAATGGGTCAAATGTGCTAATCAGCCAACTGTTTTCATCACTATCATTAATGGTCACGAGGTGCCCCCCGAGCGAGATTGCCTCAGTTTCCGCTCCAGTCCATGTGCTCTCGTTTAACATGAAGTATATGTGGCCGTTGGCGGAGTTTGTGAAAGGCCCCTCGAGCACTGATGCCGACACATCAGCAGCCAGCCACGGCCAAGCTGCCGCCAGCATCACGGAATTTGCAACACGAACACAAGCACGTCTGTTCATGAAAATCTGCCTAGACCAACCTGCGAATGAGATCAAGCATGTTGATCGCTTTATCAAATTCGTCCGTTCGTATAATAAGCTACGGTAATCTGTGTATCGTTTCATCTGGCAGAGGGTTGCGCACGAATGTGTCGTGACAGTGTCGCCACGTCTGTGCGCGCCACCATTTTGCGCCTGTTCCGGCTCGACAAGGGAACCTCCTTGTGCTGGTTTGGCCAAAAGGCGGGAGACCCGGATTCTGCCTTGGGCACAAGCGATGATGTCAGGGCGAGCATGAAAGTGGTGATACTGTGCGGTGGCAAGGGAAGCCGCCTTCGCGAGGAGACTGAGTATCGGCCCAAGCCGATGGTTCCAATCGGGAATCGGCCAATCCTCTGGCACATCATGAAACTGTATGCCCACCACGGGCATCGCGACTTCATTTTGTGCCTGGGCTACAAGGGAAGCATGATCCGGGACTATTTTAGGGATTATCAGTGGCAGGCGGGTGACGTCACACTGACGCTTGGACCAGACCAGTCCGTCGAATTCCACCACAGCCACGACGAGAAAGACTGGAAGGTCACCCTGGCAGACACCGGTGAAGACACCATGACGGCAGGGAGGATCAAGCTGATTGAGCAATATATCGGCTCCGACGAGGATTTTCTTCTCACCTATGGCGATGGCGTGGGAGACGTCGACATCGATGCGACGATCTCGTTTCATCGGCGACACGGCAAAACACTGACGGTCACGGCCGTTCACCCGCCAGGACGCTTTGGTGAGCTGGGTTTGACCGATGACGATTCCGTCTCCGAATTCAACGAGAAACCACAGGCGGAGGGGGGCTGGATCAATGGGGGCTTTTTCGTGGCAAGTCGACGAGTCTTCCGCTATCTGGGGGACTGCAGTGGGATCATGTTTGAGCATGACCCGATCAGACGCATAGCGGCGTCGGGGGAACTGATGGCCTTTCGTCACAACGGCTTTTGGCAACCGATGGACACGTTTGCGGAATTCACCTTCCTCAACAGTCTCTGGGCGAAAGGTGGGGCGCCGTGGGCTGTTTGGGCCAAGCGGGGCCGCGCGGAGGCTTGACCATGGGCCTTCAAAATGGGATCTGCGGTGCCTTTCGTGGACAGAGCGTCTTGGTCACAGGCCACACCGGCTTCAAGGGCAGCTGGCTTTGCGAGTGGTTGCTCGCGCTCGGCGCTCGCGTCACCGGTTTGGCGCTGGACCCGCCGACCCAACCGTCGCTCTTCCACCAACTGGATCTGTCGAGCAGGATGGATGATCGGCGCGCCGACGTGCGCAATCCGGAAGCCGTGAGGCTGGCTTTTGATGAGGCCCGTCCGGATTACGTCTTCCACTTGGCCGCCCAGCCTCTCGTGATTCAATCATACACGGAACCGGTCTCGACTTGGGAAACCAATGTCCTTGGGACAATTCACGTTTTGGAATGCCTTCGGCACGCACATCGACCCTGCGCCGCGGTGATCGTCACTACGGATAAGTGTTACGATAATCGGGAGTGGTGCCATGCCTATCGGGAGCAGGATACGCTAGGCGGCCACGATCCCTACAGTTCCAGCAAGGCGGCGGTCGAGCTTGCCGTCGAATCGTGGCGCCGCTCGTTTTTTGCCGCGGATCATCCTGTGCGCATTGCGAGCGCCCGCGCCGGCAATGTAATCGGCGGTGGCGACTGGGCGAAAGACCGGCTCGTTCCGGACGCAATTAGGGCACTGGGGGAGGGTCGGCCTATCCCGGTGCGGCATCCCATGGCCACGCGAGCATGGCAACATGTGCTGGAACCACTGGGCGGTTACCTACTCCTCGGCGCCTGCCTGGCTGGCGCGGCGCCCACACCGGCGCCGCGAGACGCGCTCTTGGGAGCGTTTAATTTCGGGCCCCCGCTCGAATCCAACCGGACCGTTCGTGATGTTGCCGAGGAGATCTTGAGACATTGGCCGGGCGCATGGGAGGATCGTTCCGAACCGTCAGCGCCGCACGAGGCGGGCTTCTTGAACTTGGCGCACGAGAAGGCATTCCACATGCTTGGCTGGAGACCGAGGTGGGATTTTGCCGAGACCATTTCTCGGACCCTCGAGTGGTATCGCGAAGTGAGCGCTGGGGCGGACCCTGGGGGAGTTACCCGCCGGCAGATCATGAGCTTTACGGAGGCGTCTGGGATCAGATCTTCAGGGGCGTTCAGTAAGGGCAGCGCCCGTTGATGCCTGAGTTTGTATAAACCGCCCGTTCCTCAGGAGTGCTTTTCGTGAACCCGAGTGTTGCCCGGTTTCGGTCTGGGGAGATCGTACTGATCGAACCCTTCACAAATTCAGGCTCTGGCAAAGACGGCCACATCGGCGTGATCGTGGGCCGGGGGGATGCCCTCGACGCCTATATCGTTGCCCCGATCCTGCAAGGAGGCGACCATCAGCCCAGCGATCGATATGCCATTCCCGTGGAGGCCGCGGACTGGGAGGAGGAAAGACCGGATGGGAAACAGGTGATTTGCGTGGATCGCATGATGACCATCCCTGAAAGCAACATCGTGACCGAGAGGCTCGGTCGCCTCAGGTCAGCCAAGCTGCGCGACGTGATGCGGGCCTGGAGCGCGCTGGCAGCGAGAAACTTCTCAAGGACATTTCACGCGGCCAATCGCCCGGGCAACGATCCGGTGCGGGCTTCCCTAGAGGAGGAAACCGGGGACGCCGACCAGGCCCCGGCCGCGCGGGGCATTCCCTATGCCGGTCGTGTTTTCACTGAGGATGAAGTCGAGGCCGCCGTTTCCGCGGCACTCGATTTCTGGCTCACCCTCGGTCCCGAGGGCGAGGCGTTCGAGAAAGATCTGGCTGGCGTGTTGGGGGTAAGGAGATCGATCCTCGTCAACTCCGGTTCTTCTGCCAACCTGCTGGCGGTCTCTGCCCTGACCAGCCACAAGGTTCAAACGGGCAGGCGGATTTCACCCGGCGACGAAGTGATCACGTGCGCCGCCGGTTTCCCCACCACGGTGGCCCCCATCATCCAGTGCGGCGCCGTACCTGTCATGATCGACGCCGATCCGGTCACGCTCAATGCGCGGGTCGACCAACTCGAGGAGGCATTCGTAACAGGAAAGACCAAGGCCGTGATCATGGCGCACACGCTAGGCAATCCATTCGACCTCGCGGTGGTAAGCGATTTCTGTCGCCGCCATGACCTGTGGCTGATCGAGGATAACTGCGATGCACTTGGGTCGACGTACGACGGGCGCCTCACCGGCACGGTTGGCGACTTGTCCACCCAGTCTTTCTACCCCCCCCATCACATCACCATGGGCGAAGGCGGCGCAGTGAACATCGTGCGCGACATGAGGCTCAAGGCGCTCGTCGAGAGTTTCCGCGACTGGGGGCGGGACTGCTGGTGCGCCAGTGGCAAGGACAACACTTGCAAGAACCGTTTCGGGTGGACACTCGGCGAACTCCCCGAGGGCTACGACCACAAATACATCTACAGCCACTTCGGATATAACATGAAACCCCTCGATATCCAGGCCGCCATCGGCAGGGAGCAACTCAGGCGACTTCCCGCGTTCGTCGAGGCCAGGAAGTCGAACTGGGAACGCCTCCGCAGGAGCCTGGCCGACCTTGAGGAGTTCTTCGAATTCCAGCTTCCGACCCACGCGACCGGGTGGGCGCCAACAGGATTCGCGTGGGACGGTTCCGGGCATCGGGCCGACGCCTCATGGTTCGGGTTTCTCTTGCTGGTGCGCCCGGATGCGCCCTTCACGCACTCCGAAATCGCCCGACATCTGGACGCCCGCAAGATCGGAAACCGCATGCTATTTGGCGGGAACCTTGTCAGGCAACCCGCATTTGTCAGATTCCGCCAGGAAAAGGCAGGGGCTTTTCGCATCCGGCACCTCTCGGCGGCACGCACCTCGGGCATCAAGTCTGCAGACATCGGGGCGCTGCTGCCGGGCGCGGATCGGATCATGAAGAGCGCCCTGTTCGTGGGCACCTTCCCGGGCCTGAGCACACCCCAGGTGGACAGCATTATCGACTGCATCCGGGATTTCGCCCTGACGCGCTGAACGACCTCACCCCCAACCTGGCGAGGCACCTTGGATTCTTTTTGGGCTTGCGCTTGTCCGATGCGATGGGATCGTATCCCGCAGGACCGGAAGCACTTGATAACCCTCCCAACCCAGCGCGCGCTCATGCGGTAGCTTTGATGGAGCGTTCGGCATGAGGCTTTTTCTGACCGGTGCTACTGGGCATCTCGGCAGCCAGGTCGCCCTGCGGCTATTGCGCTCATTGCAGTTTGAACTCTTTGGCATGAAACGTCTCACTTCGTCGCTCGCGAGACTGGCGGGAGCAGGAGCCCAGATCCGCTGGTACAACACCGAGGAAACGCCCGTTGAGAATATGCTCGAAGATTGTCGGCCTGACATCGTCCTACACGCCGCGACCCAATATGGGCCCGATCCGCATGGCCGTTCGACGCTGATCGAAACAAATGTCGCGATGCCCCTCCGGATCTTGGATGCCGCAATCGCGCAGAATGTGAGCGCCTTCATCAGCGTTGGCACGATGCTGGAGAAAACGGCCTCCGCCTATGCCCTCTCAAAGAACCAATTTCGCGAATGGTTGTCCGAATCCGCCGACTCAATCCGCGCCATAGACATTGCCACGGAGCTCTTTTATGGCCCCGGGGGCAACCCGGAAAATTTCGTGTCTTCACTGGTCCGCCAATTGCTGCGTGGCGACCCGCGGGTGCCCCTAACCGCGGGCGAGCAGGTCCGCGACTTCGTCATTGCCGACGATCTGGTCGATGCGATTGAACACGTGCTGCGGCATGTCGCTGGCGGGCCGCCCGGACCTGGCTATCAGCGCTTCGAGGTTGGAGGCGGCCAGCCACAGACGATTCGGGACTTCGCTCAATCGATCCAGCGCATCCTCGGCCCGAAGGGATCGGTGCTTGATTTTGGCTCGGTGCCCTATCGCCGGAACGAACCGATGTGCATAGCGCCGGACCTTGCCAGGATGCGGGCTATTGGCTGGCTGCCATGTCGGTCCCATCGTGAGACGATCCTGCGCATGGCCGAAGAGGAGGACGCTCGCGTATGTCAAAATATCTGATCACCGGTGGCTGCGGTTTTCTTGGCAGCAACATCGCGGCGCGCCTGATCCGATCGGGGTTGCCCGTGGTGACCTTCGATAATATGTCGCGAGTGGGGGCGCACGAGAATCTTAAGTGGCTTCGGGAGCTTGGCCTCAAGGAGCATGTCCACGGGGACCTCCGCCAATTTGATGATGTGGCAAGCGTGGTCCGCGCGCACCAACCGGACGCGGTCTTTCATCTCGCCGGTCAAGTGGCCATGACAACATCGCTTCAACGACCGCGCCTTGATTTCGAGACCAATGCCCTAGGGACGCTGAACCTCCTAGAGGCCGTCCGCGAGTCTGTGCCCCAGGCCGCGTTCTTGTTTTCGTCCACGAACAAGGTATATGGTGATCTGACGCATCACAGGCATGAAGAGACCGAGACGCGTTATGTGATGCCCGAGTTCCCCGGGGGTCTGCCAGAGACGCTGCCCCTGGAATTCCAGTCGCCCTATGGTTGTTCCAAGGGCGCCGCCGACCAGTATGTCCTGGACTACGCGAGGATGTTCGGATTGAACACCGTCGTCTTCAGGCACTCCTCCATGTACGGGGGTCGGCAGTTTGCCACTTATGACCAGGGCTGGATCGGGTGGTTTTGCGGGCAGTCGCTCCTGCAGGCGCAGGGCCGTGGAGAGCCCTTCACGGTTTCCGGAAACGGCAAGCAAGTCAGGGACGTCCTGCACGCGGATGACATGGCGGACCTTTACATTTCGGCCGCTGCGCTCGCGAGCACATGCCGGGGCCAGGCCTTCAACATCGGCGGGGGTGTTGAAAACAGCCTGTCGATAATCGAGTTGCTGCGCTTTCTGGAAAGCGAACTCTCGACGAAACTCCGCTGGGTTCAAATGCCGCCTAGGGCGAGCGATCAACGGTTCTTTGTGGCGGACATCACTCGGGCCCGTTCGGCGCTCGGGTGGTCTCCTAAAATTGACTGGCGAAGCGGTGTCCGCAAGATGCTCGGGTGGGTTCGTGACAATGGCTGCCGACTGTGATCTCAGTGTGGTAATCCCGGCGTATCGGGAGGCCGAGAATCTCCGCCTGCTATTGCCGCGTTTGAACAGGGTCCTCAGTTCACTCCAAGTGCGGTCGGAGGTGCTGGTGATCGATACCAAGACACCTCAAGACGAGACCCCCCAAGTCTGCCAGGATCACGGGTCCCGGTATGTGCCTAGGACATGCGGCAACGATTACGGCGACGCGGTAAGAACGGGGCTTTCGGCGGCCGCCGGTGAATTCATCTTGTTCATGGATGCGGACGGGTCGCACGCGCCAGAGTTTATCCCCAATCTGTGGCTCCACGCGCGGTCGGCAGACGTCGTGATCGCCAGCCGGTACGTCCTCGGGGGCGGAACGGAGAATCCCATCTCGTTGATCCTGATGAGCCGCCTCCTTAATATTCTCTACGCCGCGGTGCTCGGGATCAAGTGCCGGGATGTTTCGAACAGTTTCAAGCTCTATCGTGCCGACCTGATTCGAACACTGCCCCTGCGGTCGCGTCACTTTGACGTCGTAGAGGAGTTGCTGGTCCGCGCGCATGGACGGGCAAATCCGCTGAAGATTCTTGAAGTCCCTTTCCTCTTCAAGAAACGTCTGTTCGGGGAAACGAAACGAAAGCTACTGCCCTTCATTCTGTCCTTCTATACGACGCTTTTAAAGTTGTTCTGCATTAGGTTGTTCTGCCGATGATCGCGCGTGCTTCCGGACCTCTAGACCGTTATTCAGACCGGCCAATGCGTGCCGGGCCTAATGGGGAAGAGCCATGATTAGGGCCTGGGCGGTGCGCGACGACGGCGACGTGATCGCCGCGCGCATGACCGTGGGGCTTGCTCGCCGCGTTTGGACTGGGCTTTGGCGGGTCACGGAGGATCGGAGTACAAATGAGTGACGAGAGTTTGACCGTCAGGGCGACAACTCCTGTCACGACAGGGTTCGCTTGGTTGAGGCGGAACCTGGGGTGGTTGACCGTTGCGGCGGCGGTCGGCAGCTTCTACTCGGGCTGGCTCTTGGCACAGTCCTTTCTCTGGGAGGACTTACTCTTCATGTGGTATCCGGCCCTCTGTCATCAGGCCGAGGCGCTGTCGCAAGGACGATTCCCCCTGTGGAATCCGGGACTCCGATGCGGCATGCCTTTTTCTTCTGACGTTGGCGTGGGCGCCTTCTACCCGCCACACTGGCTTCTTGCCCTCCTGGTGAACGACGGTCGGGTATCTTGGCTGGCGTATCAATGGTACCTTGTGGCTCATGTCTTCTTGGCGGGCCTAGGCACCCTGCTGCTCCTGCGCGAGCAAGGGCTGAGAACCGCTGCATGCGCAGTTGGCGGAATGACATTTTCTCTTGGGGCTTTCATGACCATGCAAATGACCCACGGGCCGTTCATGGCGTCCATGTCGTGGATCCCCCTAGCCATGTTCTGGGTACGTCGATCGGTCGTTCGAGGGCACAGGTCGGCGCTGGCTGGGACGTGCGCCGGAATCTCTATGTCCTTCTTGGCAGGGGCGCCACAAGTGACGCTCTACGCATCGCTGATGGTCGTGATGTACTGGTTTTATCTCGCGGCGACGCAGTGCCCCCGCGAAACCCGACGCATGACAGCGCGGCTCGCGGAGGCGGCGATCGGGATGGCGGTTGTCTTCGGGTTGGTGCTGCTCATCGGCGGCACCGTGCTCCTGCCCTCGCTGGCCGACTGGGGCAGCAGCGCCCGGAGCCAGTTCGGGTTCGCCCAGATCGCCGACCTCTCCCTGCCCTGGTACTATCTGGCGACCCTGGTTTTCCCGAATTTCTTTGGCATCGCCAATGGCTCTGGGGAGGGCGCGCATTTCTGGGGTGTGAATCGGGATACCATCGAGTTCCGGACGTGGGGCGCGGCGCACTGGCAGTACTGGGAGTTCGCCTGTTACGCGGGGCAGTTGGCCGTGCTGGGCTTGGTCGTCGCGCTGGCGCGCTGGCGGGCGTGGCGCGACCGGCCCGAGGTGCGTTTCTTCGCGGTCTGGGCCCTTCTCTGCCTCTGGTTCATGCTGGGGCGATACGGAGGGCTATTCCAGGTGCTGTACTCGATAGTGCCGGGCGTGGGGATGTTCCGGACCCCATCTCGCATGTCCTGCGGGTTCACTCTGGCGGCGGCGGTGCTGGCCGCGCACCTGGTGGACATGGTCCTCCGCGGGCAGGCGACGGCCCTAATCGGGAAGGTGACCCGATTCGCCTTCTTCGGATGCCTGGGGGTGCTGGTTCTCTTCCTCGCGACAGGGCAGGGATGGTGCGAGGGCCTCAAGGACCCCGCGAATTTCGATGCCGCCGGATTTGCGATCGCCCGGGCCGCCGTGATCTGCGGGATCCTGTTCTGGTGGGTCACCGACCTCGCGGGCGGCGGGCGGGCATTCCGGGGCGCGGCGGCATCCGCCCTGCCGGTCGTCGTGGCGTTCGCCGACCTCTATCTGGCGCACGCGCACTTTCACCGGGGCAGGCAGAACCCCGACGAGTACTATGCGGATCGGCTCGGCATCGTGCCGCGCATCCGCGAGATGCAGCGAACGGAGGGCCCTTTCCGGCTGGCGCAACTCCGGGAGGGGCGGCTCAGCGAGGAGGTGATCTTCCCGCGCAACGCGGCGTACCTGTATCCTGGCCTCGAGGTCCAGGAGGGATACGTGACGTTCACGCCCGCGAGGCTCGGCGAATTTGGCGCGATCAAGAACGACGCCGCGAAGCTCGACATCATGAACGCGCGGATCGTGGCGAACGCCAGCGGCGGGCGCCTTGTGATGGGCGTCAACACCAACGCCCTGCCCCGCGCCAGGGCCTACCACGCGTGCCAGGAATTCCCCTCCTGGAAGGACATGCGGGCGGCGCTGGAGGCGGGCAAGATCGATTACAGGCATCGGCTCGGCCTCGTCGCGGGCGAGGCGGGGGATACCTCGGCGGTTTTCGCGGGAGGCTCCGAGGCACCGGCCCCGGTGACCGTGGAGCGGGCGTCGCCGGAACGCATGCGGCTGAGGGCCGAGATGGCCGCGCCCGGCGCGATCTTCGTGTCGCAGACGTACTACGCCGGATGGCGGGCGCGGGACGCCTCGGGGAGGCCGCTGCGCGTGGTGCCTGCCTTTGGCGCATTCACGGCGATCCTCGTCCCCGAAAAGGGACCCTGCGACATCGCTTTTGAGTACCGGCCAAGGGAGCTGGCCGTCGGCGCGGCACTCTCGGGATTGGGCGTGGTGGGCGCGCTCGCGCTCTGGTGGGCGCTGCGGCGGCGGGAGCGGCGCAACACCGCAGCAACGTAGCCCATTTGGCCACAGATGGGCCCCGCGGCGACTGGTCGGACGGGCCACGCTCTCCGCGAGCGTGGCTACGCCCAAGGGTAGCCCATCTCGCGCAGAGCGTGGCCCGCGCGCTCAGTCTGCGCGCTTCCACGGCCTGGCGACCGGGGCTAAGCCCGGGATTCCGCACCCGTCACGCCCCGTGAAAACGGCTTGAGCGGAGCCGGTCGCACCGACAGTATCGCTCCCCACCCGGGGCGACCGCGGGGTTACCGGGCCTTAGGGGTGACGTATGGATCTGGAATCACGTGAGCGGGTGCTGGTCGTGGTCCCCACCTATGTGGAAGCCACCAACATCATCCGTTTTATCGACGCGGTGCTGGGGCGGTGCCCCGGGGCCCACGTGCTGGTCATCGACGACGCGTCGCCCGACGGGACCGCGGACCTCGTGAAATCGGACCGCCGATTCGGCGCATCCGTGTTCCTGGTTGAGCGCCCCGGCAAGATGGGCCTCGGCAGCGCCTATATCGCCGGCTTCCGCTGGGCCATCGCGCGCGGATACGATCTCATCTTCGAGATGGACGCGGACTTCTCGCACGATCCCGCCGAGATCCCAAATTTCCTCGCCAGGGCCCGCGAGGGCGCGGACCTGGTGCTCGGCTCGCGATACGTCGGGGGCGTGCGGGTCCTGAACTGGCCCATCTCGCGGCTCTTCCTGAGCCTCGGGGCGGCCCATTACGTGCAACTGCTGACCGGCATGCCGGTCACCGATCCCACCGGCGGCTTCAAGTGTTTCCGCCGCCGGGTCCTGGAGTCGATCGACCTGTCGGCGATCCAGTCCAATGGGTACGCTTTCCAGATCGAGATGACGTTCTGGGCGTGGCGAAGCGGTTTCACGATCCGGGAGGTCCCGATCATCTTTGCCGACCGGGCCGCCGGGACCTCGAAGATGTCGATGGCCATCACGCGCGAGGCGATCTGGCAAGTCATGCGCCTGGGGCTGCTGAGGCTCATGGGCAAGACGATGGGAAGTCGGCCGCGATAGCCTGCCGGCGGGAGGGACGCCGGCCTCGGCGTCCGCGTCCCACCCGCATGTTCGCCGGCCCGGCCCGCGGGGCCGCGGGCCCTCCCACGTGTCGTTTGACTTGGCGCATGCGCCCGATGTCCGGCGATTCGGGATTGAATCCTTCGGCGGAACTGGTAGTGCCCTCCCGATGCGAGACCGGCGAAAGCGGAGGGACAGGCGCGGCGCGGACGACCGGCCCACGGAAAGCCCCAGGGGCGCATCGGCGCCCGGGGGTGAGGCGGCGACACCGCAAGCGGCGCAGGCGGAGACCGCCGTCCAGAAACCGAAAACCGCTGCCCCCGAACCGCGTCCGGAGCCCGAGGTGCCGCCGATTTCACGCACGGACCGGTGGGTGGCCGCGGCCTGCGGGCTCATCGCCTTCGCGGTCTACGTGTACACGCTCGCCCCGAACGTGACCCTGGAGGATTCGGGCGAGTTCATCACCGCGGCGATGCACTTCGGGGTGCCCCACCCCCCGGGCTACCCCTCGTGGTCGCTGCTCTCGTGGCTGTTTGCCACGCTCATCCCCTTCGGCAATGTCGCCTGGCGGGTCAACCTCGTTTCCGCCGTCTGCGGGGGACTCTCCATCGGCATCTTCTGCCTCCTGATGATCCACTCGTCGCGATGGCTGATGCGCGGCATACGCGGCGCGTCGTCCGCGGCCATCGACCGCCTGGCCCCGGTGGGCGCCGCCGTCGGATCGCTCTCGCTGGCGTTCAGCGACGTGATGTGGAGCCAGTCGGTCATCGCCGAGGTGTACACCCTCAACGCCCTCTTCCTGGTGCTGACGGTGTGGTCCTTCTACTGGTGGATGCTGCACCCCGGCAAGCTGTTCTGGCTGGCCGCCACCGCCTTCCTGCTCGCGCTGGGCCTCTCCAACCACCACACACTGCTCTTCATCTTCCCCGCGTTCTTCCTGGGCGTCTGGTGGGTCCGGCGGGAGATCTTCTGGAGTTTCGTGGCCGGCGTCACCCTGGTCTCCGCCTCGGTGCTGGCCTACTTCGGCGGCCTCTCCAAGCAACCCCCGGCCCAGTTCCTGGGGATGCCGGGCGGCACGGCGTCCGGCTGGCTGTTCGGCCTGGCGATCCTGGCGGGCCTCGCGATGCTGGTGTTTCGCCCGA
>JADLBR010000423.1 GCA_020847615.1 Verrucomicrobiia bacterium
GGCATGCGGCGCAGCGGGATTACGGCGCCCTGCTGCGGATGTTTCCGGAACATCCGGCGATCAAGCCCTATTTCGCCCTCTGCAACGGCCCGCGCCCAAGGGAAGAGCTGTACGACGTGAATGCCGATCCGTGCCAGTTGACGAACCTCGCCGGACGCGCCGAGTGCGAGGCCATCCGGGCGGAGCTGTCGGCGCGGCTGACCGCCTGGCAGCAGAAGACGGGCGATCCGCGCGAGACGGGGCGCGGCGCGTTCTTTGAGGCGCAGGTCGTCGCGCGCGAGACGGCGAGGCAGGCACAGAAGAAAGAATGAAGATGATTCGTGCCGCGCTGCAGGCATCATAAGGCGGCGGCGCCGTCAAACCGCGGACCGTGCGGAACACGCGCGGTGCGGCTTCCGGGGCATGCGACAAGGGGGTGTAGCCGAACGCGTGAGCGTTTGGCCGCGTCGGCCAAGCCGTTACCGGCTCGGCTACGGCCCTCGCTATTTCTGAGTCGCCGTGATCCTGGGCTCGCCCCAGAGCGCCCAATCGAACTCGTAGCCACCGTCGGAGTCGGTGATAAGGGATAGGACGGCGGGCTTGCCGGCCCACCGCGAGAGGTCGGCGCCGATGTCCTGCCAGGGGCCGGGCATCATCCGCCGGCGCGCGATCTCGCAACCGTTGATCTCCACGACGAAGATGACACCCTGGGATTTCGATCCGTCGGCGAGGCCGATGCCGGAGTGGAAGCGCGCGGCATTCCGGGGCAGCAGGACCGGGATATGCACGGCGGTGATGCCGTTGGGGGGAGGGTGCGCGAAGAGGGATCTCCGGGTGATGCCGCGGCAGGCGCGGGGTCCGACCGGGACGTCGCGCGACGCCGCGCCGGTGATCGGCGCCCCGCGGGTGCCGGTGACCACATGGCGGCGGAGGGTTAGGAGGTCCGCCGGCAGCGGTGGGGCCTGGGGCGCGGATTTGAAGACGAAGACCGATCCCGGGAGGTGGGCGCCGATCCTGAGGGATTCGCCGCGACGCTCGATGGGCGCATCACCCCGCGAATCGATGGCGAGCGCCCAGCCCTCGGCGGGCGTGATCGCGAGTTCCCCCCGCGGCGATGTCTCCGAATGGATGCGCGGGTCGATCCAGCGGGCCCAATCGAAGCTCGCGTGGTTGCGGGGTCCCGAGCCGACGGCCAGCTCCAGCTCCACGGCCTTTCCCCCGAATGATGACAGGTCGAGGTCCAGCGCCGAGGGCTCCTCCGACGCCTGCAGTCGCTCTGCGGCAAGCTCCTTCCCATCGGCCATGGCCCTCACGCGGAACCGCACGCCATCCGAGCGGCCCTCGCCCGCGGCCCCTTCTCCGAGGACGACCCGGCTGGTGAAATGGATCTTGCCGCCCGCGGGCAGGGACAGACGGAATCGGGCGAAACTCTCGCCGCCCGGCGGGCAACCTTTGTAGGGCGGGTGTGCCGCGATGCGGTCGTTCTCGGGGGCGAAGGTGCCCCCATTGTCGGACGAGAGCGGCGTCGTGCTTCCGTCCGGCCAACGGGCTCCGCGCCCCGACGCGCGGAGGGCCGCCACGGCATCCAGCAGGACGCGGCTCACGGCGCGCGTGCGGACAATCGCGATCTCGGGCGCGAACAGGGCGCCCTCCGCGATCAGGCCCTCGGGAAATACACTCACGCGGGGCCCCGTGAAGTCGCGCGGTCCCGGGAGCGCGGGATAGCGCATCCCCGGATCGAGGCCCATGAGGCCGCGGGAGTCGAAGACCGGCCAGCCGGGCACAGAGGCGGTGGTGTCGGCGCGGTTTAGGCCGGAGAGGGTTTGGCTGATGATGCGTTCGCCCCCCATCAGGCGCCCGTCGATGGTGCGCGCCGCACGTCCGCCGTCCGCTGTCCTGAAGGGAAACGCCACGTCATCCGCCCACGGGCCATCGGGGTCGGGCGCGGGTCGGGCGCTCTGCCAAAATGCGGCCTCGTCGAAGAACTGCCGAAGGAAGCCCGATGGATGTTTCAACTTATCGACGCCGGTCCTGAGCGTGGGGATGACGCCGAAGTGTTCGTAGGCCGCGTTCCATGCCGCGTAGAGCTGGTCCGCCTCGGGCGCCGCCATGCCGAGGTAGCCGTAGATGGTGGTGTGGGGGAGGAACAGGTACGAGGCGATGGGGTGGGCGCGCGCGAGCCAGGCCTCGTTCCATGTGCCCTCGGCGTGGTTCAAGCCCCAGACGTGGCGCTGGGCGAAAGACTCGTGGCGGCAGGTGACCTCGTTGAGGCCCTCGCCGGAGATCGCGACATCGGGCAGCGCGCTGCGGAGTTCGCGGTGGAGCGCGATGTTTCCCTCGATCATCGTCATGCCATCGATGCGCCCGTTGTGGTCGTTATAGATGCAGAGCGTCTGGTCCAGGTGCAGCGCGTCGATCGGGAATCGACGGCACAGCTCGGCCATCGCGCCGACAAAGCGCGTGCGCCACTTCGCGGATGCCGGGTTGATATAGGCGAATTTGATGGGGGGGTCGGTCCGGTCCCAGTTCCACCACTCGTGGTCGTGTTTCCCCCAGGGGCTGCGGACATGGAACGACTGGAAGGCCGCGTACTCGGGGTTGAGGGGATCGACGCCGAAGTAGTTGACGTGCGGCATGACCCGGAAACCGAGTTCGTGCGCCCGGTCGAGGAAGGGCCCGAAGGCATCCCGCGGCGCGGTGTAGTCGGGGTAGTTGCGGTCGTAGCCCGCGCCGCGCCAGTCGGGGACGTAGAGCAGTGTCTGCCTGGGGTCGAGGCGTTTGGCCAGTTCCTCGATGAGGGGGATGGACAGGCCCGTGATCACGCAGGCGCGGATGTCCTTCGCCCATGCGGGTCGCCGGTCCGCGAGGGTCTCGGGCTTGAAATTCTCGCGCATCCAGTCGCGGTAGCGGCGGGCCGGCGCCCGCCAGTCGCCCTCGTAGCCGTTCAGGCGCCAGCGGACGGATTGGCACTCCGTCAATTTGTCGAAGGGCGCGTCGTTGATCGTGGCGAACTGGAGGAGCCAGCCCCCGCTGGATCGGGTGACCGTGAGGCGCTTGTATCGGGAGGCCGGGTCATCGGCGAACACGTAGAAACCGCGTCCCTTGCCCTCGACGATGACGAGTTGCGCCTCCCAGCCCATAGGGTAGTCGAACACGTGCCTGTCGCCGGGCGCATCCGCATCGAGGCGGATGCCGGAGCGGCTGGGTACGATGATCGAGAATTCCTCGGGTATCTCGCCAATGGCCCACGAGACGCCCCATGTCCCGGGCTTGGCGCCCGACCCGGGCGGCCGCGCGCTCTGTTCGATGACGAGGTCCCCGCTGGCCGCGTCGACCGCGCACGTCTGGTGGATGCGATGGCCACCGGCGCCCGGGGGGGAATCGTAGGTCACCTGTGCCCGTTGTCCCGACGATATCGAAACGCGGTCGGGACCACCGGCCACCGCGGCCTCGGTGCCGATCCAATGGACCCTGGCCGCCGAATCCGTGCCACCGTCTCGGGCCAAGACCGTGCCCCTGGCGTCGCGCAATTCGACGATGCCGCCGCGCGCGATCGTCGCCCGGAAACCGGGCGCCAAGACATCGATCCTGGGGCCCGGATCGGTCAGGGTTGAGGACGCGGCCCCCGGCGTGATGGGCAGGAGAGGCAGGGCGAATATGAGACAGCCAAAGCGCATGATGATTTGGGCAAGGGTCCGTGAGCGCGACATCTTCAACACCTTCGGCACCCCCGTGTCAATTTCGAGATTCGCGGGAGACGGAATATCCCGGTGCCGCGCCCCGGTGAGCTTGAGTCGCTTGCTGGATTCGGCTAGCCTCACGGCATGATCGACTCTGGCCTCGCGCTGTCCCGCCGACAATTTCTCTCTCGCGCCATGGGCGTCGGCGCCGCGGTCGCCGTGTCTCGCGGGCGCGCGTTGGCGGAGGCATCCGGGCAACCGCCCGTTGATTTCCACGTGCATCTCGACAACAGCACCATCGATGCGGTGCTGCCGCTTTCCCGCGAGCGCGGCGTGAAGTTCGGGATCGTGGAGCACGCGGGCACCAGGGAGAACGTCTATCCCGTCGTCCTGAGCAACGACGCGGAGTTGCGGGCATACATCGCGATGCTTGAGGGAAAACCCGTCTTCAAGGGCGTGCAGGCCGAGTACGACGATTGGCCGGGCTGTTTCTCGCGCGAGGCGCTCGCGGGGCTGGATTACATTTTGACGGACGCGATGACGATGCCCGGGCCCGACGGCAAGCGCCAGAAGCTCTGGGAGAAGGGCGCGCACATCGGCGAGGCGCAGTCGTTCATGGACCGGTACGTCGATTGGCACGTCCATCTGCTGGACACATGCCCGATCGACATCTTCGCGAACATCACGTGGCTGCCGCAGGAACTCATGGCGGACTACGACGCCCTGTGGACGCCGGCGCGGATGCGCAAGGTCATCGGGGCGTGCGTGGCGCGCGGCGCGGCGGTCGAGATCAGCGCGAAGCTCAAGCTGCCGAGGATGCCGTTCCTGGAGATGGCGAAGGCGGCGGGCGCCAAATTCACCCTTGGATCCAACGGGCGGTATCCGGAGATGGGCAAGATCGAGCATTCCATCGCGACGGCCAAGCAGCTGGGCCTTGGGGAGGCGGACATGTTCCGGCCGGTCCCCGGGAGCAAAGCGGTCGAGCGGTGGGGGCGATAGGCCGGCGACCCGGCATCAGAACCAGCGCCTGACCCGTCGGCGATAATTCTCGTAGTCCTGGCCGAGGTGCTCGGTCAGCCAGTATTCCTCGTGGGGTATGTAGAGGCGATCCATCACGAAAAAGAAAACGATGGGCGGAATGAGGAAGGGCAAGGAACCGACGGCGAACGCGAGCGCCCCGAGGAGGGCGGTGGCGGCCACGTACATCGGGTTTCGGGAGAGACGGTAGGGTCCGGCCGTGACGAGGGCCCTGGGTCGGCTCCCCGGCCACGGCGGGGTCCGTTGCCCCAGGAAATGTGCGAAGCACCACGCCAGGGTGAAAATGCCCATCGCGGCCAGGGCGATGGCGCAGGGCAGGCACCTGAGGGGTGCGCCCCATCCGGACGCGGGGCCGAGGTGCAGCCACGCGGCGAGGCCCACGAGCGCGAGGCCGACGAACGGGGGTTTGAGGTGGCGGGCCATGGGGAGAAGGTCAAAGGGAGAAGGCCGAATGTCAAAGCCGGAGGTGATGCGCCCGAGCCAGTTTGGCCTGGGGTCATCCGCGGCGTCGGCCGCCGCCCAAAGGGTCACTCTCCATCCCCCACGACATCGTCCGGCGTCCACATCGTGCGGTCGGCTCCGGCGGAGCGGATCTCCATTTGGTTTGCGGAGAGCGCGTGGAAGAAGTAGGGGGTCCCCCAGCGATCGATGAGCTGGCCCC
>JADLBR010000424.1 GCA_020847615.1 Verrucomicrobiia bacterium
GGGACGGCCGGTCGGTGCTGGATAACTCGATGATCGTCTATTGCAGCGGCCTGTCGGATGGCAACCGGCACGCGCACGACAATCTGCCGGTGATCCTGGCGGGGCGCGGGGGCGGGGCCCTGCGGCCCGGGCGGCACGTCGAGGTGGGGCAGAAGATCCCGATGACCAATCTGTACGTGTCGATGCTCGCGAGGATGGGGGTGCCGGTGGAGCGTTTCGGGGACTCGACGGGGGCGCTGGCACTCGTCTAGCTCGAGAATTGCCGCGGCCCTCCCCGCAGCCGAACGCGTCAGCGTTTGGCCGCCAAAGCCTGACGGCTTCGGCTACATTTGCGGCGCGGTGCGTCGCGCGCGGGGCATGGGATCGGATCTGAGACTTCTGCGTCCGAGACACTCCAATCGATGCCGCAACAGACCCGGAATCAGCGGGCCATGGCTATGCCGCATCAGGGCGGCACCACGCGCCCAGGAACATGGGGATGTTGCCAGTGGAGGCCGACGGACAAAGTCCGACAGTCTCCTAGAATCCCTGGAGCTGTTCGGCGACCTTGGACTCGACCGTCTTCATCATCGTCTTGTCCAGTTCGGCTGTGAAGACGATGAGCATGTTGCTGTAGAGCTTGGCGCGGAGTTTCCCGTCCTCGCTGACGTAGTCATAGCCGAAGACGGAGGGTTCGGCGGTATCGGAATCGAGCAGCTCTTTCCATTTCGAGGTGCCCTTGTTGAGTTCCAGCAATCCGTTGATCTGGAATTCGTTGAGGCGCTCGTGGTTGAGGCGATAGCATTCCATCACGGAGACGTCCCTGAGGAAGGAGATGTGGAAGTCCCAGCCATCGGGGTAGGTCTCGCGCTGGTGGGCCTTGTCGGCGGGGAGTTTCTCGATGTCCTGGGGGGTGACTTTCTCGTCGAGGACCTTCTTGAAATAGAAGGCGTGCTGGCACTCGGGCGGGAAGACCTCGGCGAGGGCGAGGTGGCGGTAGGGGACGGTCTTGTCGGTGAGCTTGCCCTCGACGCGATCGTTGCCATAGGTGATGGCGGTCTTCTTGTCCATGAGGCGGCGCTCGATATCGGTCCGGCGTTCGCCGACGCGCGCGTGCGAGGCCAGTGGGGTGGCGAGCGCGAGGGCCATCGCCAGAATGGTCAGGTGCCGGGGATTCATTTTCTCTCCTTGACGTTGCCGTTGTTCAGTCGGGTGATCTGGATGGGGGAGGGGCCTGGGCCCTCCGGGATGTAGACGAGTTCTCGGAATGCGCTGAGGCCGACGACGATCTCGCCATCACCCCAGAGGCGGAATTCCCCTTTGGGGCCGGGCGTCGTCATGTCGAGGACCCTGAGCTGGATGTCGAAATCGAGGTCGTTGAATTGGGCGAGGTAGAAGGCGTTCCACGCCTCTTCGGGCGACAGTTGGCCGTTGCTCTTGAGGGGGATCTGGGCGGCCTTCTGGTCCGATTTTGCGATATAGTCGCAGAGCTCGGTGAGCCAGAATTGGTCGACGGCGGCCTGGGCGATTCTCCGGGCCTGTGCGACATCGACGCCGCCGGACTCGCGGACGAGGCCGAAGAAGTTGATCTCCTGGATGCTGCCGAGGTAGCCGACGCCGAGGATTTTCTCCTGTTCCATCATGTCGTCGCGGAGGAGGTCGGTGATGGAGCGGAGGTCCCTGCGGATGAGGGCGGGTTCCATGGTGAGAAAGCGCTGGGAGTATTTGGTGACCAGCGGGCCGCTGGGGGCCATCTTGAGCGTGCCGACTTGGGCGACCTGCATCTCGCGAACGGCGGGCTTGGGCATGGCGGCCTTGATATCTGCGAGGGCCTTCTGGAGGGTGATGGCGTTCGCTGGGGCGATGACGGTCTTGTTGGGGTCCAGGCCGGGCTTGGCCTTGAGGGAGGCGAAGATCCTGGCGCCTTCCTCGAGGCGTTTCTTGGCGTCGGGCGCCAGCGGGCGCACGAGGTAGACCTGCGCGTTGGTCAGGCCGCTGGCGATGCCGCTGGCGGCGATCCTTCCCTCGATGGGGGCGGCGAGCGTGATGGGCCCCGGTATGCGGGACTCCTTCTTCTGCAGGATGCGCGCAAGGCGGGCCTCGCGGCTGCTGGAGCGGGCGCGGAGCCACGGGGAGGTTCGGGCGCTGGCGAAGGTGGGTTTGAGCGAATCGTTGAGTGCGGCCGGGGCTGGAGGGACCGCCGTGAGGAAGAGGACGGCGATGATGCAGGCGGGCGTCATCCGCGGGTCCGCGAACATGGGTCTGGGGGTGCCTCGTCGCACGGTCGGGTCAGTTTGCCACGCCATCATGGAATGCAAGATTTTTTAGGATCGGCGCGTCGCGGGGTTTGGCAAACACGGGCGGGCTGCTAGGGTCGGCCGATGAAATTGAAACTGGCGCACTCGCCGGATGCGGACGACGCATTCATGTTCTACGCCTTGGCGGAGGGGCTGATCGATTCGGGGAGGTACGAGTTTGAGCACATTCTCCAGGACATCCAGACGCTCAACGAGCGGGCGCTCCGGGGCGAACTGGACGTGACGGCGGTGTCGATCCACGCCTACGCGTACCTCGCGGACCGCTATGCCCTGCTGTCCAGCGGGGCGAGCATGGGCGATAACTACGGTCCGATCGTGATCGGGAGGCGCCGTTTTGGGCGCGAGGAGTTGAAAGGGGTGAAGATCGCCGTGCCGGGCGAGCTGACGAGTGCGTTCCTGGCGCTGCAACTCTATCTTGGCGGGCGGGGCGGCGATGCGTTCGACTACGCGGTGGTGCCGTTCGACGAGATCTTCGCCTACGTTCGCGACGGGCGGGCCGAGGCGGGGCTGATCATTCACGAGGGGCAACTGACCTATGGGGGCGAGGGTTTCGAGCTTAGCGTGGATCTCGGGAAGTGGTGGCACGATGAGACGGGCGGGCTGCCGCTGCCCCTTGGGGGGAACGCGATCCGGAGGGACCTGGGCGCGGAGGTGATCCGCGACGTGTCGCGGATCCTGCGGGAGAGCATCCGTTATGGGTTGGAGCATCGGGCGGACGGGCTGGCGCACGCGCGGGCGCTCGGGCGCGGCCTGGAGGGTGAGGCGCTGGGTCGGTTCGTGGGCATGTACGTGAACGAGCTGACGTTGGACTACGGGGACAGGGGGCGGCGGGCGGTCCAGGAGTTCCTTTCGCGGGGGGCGAAGGCCGGGCTCGTGCCTGCGCCAAGGCACCTGGAGTTCGTGTAGCCAGCCGGCTTTTCAAAGGCGGGCCTGTCGTTAGGATGCGAGACCATGCGATACGAGCGAGATGCGGTGAAGGCTGTGAGGGGATTGCTCCTGGCGGGCGGGCTGGCGCTGCTGGGCGGGTGCGCCTCGATGGAGGCGGGGGACAGCGGGGGTTTTGACAAGATCGTGGAGGGCGATGTCCCCATGTACGAGAATGGCCCGTATCAGGGGGGGCCGCCGACGCGCACGGTGTCGAGCGGCACCCGCGTGAAGGTACTTTCGCAGGCCGGGGGCTCCCTGTACGTGGAGATGGTGGGCGGGGCCCGCGGGTATATCCCGATGTCCGCGGTGCGGGAGCAGGGGGGTCTGTGAGCGAACCGGATGGCGCGGCGCTGCTGGCCGCGGCCGTTGACGCGGCGAGGGCGGCGGGCGCCCGGCAGCGGAAGGCCGTGGGGGGGCGAGCTGGAGGTCAGTGAGTTGCACGATCACGACGTGAAGCTGGCACTGGACTCGGAATGCCAGCGGCTGATCACGGGAATGTTGATGGAGCGCTTTCCGGAGATCAGCGTCCTGGGCGAGGAGGAGGGCGGTGCGCCGCACGGGGCGACCGAGTGGCAGTGGGTGGTGGATCCGGTCGACGGCACCGTGAACCTGTACTATGGGATCCCGCATTTCTGTGTGGCGATCGCGCTGCAGCGGCGGAAGGAGACGGTGTTGGCCGTCACCTATGACCCGATACGCGACGAGCTGTTCACGGCCCAGCGAGGGTCGAGGACCCGCCTCAATGGCCGCGAGGTGTGCGTGAGCCGAAGGTTGGAGCTCAAAGACGCGCTCGTGGCCACGGGGTTCGCGAAGGCGAAGGAACTGGTGGAGGCGGGGATCGAGCGGGTACGGTATTTTGGGATCAACGCGCGGAAGGTGCGGATGAACGGGTGCGCGGCCCTGGACCTGGCCTATGTCGCGTGCGGTCGGCTGGATGCCTACCTCGAAGAGGGGACCCGGCTCTGGGACCTGGCGGGCGGCGTGCTGCTGGTGGAGTGCGCCGGGGGGCGGGTGAAGTTGGTGGAACGGCCCACGCCGCCCCTATCGTATCGGGTCATCGCTTCCAGCGGCCGATTCGAGATTCCAGAAATATTCTGAGGGGCCTGTGGGCCAGTTGAAGGCCGAATCGCCCGGCGAACCATCGGCCTGGCCCGGATAGTTTACGCGCATGCGCGAAATTTGCGGGCTCAAGGGTGTTTCGTTTGAGTGTGACACGCTCGCCGGGAGGGCCCGCGGCCTCGCGGGTCGGGTGGCCAAGGCGTCAGGCACGCAGGTGGGACGCGGACGCCGGGGCCGGCGCGCCTCCCAAACGGAAACTGGAGCGCGCCGTTCAGATTCATCTGAGACACTGCAGTAGACTTTTCCTCGATTTCCGGCGCGGGACAAATCTTTCTATCGGCACCCCCGCGCGCCTGGGGCGGGGCGGCGGCGGTAGTGCAATATCCGGAATTCCGGGTTGTCCTGCAAGACATCGGGCGGCGCGAAGTCATTCTCAAAAGCCGGCAGGAAGCGGTCGCCATCGACGGTGCGCTTGACGAGGGTCAGGAACACCTCCGAGCAACGGGGGATCAGGAGGCGGTAGATCTCTTCGCCGCCGCAGATGAAGATCTTGTCGCCGGTGGCGATGCGTCCGATCTCATCGGGGTCGCGGGCGATGTCGGTGCCCGGGATGCCAGCCGCGGCGCGAGAGAGCACGATTGTCTGCCGACCGGGCAAGGGCCGCCCGATGGAATCAAAGGTCTTTCGGCCCATGACGAGCGTGTGGCCCATGGTGAGGCGCTTGAACCAGCGGAAATCCTCTGGGAGATGCCAGGGGATGGCGCCAGCGCGACCGATCGCGCGGTTCTCCGACATGGCCGCGACGGCGATCCACGGCCTCATATGGCGATCGGGGCCTTGATCGCCGGATGCGGGTCGTAGACCACCAGTTCGAAATCCTCGTAGCGAAAGTCCTCGAGGCGGGAGACGGCGGGATTGAGGCGCATCTGCGGCAGGGGGCGGGGCTCGCGGGAGAGCTGGAGACGGGCTTGGTCAAGGTGGTTTGCGTAGAGGTGGAGGTCTCCAAAGGTGTGAATGAAATCGCCGGGGCGGAGTGCGCAGACCTGGGCGATCATCAGTGTCAGGAGGGAGTATGAGGCGATGTTGAATGGGACCCCGAGGAAGATGTCGGCGCTTCGCTGGTAGAGCTGGCAACTGAGCTGGCCGTCGCAGACATAGAACTGGCACATGCAGTGGCAGGGGGGCAGGGCCATCTGGCCGAGTTCCGCGGGGTTCCACGCCGTGACGATATGGCGGCGGCTGGCGGGGTCGCTGCGGAGGCCGTCGACGAGCCGGGCGATCTGGTCGATGCGCTCGCCGCCGGGGCCGCGCCAGTCGCGCCACTGGGCGCCGTAGACGCGCCCGAGGTCGCCATTGGCATCGGCCCACTCGTCCCAGATGGTCACGCCGTTGTCGTGCAGGTAGCGGACGTTGGTGTCGCCCTTGAGGAACCAGAGCAGCTCGTGGATGATGGACCTGAGGTGGAGTTTCTTCGTGGTGAGCAGGGGGAACGAGTCGGCGAGGGGGTAGCGCGCCTGGGCGCCAAAGATGGAGTAGGTCCCGGTGCCGGTGCGGTCGGGTCGAAAGCGACCCTTTTCGAGGGTCAGGCGCAAGAGATCGAGATATTGGACCATCGCGGATATAGGCTAACGGGGATCGGGGGTTTGGAAAGTGCCTGGCTCTGGCGGGAGGTGAATGGTCTCGACGCGGATGCGCGCGGGATCGGCGACGCCCAGGCCGAGGCGGGCGGCGGAACGGATGTGGCCGAGAAACGGGGCGGCCTCCGGAAGGCGGCGTGTGGCGCGCAGCTTCTCGATGATGGCGGCGGCCGTGGCGTCGATCGCGACGGGGTCGGTCGAGATGAAGAGGGAGCCCTGCTGGTGACAGTAATTGATGGCGAGGGATGGCCCCCCGGCGTATTGGGCGAGCATGGCATCCATGATATGAAGGACCGTCTTCTTGCGGAGGGGTTCCTCGGCCAGGATCTCGGCGAGGGGCGGGTCGCCCCACAGGGGCTCGAACTCGAAACGGCGGTTGTTGTCGACGCTGTCGAGGGCGAGGCTGGCGATGCACCCGTGGAGGCCGGTGGACTCGCTGTTGGACATGACGGGGAGGTTGATGATCTTGGTCGCCTCTCGGGTGACTATCTTCGCGAAGTACGACTTGGCGCTGGACTGGCGGGGGACTTTCGGGGCGTTCGGGTCGGCCAGTTCGTTCTGCTGGGCGCGGCGGACGATGTCGTCGATGTCGGGGCGCGATCCGACGAATTCCATGTCGCCCCAGATCAGCTCGCCGATATTCTCGTGGAGGTAGAAGGCCTCGGGATCGAAGCCGGTATCGGGGACGACGGCGAGCCTGCGGACGCCGCCAGGCTCTATCTGGGGCGCGTAGGCGGCGGCGGTCA
>JADLBR010000425.1 GCA_020847615.1 Verrucomicrobiia bacterium
CCGTAGCTGCCGTCCGGCGATTCCCGCGGCTCGCCCGGTTCCACCCGGACCAGCCAGTCCCCCGCCAACGGGATCGGCAGGAATGGATCCGCCCCCGGCATGAAGGCCCGGCGATCCGTGGAAAACGTCGCGCCCATGTTCGCCAGCAGCCGCGATATCATCCCGAGGTTCCGGCATTCACTCAGGGCCAGGGCCGCCACGTTCGCGGCGGCGATCTGATCTGGCCCCACCTGCACCAGGATCGCCGTGCCCGGGCCGCGCTGGACCCGTGCCAGAAGGCCACCCACCGCGATCTCACCTGGACCCGACGCGATCAGCGGCGCCCGGATGTCGCATCGCGTCCTCACGTCCGACAGCGATAGCCCGCGGCATTCCGGCCACGGCGGCAGCGACCCGCCCCGGCCGTAGAGCGCCCCCGGCTTCCCCACGAATCCCATCGGCAGTTGCCCGGCATCCCGCGGCAAGAACAGGGCCGAACCGCCGCGGTCCAGATGCTCTTCGATCAACCGATCCACGATCGGGCTGTCGTCCGCGACGACCAAGAGCCCCGGCACCTTGGGCATCGCCTGCACCGGCTGGAAATCCAATCCCATCGCCTCGAACCGCGCCCGCCACGTCTCGCCACCCGTATAATAGGTCGGCCCGCGCTCCGGTGCCGGGCGGAATCCCTCGAGATAGCCCAACAGGCGCATCAGGAGATCCCGCGCGACCGGATCGACCTCAGCCCGAGAATCCACCTCCATCGAACACCACAGGATCACCCCCCGCCCGTGCTCCAGTTCCATCAGCGGCGAATAACTCAAATCCAAGCCGCACTCGATGATGGGTCGCCAGCCCCCGAAGTGCGGTTTTTCCGGGGCGGCCATCGACACGACACCGCGCTCGCCCCACGGGGGCGGGTATAGGGCACCCACCGCCAGCGCCGCCCCCGGATCGGGCGCGGGCACCCCGGGCCTCGGCCCGTGCCCGCCGCTCCACTCCCGCAGGTCCACCGCATCCAGGCCCCTCACCAGCGGGTGCGACCTCTGCGTCTCCACATCCCAGCACGCCCTCTCGGCGCGCGGGTTCGGGCGAAATGCCGTCCCCGTCCGCATCCAGTCCCGCTCCTGCGCCAATACCAGCACCCGCCCCCCATCCGCCGCAAATTGCTCGAAGGACCCAGGCGCCCAGGGACCCGCCGAAAGCGCGCCCCGTCCGATGACCAGAACCCTTCCGGCCTCGCCCTTCCCATCCCACGCCTGCACCCTGAAGCCCACAGCGCGCAGCACCCTCGAGCTCTCGCCGGTCGGATCAAAGACGTGCACCACGCGCCCCGCCTCCGCGCCCGCCGCCGCCGGATAAACCCGTATGGCAAATTCATCCTCCACCGCCTTCCCGCCGAACTCCCCCTCAAGGCGGATCTTCCCATCGGCCCTCATGTTGACCACCGGACACGCGAACTCCACGGGCAGGAACCGCACCTGCCCCGCGGCAAGATGCCCCTTGTACTCCCCAAGCCCCACCTCTGCCGCCGCAACATCCGCGTGCCACCGCACCGAATAGGCGGCCTCCGCCCGCCCGTCGTTCACCAGCAAGATCGCTTTCTCCACCCGCGCGCCAGACGCGAAATGGTGATCCTGCGACGAGAAATTCTCGGGCGGGCCCGCGATCCAGCCCAGCGTCGGACCCCCCGATGCCGCGTCCATGGGCCACGGCCACTCCCCGGAGGCAGCCCCTTGGGCCCCGGCGGCCCAGCCCCGCGTCCCGGGCGCAACACCCGCCTGGGCCGCCGCACCAGGGGATGCCAGCGCCCGCAGTGCCGCCGGCGGCGCGACCGGAAGCGACGCCACACCCCAGCCCCGCCACGACCGCAGCACCCGCCTCAAAAACCGCGATCCAGTCTCCTGCACCAGGGAAGCACTCACCACGCCTTGCCCCCAAGCCAACGGCCCCTCCGCGAGCGCCTTCCTCGAAGCCGGATCCTCGCGGGCGTACGCCGCGGGCCCCACCTCCGCCGCCGCCCGTTCAGTCACCAGCGGACCCAGCCACTCCCGCCCCGCCGCGAACAACCCGGCGCCCGCGGGAGCCCAGCAATCCAATGCCACGAAGGGCATCTCGCCCGATTCCGCCCAGTGCGAAGGCCAGTCCGCCACCTCCTGAATCGGCGCCCAACCCGCCAGGGCCCTCGGTGCGTCGATGTCGCCCAGCGGCCCACCCCCGCACACGACCACTGGCCTCGAGGGATCAACCCGCCGCACCGCCTCCAGCGCGAATCCCGCCAGCCGCGCCCTATCGCGCCACCGCTCCGACGATGGCCACGACCGCACCCCCAGCCGCGCAGGGTGCCCAGCGCTTGAGAACGCCAGCCCCCCGTCGTCCATCGACCATCCGACCACCGAAGGCCACGCCCCGAGCCGCCCCACTTCCCGCGCAACCTGCTGCCTCCAAGCCGCATCGGCCCCGGTCTCGCCCCAGCGGTCCAGCGCCCGCGATAACCCCGGCAACGGCGCCACCACCAGCATCCCGGCCTGGGCCGCCGCCTCGCAGAGCCACGCCGCATCCGGCGCCCCCGCCCCAGGACCCCACTCCGCCGCATCGCACACCACCGCATTGAACCCCGCGCCCGCCAACCGCTTCAGTTCTGCCTCCAGCGCGTCCTGAGTCCCCCCGCCCGGCGATGGCACCGGCACCAGTCGGATCCGCGCCCCGTTTAGCCGCAGGCCCCGCCCATCCGGTATCATCTCGCGGAATCCAAACGCCCCGGCCCACTCGTCCCGCATCCCGGCTCCCTCGATCCCGACTTTCAGCGCGAGCAGCTTCGGCGCCCCCGCGTCCCACGCCGGTGCCCCAGGCCACTTCCACGCGCAGGTCAGCCACGACCCATCTTCCGAAGACACCTTCACGTCCGCACTCAGCGCCTTGGCCCCCTCCACGCCCTCCCCAGAGAACCGCGCCGTCACCGTCGCCTCCCCCGCCTTGCCCGTACCCCCAAGCAAAACGCGCAACGTGATCTCGCCCGTCGCCACCGCTGAC
>JADLBR010000426.1 GCA_020847615.1 Verrucomicrobiia bacterium
CGGGTTGGCCGGAGGTCATAGCCAACCAAATTTCGCGAAGTTCGTGGGAGCGCTCTTGGTTATGAATAACCGCCTCGGTCAAGGCGACCCGGAGAGACATCGAGACTGGTCGATTAGCGCTGAGCAGGGCGGAGCGCACATGGAGAAGAGGGGTGGCAAGGACATGAGGGCAATTCAATACGGCAGCGAATGAGAGCAAACGCGCGACGACGTAAGGCGGGAGCGTGGCAGCGCTTTTGAAAGGGATTTTGAGATCCGGATAGTGGTAAAGGACTTGGGCCAAATGGCCGGCCAAGCGGCACCGGAGGGGATAATTGTCGCCGCCCAGGGGCAGGGCAGCAAAAAGCTGCTCTTGCGGCTCGGGCTGTTCAGGACCGCGGCGGAAACCGTAACTTAACCACTCGAGCAATTCGTTCGGAGTGGCAGCAGTATTGTTGAGCCAATCAAGGAAGGTCTGCTCGTTCCGGATAGCTGGTGACGGTGCTGGTTCCATACCTGTCTATTAGCTCGTAGAAATACAGGATTTAGCGCAGCTTGACAACAACGTCACCAGGGGAGTGCAAGTTGTTGAAGATTGCAACATAAGGGCTACGGGAAGGCGGGATGTTTGTGGTGGCTCCAAGCGGCAGCATCGGCGTATCGTGCGCGCAGCATGCCCAAGTGACGGATCTGGGGAGGACGAAGATCCCGCTTTGGGGTGCCGCCAACTCTCGCGCAACCGACCAGGTGATTCGGGAAGTGGTCAATCTGCTGGTGAATGTACTCAGGGAGGAGGAAACGCTGTGGCTGGGTGGCATCAAGCTCCATGGGGTGACCAGTGCGGGCGGATGGCGGGACGGGAGAATGTTCCGGGTACCAACCGGCGTCGAGTTGGGTGGGGCGAACCAATTTTCCAGCCTGCCGGACCGGATAGCGAAGCAGGAGGAGCCAAGTCGGGGTGGGACTGGGTCGGACGCCAAGGAGCGCTGTCCACCGTTCGGGCGACTTGTGATCGAGTTCAATGAACTCCGACCAGAGGGTTGCCCAGACTGGCTGGAAAGGGTTGGCTTTGCGGAAGGTGTTGAGGTAATCCAGCAGCACCAGAAGGAAGGTGTCTTGGTGCAGCCGGTCCCGGTCGGGACCCGTCGACGGTAGGCCAAAATCCATCAGGCGTGTGTCGAGCCACTGAACGATGGGAGACGCCCCATAATCGGCGAATTCCAGGACCCCGTCGTGTTTCGCCCTTGTAAAAACTGGGCCAAGCCGACCCAGGTTGAGAACCCTTGTCAGAAGCTTGCTGCCGTGCAGGGCCGGAAGGGGGTCGTGCTCACCGTGGAAATTGCTCAAGTTGAGATGGGCGGATAGGAAGTCTGGGGAGGATGAAAAATGCACCCGACTGTCACAATAGTGATTGATTGCGTCTTGCAAGAGGGAGGGAGATGTAATCGCTGGCAGAAAGGCACTCGTGGTGTGCTCGAATTCCTCAAATCGAGCAGAAGCAATTCGGCCATCGTGAAGGAGGTTCCAACCCATCGTGGCCACTTCATTGTCGGCGTCTGCCAACATTTGTACGCACGGGTAAGGAGGTGCATCGAACACGATGTTTCTTTAGTAGAGCCCTTCCCGGCCTTGCTCAAGTCCAATGAACCGGCGAACAAGAGATGTTCCATTTCCTCCCCCCTTCCTTCCCTGAATCCAGAACTCCTGACATAGGGCGGTTTTGAGGTGTCCGCTTTTTGCGGATTTCAGGGTCGGTGGATGGCGTGGCGTAGGCGGAGGTTGGAGCCCTGGAAGAGGTTGACGGAGGCGTTGAGTTCTTCGCAGAGCTTGGCGCGGGTGCGGTGGGGGGAACTCAAGGGGGCGAGGGTGACGCGCAGTTCGGTGCGGGTGACATGGATGTCGGCGGCGCCGTTGAGAGCGGATTGGAGCAGGGTGCGGCCTTCCTCTTCGGCGCGGCGGTAGTGCGGGGCTAGGGCGCGGAAGATCTGGCTTTCGGCCTGGTAGGCGACCATTTTGACGAGGTTGGTGAGGTGCTGGAGTTCGGGGGCGAGCTTGACGACGGGTTGGTCCATCACCGATTGGATGGGGACGCGGCGGGGCAGGGCATCGCGCTTGGCCTGGAGCTTTTCGACCCGCAGCCGGGCATCCTCGATCTGGCGGGCGAGCTTGTCGCGGGCGATCGTGAAGCCGCACATGGTCCGGCGGCGGGTCTCGGGGTTGGTCAGGGCCTCCAGCCGCTCCGCGCGCGCGTGGGCGAGGCGCAGTTGTGCGTCGAGGGCGGAGCGTGCGGGATCGGGCACCTCGCGGGACGGGTCGTCGGGCTCGGCGGCATATTCGGCCAGGGCGTCGATGGCGACTCCTGGCGCAATTGGCGCCGGCGAATTCATGACGTGCCTCCCCGCGATGGGGAGCCGTCGGCCGCGACCGATCTGTCTGGGTCGATCCTCGAAATTCCCATATTTCTCGCACCGAGCCTGCACTTGGCTCTTACCCGCGAATGGGATCCCCCCTGCGAGGGGATCGTCAGCAGCCCTTGACTCGCCCAGAACCCCGCCGCCCAGCCTCGGTCATTCCCCCCGGGGCCTGCGTACAGGTTCGAATGTCATGCCGTTCCGTGGGTCAGGGATTGGGTTCCACGTTGGCCACCATCCAGCGCGGCATGACGCCGAACTGCTGTACGGCCCTGTCACGGAGAGCGGGGTCGTATCGGGACGTTCGGTATCCCAGCTTAATGAATGGGAGGAACCCCTCTCTGCGCCGCCGGGCAATGGTGCGCGGCTTGACCGAGTAGCAGGCGGTGGGCGCGGGGCGAGCGCAGGCTCATATGGATTCTGTTGCCGCAGCCCGGATGAAGTGACGTGTCCGGCGCACCACTCACGCGAGGAAATGACCGAGTGCGAGCTGGATTCATCGCAGCCGCACCGTCTCTTTCGGGGTTCCCGGCGCACGCCAAGTCACCGAGTCGCCGTCGATGAGAAGGTGGCAGGGCCAACGGCGCTTGGCCATCTGGCCGGTGTTGACCAGAAGCGTGTGCCCGATTCGGTGGTACCAGTTACCCACGGGCCGCATGAACGGGGCCTGATGGATGTGGCCGCAAATGACGAGATTGGGCTGGTGGCGCATGACCAGTCCGGCCAGTTGCCCGCTGCCGATGGCGTCGGTACAGATCGGGGTCGCGTCGGGAGGTTCGTGGTGGAGGACGAGCCAAGGCAGACCTTCCTCGTCGCGAATCTTGGCGCCGCTTGCGAAGAGGCGGGCCACGGCGCGATCCGATTCATCCCCTCCGAAGTGCGTGTCGGGGCACAGGGTGATGATGAGCCGCCGGGATCCCGCCGATATTGCCGCCGACGCGCCGGGCCAGAGAACCGATTCCATGCCGGTCGTCGGACACAGCCAGCCCGGATCCACGGCGTCGTGGTTTCCCTCGGCGACCGCCACGGGCGTGCCACCAGCCGCAAGCTGCGCCAGCTCATTCAGGATTCTCCGTCGCTGGGCAGGCAGTCGCCTTGGGCCGACGAGAAAGTCGGAGAGATCCCCGGGCAGACACACGAGATCGAACCGGGGGGCTTGGCGGCGCAGCCACTCGTACCACGCCCGATCTGCGTGGAGGTCCCCGACCGACAATATCTTCGGAAACATGCCCACAGTTTACGTCCTGCTATGGCGCCGCGCCGCGGGAAAAACATGTTCGCGGGGCGATGGAGGCCGGCGCGGCTTTCACGAATTTTGTGGCGGTTGTCATACCCGGCGACGCGGATTTCGTGGTGATCGTCATGGCCGGCATGAGGTTGCCCATGATCACAGTGACAACAAAGTGTTCGGCGACCGGGTCCGCGGTTGGGGCCTGTCGGGGGGAACCGGTCGCGGGGGAGTCGGGGCGTCTCAGTCGCCCAGGACGCCGCCGGCCAGGCGGGGCCATTCGCCGGTCTTCTTTGCGAGCTCGCGCGCGTTGGCCCGGGCGCGGGCCATCCACTTGTCGCTGTAGTCGAGGACGATCTTTGCCAGGACTCTCATGTAGGCCCTGGCGGTCGTGGTGGGTGCGTCCCACAGGAGAAGACCTGCGCGGCTCTTGGCCTGCTCGACCAGCAGACCGATGCCACGGTCCGCATCGTCGCCCGCCGAATTCTTGATCTCGTCGACGGCCTGTGCGGTGGCGATGATGTGGCGGATGCAGTGCAGCGAGAACCCGATGGTAAAGTCCCCCAGGTACGCCTCGCCGAGCAGCGTGCACATGCGCGTGATGCGGATGGCAAGGATATCCCGCTTGCCGTCGCACATGGTGGGCAGGAAAAGGTACGGGCTGGCCGCGGCGTCCGGCAGGTGAGGGCGCCAGATCTCGATAAAGTTGCAGATCTCCGACCGGAGCCAGGGGTCCAGTTCCCGCTCCCAGGCGCCCACGACGAAAGGCTCGTTCTTAAAGCGCTCGGGCGGCAGAACCAGGCGCCGCGCCCCACAGACGAGGTCCGAGAGCCTCATGTCCACCAGGGTACCAAGGCGGAATCCGAAAAAAACCGCCAGCGCCAGGGCGAGGCGATACTGGTGGGCCCTGGCCACCCTCCGTCGGCTCCAGCTCGGCGGAAAGTGTACATTAAAATCCTCGCCAGCCAGAGGAACAAGACCGCCCACGGATCGTCTTGACCCAGTATTTTGTTGATGGTCTCGGTATCTCGCGTCGATACGAGCTGGCCATGGCGCAGCCAGTGCGTCTCGGCCGCAATGAGGCGCTCGTGCAGCAGCCGGCAGTGGCACTGCCAGTCGGTCTCAAGGGGATTCGGCGGCGAGTCAGGGTCGGTCAATAGCTCCCCCGTGTAAAGGGGGCGAAACCGCTCGCCCTTCTGCCAGAGCAACCCCGTGCGAGGGCGGACTAGGCTCTTGACGAAACCCAGCATCCTGAGGACGGACCCATTATACGTGCGCTTCCCCGTTCCTTGCTCACGACCGCAAATCTCGGGATCATCGAGGCGGGAATCGGAGCGGCTGGCGCGGAAATCGAAATAGTCCTTGAGACCGACAGGGTCGGCCAAATTGGCCATGCTGAAGTCCTCGGGCTTCTTGCCGCGGACGTTCACCAGGAACCCGGCGTAACCGGCTATGTCGGCCATGGCGATATCCTCGGCCCCGCCCTGGCCGCCCCTGCGCCGCCAGCCGGAGGTCGGCGTAGCCCGCAGGTCGCCGAGCAGGGGATCGGGGTCTTTCCATCTCCGGAGCAGATCACCCTCGGACTCATCATGGCCCCGCTTCGTGTACTTGTCCCAGTCCGTCAGCCGATAGCGGGCGCTCTTCCCGGCGAGGCGGGCCTGGCGGCGGCCGACGCGGGTCCGGCACTTCACGTAATGCCGGTCATTCGGCCAGAGGCAGATGTGCTGCGTCAGCTCCCCGCGGGGCAGGCCCAGCGCATCCTCGATCTTCTCGACGATGGCAATGCTGGCCCGCTCGGGATGGGTCCTGCCGCTCAGCCACGGCATGATGGTGCCGTATTTCACGCCCGTCTCGCCACAAAACTGGGTGATCGACTTACCGCAATTGTCCAAGGCCTTGCGGAGCGCCTCGGCGAACTCCCGGCCCTTGGCCGCGGCGCGAAATCTGGCCACATGCTTCTTCGCCTCCTTCCACGGCCGCGTGATGTGGTGACGTTCGGCGCGCCAGGCAGACGAACCCCGCACCAGACCGAGCCTTGCGGTGTGGGCGTCGAGAAGGGCGCGGAAAACGGTCATGTCGTAGGACTCCTCGCCGACCGGATCGTCCCAGTGCCTGCCCAGCGTCTCGAGGAACCGTTCCCCGGCGGCAGCAAAATTTTTCGCGTCTTTGGCCCGTCGCGCCGCCCAGGGGCTTGCCGCAACAGTCTCGCGGAGGCACCGATAGGTCAGGGGTTCCTCGGGCGATCCTGCGCCCGCACCCGCGCTATTGCCCCCGTCGCCGTTGACGGGCGGGTCGGGGCGCTGAGGCGGTGTCGGCAGATCGACCGCTCCCTGCGCCTCGTCCTTCGCCTCGCTGTCGTTGGTCGGGTTCATGTTGAAGTTCTTTTTTGTTTCGCGGTGCCCTCAGGCGCCTGGGTGTGCGTGATCGTCGCGATGCCTCCAGATCTTCGCCGCCAACAGGAGGCGTGCATGGCATGCCCGGCACCACCTTGCCCAGTCGCTTTCGAGCGACAGCATGCGGTCGTTCTTCGTCAGACGGACAATGTCATCGCGAGGAGACCCGAATGGTCCGGGGCAACGATCTGATGTGGGCGCGTGCGCGTTCATTTTGCTAGTCTCAGGCCGAGTCGTCATCGAGGTAATCTCGTATGGACCGTCGCGTGATCCGCACGCATCCGATATCCGCGAGGCGACGCAGACGGCCTCGGGCAACGAGACGGCGAACGGTGATCTCGCTCAGCCCGAGTTCGGCCGCTGCCTCGCGCACGCTCCTGGTCTGACATTCGATGTGGGTCGGGATGGTCAGGATCCTGCGCAGGCGACAGACCATCCCACCGATCCAGCGCTCAACGAACCCGAGAATCGCGGCCCAGAATGCTTGGGTGGCGGGGCGCGGGTCGGCGCAACCAGACGCAGAGAGACTTGCGTGGTGCTTGTTCATGGCAGCGTGGTCGGGGCCTCCCCTCCCCGGAGCCCGACGCCGGAGCCGAGCGCGTACGCGCCCATCGACGACTGCCTCCGGATCGGCGGCAGCTCCGATGGGTGCCCGGACTTGGTCTGATGTCCTCCCACCATCATCCAGAGCCTACAGGACGCCCCCTCGACTTTTTTGCAGTCGTGGCTGAAGGGTGCGGATGACGGGATTTGGGGCAGCCGATGGAGATACGGCGTTGGTATGTTCAGAGCCCCATTCGGCCCAACGTGGGGACCAAACCGACGTAAGGCGCGATCCTGTGGGGTAGTGCTTGCCCGGGGGGGTCCCTCATGGCTTGCAGGAAGGGTCAATGCGTTCGCGGCATTCGCGCTGGTATATAATACCTGCCAGTAAGGGCCCGACTCGTCGTGAGGCTCCGACAGGGCCGCGATGGGGATCGGAGAATTTCCTCTGGCCATCAGCGGAGTGCCGGGGCCGTGGCATGAGGCAGGGGAGGCGGAATCAACTGTCACACTGGTCTGCAGGCGTGGGTACGATGTGCCGGTAGGGCCTCCATCGCGGACCCGCGCCTGTGGTCCATGCGCGCCACTTTTTGGGCCTGCTATATATAGAAGGGCACGGTGCCGGTGCTGGGTTGGACCGCAGCTTGATCTGTGGGTGGAGGCCGGGTGACAGGGCTGGGTGGGTAGATTGGGCTCAGAACGAATGATCACGTCGTTGGGGCTGACAATGCCGGCCGTCCCGCTTCGGATTGCTTCGGGCCAGGGAGGAGCCGCTGTGGTTTGCGGCGGGACCGCAATGTGGGATTTGGGGTCCCGACTCTGGGAGCCGACCCGCCTACGATCAGCAGGCGCCCCGTGACCTTTCGGGTTCCCGAACGTGGGTCCCCGAAGGCCCTGATCGCTGGGGCTCCAGGCAATCTCCGGTCCCCGGCTGGGTGCGATCCACCCTTGTCCTTCTCTTCGGGCGACTGAGGTGCCGACGGCCGTTGAGATCGGTCTCATCCTTGTACTTTTCGTACCACATGGCTTCCCGACTTTTTTGCAGTTGTGGGGGGAGGCTAGGCTGGGAATGGCGGGGATTTGCGGGCAGGACCGTCAGACTCCAGATCAGGGCAGAGATTCTTTTGTCGCTCGAATGGATGCGGGTTAGAATTGAGCATGATAACAACGACGGCTGACTGCAGAGGCTCCTGGACTGACCCCACGGGTGCGATGTTTGCCGTCATGGGACGGGAACCCTGGTCGGGTCGTGTGTTCCAGGTGTCCGAGTCGGCATCCGGTGCGTACCGACTATGGGTCGTGCGGGGATCGAGAGGACCGCTCCTGCGAACCCAGTGTGTGTTTAAGCCGTTCGAGGACGAGACGGACCCAGTGCCGACCCAGCGGGTGTGTCGGCACGCAATGGAGTGGCTGGCATGCTAACGGTCTAACGAAAGAGCGTGCGACGTGGACCTGCCACTGGGCCGGACGCTCGCCCGCTTGGACCGGATCTCGGGGGCAGCACTCCGGCCGCGCATTCCCGATGAACTC
>JADLBR010000427.1 GCA_020847615.1 Verrucomicrobiia bacterium
AGTAATACCTGGAGCTGCCGATGACCAGCACCATGACCAGCAAAGGCCAAGTCACCGTTCCGAAGCGCCTGCGCGTCCACCTGGGCCTAGAGCCAGGTGCGGAGGTCGAGGTCGAGCTTCGCCCAGACGGCGAAGTCGTCGTCCGCCCGGCGCGCGCCCGTGCGCGGAGACGCCGTACCGCCGGGCGTTTCTCCAAGCTCCGCGGAACGCTTCCGACGGGCAGGACGACCGACGAGCTGATGCGCCTGCTGCGCGGCTACGAGGATGACTCCAAGGATCCGGGGTTGCGTTGATTCTGGTCGATACCTGCATCCTCCTGGACATTGTCCAGCCTGACCCCTCCTGGGAGAACTGGTCTCTGGCCCAACTCGAGCTCGCGGCCGACCGCGGGCCGTTGCTGATCAATCCGATCATCTATGCCGAGTTCACTGCGGGTTACCCGAGCATCGAGTCCGCCGAGCTCGCTCTGACCGACTTCGGCGCTCACCTCGAAGAGATCCCTCGAGAAGCGCTGTTCTTGGCGGGAAAGGCCTACCGCCAGTATCGGGAGCGGAAGGGCACTCGAACCGGCGTGCTCGCCGACTTCTTCATCGGTGCCCACGCAGCGGTGCGCGAAATTCCCATACTGACGCGAGATACCGCCAGGATTCGAACCTATTTCCCTACGGTCGCCTTGATCTCGCCCGTCGAGGGCTGACGGCTGCCCGAGCTCGTGATGGCCCTGCTCTGGACCGACAACTCGGGGCGGACATTCAGGACTCGATAGCCATAAGTCTGGGGGCGAGGGTTCGAACCCCTATCTCCTCCTCCACTCGTCGAGGCCGATCGCGACAACCTCCGGCTGCCAGGCTGTCCGCATGCGAGGACCGATCCCGACCCGTTGGCTCGCACTGGTATTGGCGATCGGTCTGCCTTTCGCGGTCCGCGGCGAGACGATCTACGCCACGTGGATCGTCTACCCATCGGGTGCCGGGCAACTGACGCGCTTCGCTGGTGAGACGCCTGGTTTGCCGGAGTACCCGTTTCCGCCCGACCCCGCTCTGCCGACGTTTTCCCTCGAGTTCGACCCTCGAAGCAGAAGCTCCGGGCTTTCGAGTACTTCCTCTGCCAGATCCTCTGCCCTCAGGCACGCGATCCGGCCGTCTTTTCGCCCTGGCACTCTGCGCCGCTGCACTCCGGATGCTTCCAAGGCGGCGAGGCGGGGCGTAGTGAATGGGCTCGACGCCCGCGGCTAAGGTCGCAGCGGCACGATCCACTTCGCCGATCCGAAGGTCGCCGGCACCGAGGCGAGGTCCACATCCGGGTCGATCAGCGGCTGCTTCGGCCGGCCGTTCAGGGAAAGGTCGGTGCGAACCTTCACCTGCAGATTCTGGTAGCCCGCCTTCTGCATCTGATCCTTCAGCCGGTGCGCGAACTGACGCATCATCTCCGGATCATGGATCATCATCCGGCGTTGCCCGGGCGTCAGCGCAGCTTCGAGCCCTTCCAGGGGATAGATCTTGCGCGCCACTGGATCCACCGCCACAAAGGTCATCTCCCCCCGCTTGTCGCGCAACTTCATTCGCCAGGCGAAACGGTTTCCCTCCTCAGTCCAGTCGACGTTTCCGGGATAGAGGAAGTGGCGAAACGGAACGAGCAGCTGCACCGCCACATAGAGCGCAAGGAGAGCGCGGCCCGAACGGGACCAACCGCCGGCGGGTGGACCGCTCGCCCCGGCAAGCGCGCCGCGGGGTGCTGCGCGCCGCATCAGAATTCCGACGCGCCGAGGCCAGGAGGGGTCGAGGAAGAGCAGCGTCGCTGCGATCATCAACCACGGGAAGACCCCGATCGTGAACAGCTGCGAGTTCGTCAGGTGGAAGGTCACCGCCAGGAGGAGTGCCGGAATTCGCGTCCGGCGCCAGAGCAGGGCAGGCACGATCAGCAAGTCGAACATCGCCCCGCCCCAACTCACGACGTAGGGTCCCCAGGCGGCGCGGAGCGGCCTCCCCCAACTGCCCTCGGTGCCTTCGGCCATCCACACGGTCATCGGTTGCGCGCGCACCAGCCAGTCGTAGTTGAGCTTGGCGAGCCCGCCGTAGAAATAGGGCACCGCGATCTGGAAACGCAGCAGCCACAGGACCCAGGCCGGCACCGTGTCGGACCGTAGCGCCGGGCGCCGCCGAGCGTCGAGCGAGAAGGCGCGCTCGGCGGGAACGAAAATCATCAGGAAGCTGATCAGACTGATGAGATAGAGGTGGTTCTGGAACGTTGCGGTGTCGAGCAGGAGGACATACGTGATGCCGAGAAAGAAGAGCGCGGCCGCCCAACGGAAGAAGAGCCCGCAGGCGATCATCGCTGCCGCAATGGCGAGGCCGATGAAAACCGCGTGCATCAGCGCCGCAGGGCCGGGCGTCACCCAGCCGAAGCCCTCGTACTTGAAGAGAAAAACGGGATCCAGGAACTGGCGCTGGAGGCGCCCGCCGACAAGGTACTCCAGGACGTGCTTCAGCATCAGCAGACCGAAGCAGATGCGAAAGAGGGCGACTGAGGCGGTATCGACCGGCGGGGACAGAAACTTTTCGAAGGGGCCCGCCGAAACCGTCGCCGGGCTCGGGAGCGCGCGCTCTTCGTGAGCGCCACTGCCCGGCTCCCTCCTGCATTTCTGTTTCTTCAGTTTTCTGGAATCGGCTGCCATGGTTCCAGGGGCTCCCGCACAAGAGAGCGCCAGTCCGGCACCCCATCCGGCAGGCCGAGGATACTGCGAAGCAGAGGCCCCCGACCACGGCCACCGCTCGACCAGACCAGCTTGCGAGCTTCCTGGCGCTTCTGCGGCGGCGAGGTTACGCAACCCTGCGAGCTACCCTGCGTATCCCCTGCAATCTCCACGGGGTGCGACAATGACGATGAACCGCCGGTCCTTTCTCAAAGCTGCAGCGGCGATGGGCGCTTCGCTGGCCTGGGTCGGACCTGCCCACGGATCGCGTGTCCGCTGGCACGAGCGGCGGGAGCTGTTTCCCCAGGGGGTCGCCTCGGGCGATCCCGATCCGCACAGCGTCATTCTGTGGACGAGGCGTCCCTTCGAAAGCGGTACACGAGAGCGCCTGACCGTCGAGGTCGCCGAGGACGAGGCATTCCAGCGCGTCATTGCGCACGCTCCCGTAGCGGTCTCCCTCGCCGCGGATTGGACCGCGCGCGTGCTCATCGGCGGACTGAAACCCGCGCGCACCTACTGGTATCGGTTCACC
>JADLBR010000428.1 GCA_020847615.1 Verrucomicrobiia bacterium
CCGGTGGCGAAGGCCGCGCCGATATACCGTTGGGCGGCCACCAGGCCGTCGAGGTTCTTCTGGTCGGGGACCCCGTTGCCGCTGTCGTCGAGCTGGGCGGTCTGGCGCACCCGGCCGCTGGCGTAGCGGATGGCGTTGCGCGCGTCGGCGAAGGCCGCCCCGAGGCTTCGGCCGTTGAACACCCCGCTCAGAAAGAACTGCGAGAAGCTGATCAGCCCGTCGGCCGCGCGCACGGCGGCTGCACCGGCCCGGGTGCTGGCCACCACGATGCGCTCTTTCCCCGCGGGCGGGGCCAGCGAGGGCACGTAGCTCCCGCAGCCGTCGAAGTCCATCAACACGAGCGCCGCCGCGTTGGAGACCTGGAAGGCGTCGAGCCAGCCATCCAGATCCGCGGCGGGCAGGGTCTCCGCGGCGCCGATCCGGTACTGGGCGTTGGAGGTCGTCGTGCCCAGCAGGCAGACGGTGAGCCGGTTGGCCCCCGCGGCCCAATTGGTGATCGAGTCGGCCAGCGCCGCCGCCGAGGCCGCCGCGTGCACGTCGTTGGTGCCGTCGCCATCGAGGTCCTGGTGGGCGGCCGCGCTCAGGTAGCGGATGCCGTTCTTGTTCAGCCGGCGCGCCAGCGCGGTCTGGTAGGCGGTCGAGGCCATGCGGCAGATCGCCCTCCATCCCGGGTCGTTGGTGGCGCCCCCGGCGACGATCGCCATGCGCTCGTCGTAGCCGGCCTGCGTCACCAGCCCCTGCCGCGGCGGCGACACGCTGCCCCAGATGTCGCGCGCGTAGTAGTTGATCTTGTACAGCCCCGGCTCGGCGAAGCGGTCGACATCGGCCAGATATCGCCCGCCCGCCAGCGGGTGCAGCTCGACCTCCGACATCGCGGTCACCGGCACACCCGAGTTGGTGCTCGCCGAGAAACTCGGCGGGATGATGGTGCAATAGGCCCGGTCGATGGGGTAGTAGGACTCGATGGCCTCGGCCCAGAGCGTCGCCTTGGTGCCGACTTGGAGCGTCTGGTTGGGGGCGACGCTGCCGATCACCGGCACGTCCTTGCCCGCCAGGTGCGTAGCGCCCACCGGGATCGTCGCCGCGACCGAGCCGTCCACCCCGGGCTCGTACGCCCCGTCTCCGTCGTCATCGAGCGTCGCGGCCTGGTAGCCCTCCATCCCCTGCCGGGCAAAGAGGAAGGCCTGCTCCAGGTCCAGGCCCTGGAGGAGACCGCTGAGGAACAGGTCCGAAAAGCTCACCATGCCCCCGGAGAGGAAGTAGGTCAGCTCGGTGGGCGATGTCGCCGCGATCACCACGCGTTTGGCCGGGCCGGCGTAGGTCAGGTCCTGGAGGAAGCGGCCCGCGTAGCAGAAGTCCAGCACCACCACCACCTCGGTGCCGTGCTCGTCCTGAATCGCGTCGAGCCATGCGTCCAGTTGCGTCGAGGTGAGGTTCTCGCCGGTGTTCAACCGGAAGTACGCGCCGTCGGGGGTCGCGGAGCCGTGGTCCACGAGATAGACCAGCAGGCGGTTCGCGTTGCCCGTCCAGTTGGTTAGGGAATTCGCCACATTGGCGTGGGAGGAGAAGCCCGCGATGTCGTTGTCCAGCCCGTCGCCGTCGACGTCCCGTCCGGGGTCGAAGCTCAGGTAGCGGATGTTCTCGCGGGAATAGCCTTTATACCGGAGCACGTTGTAGGCGCGGCTGGCGATGTAGTCGGTCGCCAGCCACACCGGGTCGGCGAGGTCCTTGCCCCCGCCCACCACGATCGCCTTGCCGAAGCCCGCCACCTCGTCGGGGCTGATGACGTTCACGTACGCGCGGCCCGTCATCCCGTCGGCGGCCCTCGCCTCCACGAAATCCATGCCGTTCGCGGCGCCCGCGGTGTATTGTCCGTTGGTGGGGTTGATGTTCCCGCCGCTGGGGTTGCGCAGCAGGCTCCAGGTCACCGCATTGGTCTCGCCGCGCACCAAGAACTGCGCCGACTGGCCGTAGAGCAGCGTCACGCCCGGGGGGTCGATCACCAGATGCTGTGCTGGATTCTTGAGGCACACGAGGCCACCGCTGGCGTTGCCGACGACGAGATCCGTTGAGCCGTCCCCAGTAAAGTCCCCGGCGGTGATCGTGAGATGTTGCGCGAATCCGTCGTAGGTGCCGGCGAATACGCGGCTGACGAGGGTATAGGTACCCCCCGCTCCTCCGCGGAACTGCCAGATGCGCCCGACGGCGTCGGAGAGCAGCACGTCGATGATGCCGTCGTTGTCCGCATCCATGGTGGCGATCCCGGTGGCCTCGGGCACGGCCATGCCCAGGACATCGGTCTGCGCCGTGCCGACGTTGAACGGGGCCAGGGCATTCTGTGTATTGGGATACAGGTTGACCGTACCGTCGGCCAACAGCACGAACAGGTCTGCGTGATGATCGCCATCGGCATCGGCGAACGTCGGGATCGCGCGGGACGTGGCCAAATCTAGGACGTTCGTGATCGCGGGCTCCTGCGGGTCCTGAAAATTGCCGCCGGAGGAGATCAGCACGATGCGCCCACCGTCGCCGCCGATGGCGAGGTCCGCCTCGCCGTCGCCGGTCCAGTCGCCCAAGGCGGGAGCGGGGTTCGTGATACCCGCCCATAGCGCGGACAGCGCCGAGAAGTTGTCGCTCCGTCCCACCAGGTTGGGCACCCGCGGGGAGCCGGTGTTTTCGAACACGCGCAGCACGCCGTTGCTCCCGCCCACGAACAGATCCGGGACGCCGTCATCGTTCCAATCGCCCAGCGCCGGATGGGAACAGCCCGGCACATGGAAGGCACCCATCGACGAGCCGAGGGCGCCGAAGAAATTCGTGGAAACCCCCTCCAGCAGGGCGAACACGATCCGGCGGAAATGGCCAAGATGGACGGCAGCCGGTTGCGCGAACGCCATCGAGATCCCCCCGCCGCGTATCTCGTCCGACAGGAGAGGATGGTAATCGCGCCGGTACTCCTCCATCAGGTCAAAGCCATCGGCATCTGCATCCTCGGCTGGCGAGTCCGCGAACTCGCCCAAGAAATGGTACTCGAACCAGTCGGGCACCCCGTTCGCATTCCCGTCCGCGCCCTGATGCAAGAACACCGCGCGCGCGACGGTGATCGCCTCGAGGGGCATCGGGGCGCCGCCGAGCGCGCGCCCGACCGGGTCGGACAGGATGGCGCCGTTCAGCAACCAGTGGGCGAAACGGTGGCCGTTGGTCGTCCCATAACTGTCTGGCAGGGCCATGCCGGCGCCACGATTGGTCACGAGGGAAACGCTGGCAACCAGGCCCGGGGGCAGGCTCTCGATGGAGACACTCGCCAGATTCGTGTCCGTGATGACCGTCGTCGCCGGCGAGAACGCGACGGAGACACCCCCGGCGTCGATCGAGTCGGGGAGTTTCGGATGATAGTCCCGCAGGTATTCTTCCCGCAGGCTGAAACCGTCGCCATCGAAGTCGCCCTCGCCGCCCGGAGCGAACGCGCCGAGGAAATGGAATTCCCACCAGTCGGCCACGCCGTTGGCGTTGGCGTCGTCGCCGGAGGGAATGAATCGGGCGATCGCCTCCGAGCTGCCCGACAGCGCGAAGGCCAGGTGGCCCTCGGCGCGCCCGAGCGCGTCGGTCTGGATCGCGCCGTTCAACGACCAGTAGGCGAAACGATATCCATTCGTCAGGCCATAGGCATCGACCGTGGCCACTTGGACCCCGACGTTCGTGACGGCGCTCGAGCCCGGCACAAGATTCGGCGGGGCGCTGCCGATGACCAGGGAGGCCAAATTCGTGTCGGGGATGACGAGCGTCGGGGCAGAGAATGCCAGCGTGATGCCCCCGGGATGCATCTCGTCGCGCAAAACGGGGTTATAGTCCCGCCGATATTCCTCGAGCAGGCCGAAGCCGTCCCCATCGGCATCGTCGCCCGCGGATTGGCCCAGGCCGAGATTGCCATTGTACTCGTACCAATCGGGCACTCCGTCGGCATCGATGTCCTGATTCTTCACAAAGAACACGGCCTGGGCCACCGTGCTGCTCTGGAGCTGGAGGCCGGGCGCCGAGGCGGCCCGGCCCGCGAGGTCGGTCTGGATCTGGCCGTTCACGATCCAATAGGCGAAGCGGTAGCCGTTCGTTTCCCGGAAGGCATCGCTCAGTGCCAGCGACGTGTTGCGGTTGGTGATCGAGGACAGTGTTGGGATCAGGCCGGGCGGCCCACTGCCCGCCCAGAAGGATACCAGGTTCGTATCCAACAGGGCCAGGGTGGATGCCGAAAAGCTCGCGGAGATCCCGCCCGGTCGCATCTCGTCAACCAGGCCGGGGTGGTAATCCCGCAGGTATTCCTCCCGCAGGTTGAAGCCATCGCCATCGGCGTCGACGAGCGCATTGGTCGCCGGTCCGGGCTCGTTATACATTTCCCACCAATCGGGGATCCCATTGGTGCCGGCATCCGCGGTGGCCGGACGGTAGATCGCGGTGGCGGTGGTCGGCTCGACCAGGGCAAACCCGGCGGGGTTCAACGCGTGCCCCAGCGCGTCGCGCTGTTCCGCGCCGTTGACCCTCCAGCAGGCGAACCGGTAGCCGTTGGTGAGCTGCGCGGCGAAAATGGTGGTCACCGGCGTGCCGCCCGCGTGGCTCGTCGTCAGGGAGACCAGGCCCGGAGGGTCGCTGTCCTGCACGAAGGGGAAATCCTCGCCGGCCAATGGCAGTCGCCAGGAGGCGACCGCCAGCCAGACCAGGTTCTTTTGCCCCAGGAAACGCACGACATGGCCCCCATTCTCAAGGCAGAGGCACCACCCACCAACCGTTGGTGGGGGAGGTCACGAAGTTGATCGCGTTGACTTTCGACCCCGGCGCCGGCGGCTCGCGCCGCGGGGTCCATTGGAGGACCGTGCCGGGCGTGGTCCCCTCGCGAGCGCGCCGGAGCTCATCCGCAGTCGCCTCACGGAGATTCATCCGCGAGAAGAGGAACGCGCGGCCCGCCGCCGTGGTATTCGTGCCCTGTGCCAACAACTGCCCATCGAAGTCGCCCCCGACGCCCAGCACCTGGCCCGCGTTCAACGCGACATTGCTGTCGCCCGCCGCCAGCCACCAGAACCAGACCGGGAGAAAATCCGCCTCGTGCAGGGGGGCGCGATTGATCGTCAGCGCCGCATTGGTGCCAAGGGCCGGGATCGAGAGGAAATGCAGATCCAGCAGATCCCTCTGGTCCCGGGCCATCAGCGCCACCTTCAGGTCGCCATACTGGGCGATCCGATTGGTCACCCCGTCGGCGTCCATGTCCCAGCTCAGGCGGTGCACCGCACCCGTCGCGATACCAGGACCGATGTTTGAGGACGTCCCCTCGAGGAACGCCCGCATCGGGATGATGTCGTTCAAGCTGGGGACCGCATTCGTGGTTTCGGTCACAAACGCGGCGGCGTACACCGTCACGTTCGAATCGTTCTCGTCCGCCGCCAGATAATCCACGTCCAGCACCGCGGTGCCACTGCGCTGCGATACCGACACGATGTCCGTCAGGGGGATCGGATCGGGCTCCAGAGGACCCAGGGTGCGAAAGACGCGGCGGAATGGCTGGACGAAGTTGCCGCCATAGTCGACCACGTACATGAATGGGTTATCTATGGCTATGCCGCTCGGATAGGTAAACGGCCCCGTGGAGGAACTATTGGTCCACTTCCAAAGCATCGTACCAAACTTATCGTAGGCGATGATATGGGGTGTCCATGCGCTCGAAGTCCCAGGATTGAACCCAAAGCACACGTACACGCAGTGAGCATCTAGACTCATCCCTTCGACAAAGATAGCATTCCCGTTCCAAGCAGTAGCAACTGGCAACTGCCAGGCCCGCACGTACGTACCGTCCTTTTTGAAAACCTGCACGCGGTAATTGAGCGCATCCGCAACATAGACATATTGTTGATCCACAGCGACAGATTCTGGCGCATTAAACTGCCCTGCGACCGTTCCAAAGGAGCCCCACTGACGCACAAAAATGCCGTCTTTTGAAAACACTTGGATCCGATTGTTTCCCAGATCCACAACATAAACACTATCGGCATCCACGGCTATACCCGAAGGGGATTCGAACGCGGTCAGTCCGCCACCCTTGAATTGTCCAGGACCGGAACCTTGACTTCCCCACATGCGCACAAACGTGCCATTCTTGCTAAACACCCGAACGCGAGAATTCCCAGAATCAGACACATAGACGTGAGTACCGTCGACCGCTATCCCAGAGGGACGACTCAATCCGAAAAAACTGTTAGTATATAAGCCATTCTTAACAAAGACCTGAATCCTGTCATTATAATGGTCGGCCACGTAAAGGAAGTTCGAGTCAATAGCGATTGATCTCGGCATGCTAAGCTGCCCACTGCCAGAGCCAGCAGATCCAAACTTCAGATCCGGTTCGATGACCCACCGATCCTGTGGGCCGGCCTGGCCCGGCGCGATGCCCGGCATCGCCATCGCGAGCATGGTTGAAAACAGCAATGCCCTGTTTGGGTTCCGATGTTTCATGGTGGATCCTCCTGCTTGTTTTCCCGTCTCAAGGAAAATTCTCATAGGTCGATTCGTCGTAGGCGATAGAAAGCGCGCGGTCGGGAAGGGAATCTCCCGCAGGGGCGCGGGGGCGCCGGGGAACCACGGAGGGCGTGGGGGAATTCGCGTGCATGGGCGTGCATTCGCGGTTTCAAATCCGTCGGGCGGGTGGCGCGAGGGATGCAACCACGAAGGACATGAAGGGCACGAAGGAAGAATCGGGACTGACTGGCCTTCGTGTGCTTCGTGCCCTTCGTGGTGAGACTGCGTTCGCTCCGGCTCATTCGATGCGGTGCCATCGGTAGAAGGCGCGTGGCCTTGCGGTGTCATTGGTGATCCAGAATTGGAGCAGGCCGCCCTCGGGGACCTGGTTGGTGGCGACCGGCACCCACTGGAGGAGGTTGGTGCTCTCCTCGAAGGCGCAGTACTGGCCGGGGTAGCCGGGGCAGGTGAGGCTGAAGACCCCGCCCCCGCCGGGCTCCGGCGC
>JADLBR010000429.1 GCA_020847615.1 Verrucomicrobiia bacterium
GGGAGCGGTGCGTGTGCGAGCTGACGGCGCTGGTGGGGTTCGAGATGCCGACGGTGTCGCGGCATCTGGCGATCCTGCGGGAGGCGGGGGTGGTGGAGGACGAGAAGCGGGGGCCGCAGGTGTTCTATCGGCTGAGGACGCCGTGCGTCGTGAGGCTGTTCGATTGCGTGGCGGAGGTGTGCGGTGGGGGGTCCGCGGGGCCGCGGGTCCGCGGACGCCGGGGCCGGCGTCCCTCCCCGGGTCGTTCCGGGATGGCCCTCGATGGTGGGAGGCGTCGGCATGGGTAGGGAGCGGAAGATTTTCCTTTGGATGGTCGGGGTGTTCGCCGCGGCGTACTGCATGCCCCTGTCGGAGGGCGGGTCGTTCGGCCGGGCGATCCTGGAGGGGTTCCGGTTGTTGCAGTGGTATGCGCGGAACCACACGCTGGCGTGCGTGGTTCCGGCGATGTTCATCGCCGGGGCGATCATCACGTTCCTGTCGCAGGGTTCGGTGATGCGGCATCTGGGGCCCAAGGCGAACAAGGCCGTGGCCTACGGCGTGGCGTCGGTCTCGGGGATCATCCTGGCGGTGTGCTCGTGCAGCGTGCTGCCGGTGTTCGCGGGCATCTACAGCATGGGTGCGGGGTTGGGGCCGGCCTCGGCTTTCCTATACTCCGGTCCGGCGATCAACATACTGGCGATCTTCCTGACGGCGCGGGTGCTTGGATTGCCGATCGGGATGGGTCGGGCGGTGGGGGCGGTGCTTTTCGCGCTAGTCATCGGGCTGCTGATGGCGTGGATCTTCCGTCGGAGCGAACGGGATCGTTTTGCCGGGGCCGCCGACCTGCCCGAGGAGGGGGCCCCGCGGCGGCCCCTTTGGAAGACGTCGCTGTTTCTGGCGGCGATGGTGGCGTTCCTCGTGTTCAGCGACTGGTACAATCCCGGTGATGTGGTGGTGCACCCGGCGGACGGCGCGCGATTCGCGGCGGTGCAGCTGCAGGAGATGCGCGACGAGGTGATGTTCCAGCTCGAGGAGCCATGGGGTGGCAAAGCGGCCGGGGAGAAGGTCACGTTGCCCAAGGCCGCGATCGCCTCGGTCGAGGAGGCCGACACGTGGGTCATCGCGGTGCATCACCAGAAGTGGCTTCTGGCGGGGCTGATGGGGGCGGTCGTGCTGGTGATGGTGTGGCGCTGGTTCGAGCGCGACGAGTTGAAGGCATGGATGTCCAACACGTGGGATTTCGCCAAGACGCTGGTGCCGCTGCTCTTCGGAGGGGTGTTCGTGGTCGGGGTCGTGGGCGCGCTGCTGCCCGAGGCGTACGTGGCGGGGTTCGTGGGCGACAACTCCCTGAGATCCAATTTGGTGGCCAGCGTGATCGGGGCCTTCTGGTATTTCGCGACGCTGACGGAGATCCCGATCTGCGAGGCGCTGCGGCGGCTGGGGATGCACAGCGGCCCGATGATGGCGCTGCTCCTGGCGGGCCCGGCTCTCTCGCTGCCGAGCATGCTGGTGATCGGGAAGGTCATCGGCGTCCGCAAGACCGTCGTTTTCATCGTGCTCGTCGTGGCGATGTCGACGGGCGCCGGCATGATGTTCGGACACTTCTTTCCCAGTTGAAATAACCCACAGGAGAAATCGCCATGAAGAAGATACTGGTGCTCGGGCCCGGGTGCACGAAGTGCAAACACCTCCACGAGGTGGCGGAGGAGGCCGCCAAGCAGCTCGGCCTCGAATGCGAGATGGAGAAGGTCACCGACATCAGACAGATCATGGCCCTGAGGGTCATGATGACCCCGGCGCTCGTCGTCGACGGGGCGGTGAAGGTCGCGGGCCGGGTGCCGAACATCGAGGAGATGAAGCGCATCCTGCAGGGCGCGTCGTGAGCCAGGGAGCCGAGTCATGAAGACATCCGTCAAAATTGTCATCGTGGCCGCCGTGGCCATCCTTGCCGTGGCGACCATCGTCGCCAAGCGCCCCAACCGGGCCGCGCCCGCCCAGGGGGGCGCGGCATCGGCGGCCGTGGCCAAGCCGCACTCCGAGGGACCGCTGCCGCGCCTCCTGGATTTGGGGTCGGGCAAGTGCGTCCCGTGCAAGATGATGACCCCCATCCTCGACCAATTGGAGAAGGAGTACGCGGGCCGCTTGCGGGTCGAGTTCATCGATGTCTTCGTGGACGAGGGGGCGGTCAAGAAGTACGACGTCAACGTGATACCGACTCAGATATTCTACGGTGCGGACGGCAAGGAATTGGGGCGGCACGAGGGATTCATCTCCAAGGAGGACATCCTGGCGAAATGGAAGGAGCTTGGGGTGGATCTCGTGGGCAAGCCCGCGGCGGGCATCGTGCGCGAGGCGCCGGTGGTCGCCGACGCGCGCCCGCGCGATGCGGTGTGCTTCATGTGCGATGGCGACGTCGATCCCAAGACCAAGACGCTGGTCAAGGGCGGGAGCGAGCAGCGGCTCCTGTGCTCGCCGCACTGCTATTTCATCTATTTCTCCAGCATCCCGGGCGCCGACCCGGCGGCGCAGGACCCCAAGGTCAGCGTGACCGACTGGGCCGGTGGGGGCGCCATCCCCGCGACCTCGGCGACCTACCTCGTCGGGGTGGACGCCAAGGGGCGACCGACGGTCAAGGCCTTCGCCGATAGGGAAGCCGCAGGCAAGGACCCGCAGTCCAGTCCCGGCAACCTCCTGACCTGGGAAGTGCTCCGCTCCAAAGAGCTGGCGGCGCGCTGCGGCTTCTGCGACCGGTCCGTCTATCCAGAGGACGCGTGCGGGGTGACCGTCGAGGGCGGGACGCGGACGTACGGCTGCTGCACCCACTGCGCCATGGGTGTCGCGGCGCGGCTCGGCAAGGACATCGAGGTCGAGGCCAAGGATGGCTTCAGCGGCGAGATCATCCGCATCAAGACGCTCAACGGCGGCGTGGCGTCTCTGGATCCGCCGAGCGCGATCGCGTGGTTCGGGCAGAAGAAGGACGCGGAGGGCAAGTGGGTTTCGGCGGGGTGTTTCAAGCAGGGATTCTTCGTCAACGAGGGCAACCTGCAGAAGTGGCTAGATGCCCGGCCATCCATGACGGGCCGCCAGATCAGCATCGCGCAGTCGCTGGCCGACAAGATGAAGCTCACCCCGCAGCAGATCGCCAAGGCGTGCAAGCTCGGGGAATGCAAATAGGACAGGA
>JADLBR010000430.1 GCA_020847615.1 Verrucomicrobiia bacterium
CCGGTTCCGCTGCCAGGAGCTGTACGACAAGATCCACGCGATCCAGCCGCACGCGCTGGTGTCGTTCAAACACGGCGTGACCGGCACCGAGGACTTCTTCGCGCCCGAACGTTTCCAGCTCCAGCACGTCAAACCCGGCGACCCGAAGCCTGCCGAGCTGTGCGAGTCGCTGAATCCGAGCTGGGGTTACGTCGAGGCCGAGGCGCATCACGATGCCGATTGGGTGATGCAGCGTCTGGCATTCACCCGAGAGAAACAGATGAACTACCTGCTCAACGTCGGCCCGCTCCCCGATGGCTCCGTGCTCCCGGCCGACGCGGCGACCTTGCGGGAGGTTGGCCGCCGCATCCGCGAGCAAGGCTGGCCCAAGGGCGTCACGGCGCTGCCGGGCTTCAAGGGCGAACAGAAGGCCTTTTGAGAGTCCCCGTGAAAATGGCGTCGCTAGCCTTGTCCATGCTGGCATCGGCCTCATCGGGCGATGCGCTCGACTTTGCCAAGTGGATCCCCTCGACCCTGCCGCGCTCGGCGATATATCGGCAGGAAGGCTGGTTTTTGTGGGACCCGTGCGTTGTTCGGACAGACGACGGCACATATCATCTGTTGTATTCGCGCTGGAGGCAGTCGCTCGGCTTCGATGCGTGGGCGACCCACGCCGAGATCGCGTGGGCCACGGCAAAATTCGCGGAGGGGCCGTACGAATTTCGCCGCGTCGTTCTTCCCGCCCGCGGTGGCGGGTTCTGGGATGGCCATTCGGTCTATAACACCTGCGTCATCCGGCACGGGGGGAAGTTCTACCTGTACTATACCGGCAACCACGGCTCCGACGCGTGGCGCCCCGACCGCACCATCAAGGCGTCGTCCGAAGAATGGTGGGTGCAGCGCAAGCGCCAGCGCATCGGCGTGGCCGTCGCCGATCATCCCGGCGGCCCGTGGGAGCGAACGGGCCAGCCGCTGCTCGATGTCGGGGAGGAATTCGGCCAGGGAATCATCGCCGTGCCAAACGCCCTCGCCTTGCCGGACGGCGGCGTCCGCCTCTACTACAAGACGCTCGCGCCCGGCCCCGGCAAGTTCGGCGGCGGCGTCGTCCACTACGCCGCGACGGCGCCCGGGCCGATCGGCCCGTTCCGGCGGCACCCCAAACAGATGGTCGACAAACGCGAGCTGTTGAAGACCGATGCGCCATTCAACTTCCACATCGACGACCACTTTGAGTGGTTCCAGGGCGACCGCTACTACGCGATCGTCAAGGACCACGACGCGCCCTTCATGACGCCGCATGGCCGCAGCCTCGTGCTGTTCGAATCGCCCGACGGCCTGGACTGGCGCCCATCCCCGCATGCGCTCGTGAAGGATTTCTCGATCGCGTGGGACGATGGCTCGCGACAGGACTTCCAGAGGCTGGAGATGCCGAAACTCCTTCTGGAAAACGGGCACCCGCGGCTCCTGAGCCTCGCCGCCCATCCCGAGAAGTCGGGGGAGTCTTTTCTGGTGATCGTACCGCTCGACCCGCAACCCGAGGTGTGGCCATGACGACGACGGATTCCAGGTGGACTACGGCGGACGACCACGAGGCGGCCAAGGAGTTGAGGGGTTACCACCTCAACCGCGTCATCGGTAGCAACTCTATCGCCAACACTGGCGTTGGCATCCGGCCGCGGCGGTCGTCCGGCACACGTCGAAACGCAGATTCGACTACCGACGTCCGAGAGCTAAGAATTCAGCCCAGATGCGCGGACGACATGACATGACAGGTGAAGCCTTCGCCGCGCCGATGATTCCCCCGCGATGCCCTACTTCGCTCGGGCGGTCGGATCATGCGCCGCGCAGGCGGACGGCGCAGTTCGCGGCGTGGGCGTGGATGGCCGGAGCGGCGATGGCGCATGGCGCGGATCTGTACGTGTCGCCGGTGGGCAACGACGCGTGGTCGGGGAAAATCGCGGCGCCGAATGCGGTGAAGTCGGACGGGCCGTTCCTCACGTTGGGGCGCGCCCGCGAGGCCGCCAGGGAGGCGGGTCCCGGCACGACGGTGCACCTGCGGGGCGGGGATTATCCTCTCGCGGGGAGCTTCGAGCTGTCGGCCGGCGACTCTGGGACCAAGGGGAGACCCGTCACGTATCGGAATTTCGGCAAGGAGGTGCCGAGGCTGACGTCGGGCATCGACGTGACCGATCGGCTCGGGCCGGTGACAGATGCGGCGGCGCGGGGGCGGTTGCAGGCCACCGCCCGCGACCGCGTGAGGGAACTCGACCTTGGTGCGATGGGCGTGGCGCACGGCGGCCCGTTCCCGGACCTGTTTGAGGGCGGGGGTGGGATCCTGGAGATCTATCATGATGGGCGGAGACTGCCGATGGCGCGCTGGCCGAACTCGGGTTTCGCGACGATGGAGCGCGTGGTGAGCGGGAGCAGCCAGCTCAACGCCGGCGCGGGCGCTCCTCCCATTTTCGGCTATCGGGATGACCGGCATGCGGCCTGGGACGTCGCGTCGGGCGTCTGGATGGCGGGCTACTGGCGGGTGCCGTGGACGATCCAGGCGGTGCGGGTCAAGGCCATCGACACTCGAGCGAAGACCGTGGAATTGGCGGCGCGCGTGCCCGGTGGCATCGGCTCGAAGTACGCGAAGGCCCAGGGATCGGGGCAGGAGCCGTACTATGTTCTCAACGTGCTGGAGGAGGTGGATCGGCCGGGCGAGTGGTGCATCGACTTCGGCGCGAGAAAGCTGTACGTGCTCCCGCCGGAAGGGCGGCGTGGCAGGTTCGTCATCGCGGACATGGCCGACCCGATGGTTCGCGTGGCCGGCGCATCCAACCTGGCGCTGCGGGGCATCCTATTCGATATCTCGCTGGGCGGCGGGGTGGCGATGGAGGACTGCTCCGACTGCGCGGTGTCCTCGTGCGTTTTCCGGAACCTCGGGTCGATGGCGGTCCAGGTGGCGGGGGGCGCGCGGGTGACGGTCTCCGGCTGCGACATGCACGATCTGGCGGAGGGCGGGGTGTCCGTGAGCGGCGGCGATAGGGCGACGCTGTCCCCGTGCGGGCATGTCGTCCGGAACAACGACATCCATCGCTACGGGATTCTCAAGAGAACCTATGCGCCGGGCATCGATGTGGGTTTCGGGCGCTATGCGAAGGATTGGCGCCCCCCGGTGGGCGTGACGGTGGCCAACAACCGGATCCACGATGCACCGCACGCGGGGATCCTATACGGCGGCAACGACAACGTGATCGAATATAACGAGTGTTACAATCTCGCCCTGGATTCCCACGACGTCGGCGCGCTCTATTCGGTCATGGACTGGACGAGTTACGGGAACACCGTGCGCGGCAACTTCATCCACGACTCGCCCAATGCGAACGGCGTGTACCTGGACGACGGGGATAGCGGTGACCTGGTCGAGGGCAATGTGATCGCGCGAGTGTCCGTCGGCGTATTCATCGGCGGGGGCCACGACAACGTCGCGCGCGATAACATCATGGTGGAGTGCAAGAAATCCGCCCTGCACATCGATTCGCGCGGTACGAGTCGCGGGTATGACCTGTCGCACGGCATCCTGTCGAACCGATTGGCGTCCGTCCCGTACGATCGCGCGCTCTGGCGCGACCGCTATCCCACGATGCCGGCGATCCTCAAGAACCCGGAATTGCCCACGGGAAACGTCTTCGAGCGCAACGCGGCGGTGCGTTGCCCCAAGGTGATGAACCAGTCGGGAAAACCCGAGCATTTCCGGGATCTCGTGAACCGCGGCAACGAGGCATTCCAGGGCGATCCCGGATTCGCGGACGAGAAAGCGATGGATTACAGGTTGCGGCCGGGCAACAAGATCAGTGACCGCATCAAGGGGTTCCGGGCCCCGGCCATCGACCGGGCCGGACTGGTGGTCGATGCGGATCGGGCGGCGATCCCACCGCGCGAGACGCCAGGGGCAGGGCGCAGCATCGACTTTGATTCGACAGTGGACATGGATGCCACCAACAGGCAGCGCCCGCGGTAGGCCCCGGTGGCGGAAAACGCGGGGCAAAACGGCTTCCTGGCGATCGATGTGCCATCCATCATCCGGTCGCAACCGGAGGCCATAACATGATGCGGATCCAAGGCATTCCTATTTTCCTCCTGGTGGTGGCGTCAACCGCATCGCGGGCCGCCGGCCCGCCTCCGGAGAGACCCAACATCCTCTTCATCCTCGCCGACGATCTGGGGTGGCGCGACACGGGGTGCTGCGGCAGCACCTTCTATGAGACTCCCCATATCGACCGCCTCGCGGCGCTCGGATTGAGGCTGACGCGAGCCTACGCGGCGAATCCGCTGTGCTCGCCGACGCGCGCGAGCATCCTCACGGGCCAGCACCCGACCCGCATCGGCATCACTTGGCCGGCGTGCCACGAGGCGGTCGCCCAGCTGGAAAAGAGACTGGATCCGGGCGGCCCATCCATAAGGGTGCCCAATGCCCAGAGCCTCAACCGGCTGAAGCCGGAGTATTACACGCTCGCCGAGGCGCTCCGGGAGGCGGGGTATTCGACGGCGCACTTTGGCAAGTGGCATCTCGGCTTATGGACTTCATCCCGCCACACACCGGTGCTCCCGCTGGCCCCGTGCCGCAGGCCCTGGTGACCAGGGTGGACGGCCGAGATTGGTTGTATCTATTCTATGCCACACAGAAGGGATACAGGCCAAATGACGGACGTTATCACTACCAATACGACCGCATCCGCGCCATGAGGCGGGAGATCGTGCCATGAGATTCGCCCTGGCGATGCTCTCCGCGCCGCTGCCCGCGGCAGATGCGCCAAGGCCCGCGACGAAACCCAACATCGTTTACATGCTCTGCGATGACCTCGGATACGGCGACGTGCGGTGCCTCAACCCGGAGCGCGGCAAGATCGGGACGCCACACATCGACAGGCTCGCCTCGCAGGGCATGGCATTTACGGATGCGCACGCCGGGTCTTCGGTCTGCACGCCCACGCGCTACGGCCTGCTCACGGGCCGCTATGCGTGGCGCACGCGGCTCCAGCAGGGCGTCTTGGATGGCGGCAACGACGAGCCCCTTATCGCGGCCGACCGGCTGACGGTGGCGGGCTTCCTCGGGCGGCACGGCTATGCCACGGCCTGCATCGGCAAGTGGCACCTCGGTTTCCAATCGGACGCGCCGGTCGCAAAACGGCGAGTCGGCACAGAGCCCGGGCGGGGCGGCCTGCCGGTGGGCGCCCGAATCATCGGTGGGCCGACGACGCGCGGCTTCGAGCTTTTCTTCGGGTGCTCAAACGCGCGCACGATGTCGTCGCTGATCGAGAACGACCGGGTGATCGAGTCCATCCCGACCATCGACATGCTGCCCCGCCTCGCCCGGCTGCTCGATCAGTACATCGCCGATGGCCGCAGCACGCCGGGTCCCAGGCAGGCCAACGACGTGCCCGTTGCCGTGAACAGGACCGCCCGGAAGAGGGCGAAGGAATGACCCGGAGACCCTTCGCATGAAAGCCGCCCCCGCGCGCATCATCGCCCTGCTCCTCGCGCCGTTAGCCGTCCCGCCTGCCTCGGCCGGTGCGGACATCCCGACTCTGACGATCTGCGGACCGGATGGGTCGCGGAAAACTCTGGGTGCGATCGGCGAGCTCCCCGCGGCGCTGGCGGGGGTGACCGGCGACGGCGACATCCGCGTCGCGGTGGATGGCCGCCATGAGCTGCGCGAGGCGATGCATCTGAGCGTTCGATCGACGCAACGCTTGATTCTGGAGGGCGGGCCCGACGGGGCCGTGCTCGAGCTGGGGGCGTTGCCCATGGAGGGCGCCGCGGTCTGCCTGGAGGGCGGCTCGTTCGAGTTGCGAGGGCTTGCTTTGAATCACGGGCCCGCGTGGAGCCTCCAGGTATCCGGGGGTGTGCGCTATTACCTGCGAGGGCTGCGGATTAGCGATGCGCGCGGGGGAGGGATCGTGGTCTGGGGGCCGTGCGGCGTGGATCAGGATGGCCCGCCGGGCAATCGGATCGAAGGCTGCGTGATCGGGCGCTTCAACACCGCCGGGGCGAAATGGACCCACGACGCGATATCCGTCCGCGACAACGGGGCCCTCATCGCGCAGAACATCATCCGCGACTCCCCCACCGAGACCATGGGCATCCGGGTGATGGGCGCGGGCAATCGCATCGAGTGCAACCTCGTGGAGAGCGTTGCCGCGGGCGACGCCGGCGGCATCTACCTATGGGCGGGGGAGGGCATCTACGCCGCCGTCGGCAACGTCGTGAGCAGCAACATCGTCGCGGGCGCCTCCCGTGGCATCTATCTCGATGACGGCACCTGCGCCGCGCGAGTGGAAGACAATTATTTGGTCGATTGCCGCGAGGCTGCGGTCTTCATCGGCGGCGGGCGGGACAATCGCGTTGATCGCAATGTCGCCCTGCGCTGTCCGATCCTCGCGCACATCGACAACCGCCGCGTTGGCTGGCGCGACCTGCCCGAGAAGGCGAAGACGTTTTCCGTCGCGCGCACCCGTCTCGCCGATGCCCTAAGGGATTCCTCGGTTCGCGCGCGATTGGTCGAAGGCGGCCTCGATGTGCGGGCATTTGAGACCCTCGATGAGTCGGCATTCAACGAGCCCGCCGGCAACCGCGTCACCCGCAATATCGTCATGCCGCCCGCGCAGGAGATCCGCTGGCAGAATTACGCGCGCCCCGACCAACCCTTGGGCGGCGCCGCCACCGACGCCAAGCGACCCAATCGCATGGGCCCCGTTCCTGCGGGTGATTGGAGGGTGCCCTCCGGGGACATGCCGGATGTTCGAGATCTCCTCCGAGCCTTGCCCAGCCCGTGAGATGTCCGACCGTGGGGGAACGAAACATGACCCGTCTTCCGCCCCTCGGCCTCACGCGGTCCCCGGACCTTTGAGCCTGCATATTTCGCGCATGCGCGTGAAATATGCAGGCTAGGGCGCCCCGCGCCAGCGGGGTGGTTTCGCGGCCAGATCCATCGCACGGACGGCGATGGTTATTCGAAGGCGAGGCCATCGGTGGTGTGGGGATCGACGTCGAAGAATTCGGGGTAATTGGATGACGTGATGCGGACGCCGCCGATCCGCACGTCGCGGAAGGTCACATTCCGCACCCGGAAGATGCCGGAGCCGTCCGTGGCGGCCGCCGCCTTTCCCCGGAGGAGGCCCTTGCCGAACTGGCGGTCCACCTCGATGTTCTCCAACACCAGATCACCCAGGTACCCGACCTTCTCCGGGGCGACCTGCGGTGCGGCGATGCCGTCCCGACCCGAGAAAGGCTTCAGGTTGACGAGGCCCGGTATGGCGCCCTCGATGCGGATGTTCCGCAGGGTCGTTGTCGATTTACCCCCGTATCCAAAAGGGCGGTAATCGAGGCCCACCTGTGCGGCCACCAGCCCGTTGTTGTTGCCGAGGCCCGTCCATTCCGGGTGAATGATATCGATATCCTCCAGCAGAGACGCCCCGGAGTTGTAGGTCTTCTCCTCACCGCCCCATCCGTAGGTGAGGATCGCGCCGTTGTGTCCGGCCCAGAGCACCACGTCGTGCGCGTGGATGGCGAAATTATAGAAGTGGTCGTCCACCGCGCGGAAGAAGCTGTGGCTGATTTCCGAGCCCTTGCCGACGCGGACCGCGTCATTGTTGCAGTGCCAGCCGAGCAGTTTCACGCGGGTGATCCGGCAGGTTTGCGCGACGATCCCGTGGCAGGGCGATTCGATGATCGTGACGCCATCGACCCGGCTCGCTTTGCCAAGCCCAACAATGTGGCGATAGGATCGGCCGCGGTGTTCCGGGTGCCCGTGCCACAGGTAGTGGCGGCCAGAGAGGACCCCGCGCCCGAACAGCCGCTGTCCGGAGAAGCCGGGGGAACCGGATTCCACCAGTCCCTCGACGAAGGCGCCCCCGGCGAGGTACAGCTGCTGGCCGTCCCCGAGCACGATGCGCCCGTCCTCTTCTATGACGCCGCCGCGCCGGGCGCGCCGCAGATCGTGAAACCCCGGGGGGATGTAGATGATGCTGGCGCGCCGGAGCACGTCTGGCTCGGCATCGGCAGAATACACGGCCACGCCCGGGTCGCCCGGGGACGGGATCTCTGATTCCGGCGGGTCGATGAACAGGCACAGCATGTGCCGGATCCAGCCCGCCGATGCCGTCCGGTTGTCCGGTCCGGCGAAGTGAACCGAAAGATAGCGGTCGGGTGCGTCGACGCGGAAAGTAGCCTCCTTGCCGCCTGCGCCAAGTGTGGCCGCGATCTGCCAGCGCCCCGGTTTCACGCAAACGGACTCTGCGGCGGCCCCAAAAGTCTTGACCACCCGCACCTGCAGCGGCATGGCGTCAGCCGCGATGCCCAGCGGGACAAACGAGAAAGTGCGTCCCTCGAGCTCCTTGGCGCGGTAATCGCCCTCGAATCGCGCGCGCGACATCAGCACCTGGACCTCCCGCTCCTCGCCGGTGCCCGGCCTGACGAACACCCGGTAGGTCTCAGACAGGCCGGATGCAGGCGGCCACGTCCAGGTTGTCACCCCGGCTCGCGCGCCATCGCCGAGCAGCATCGCCGCCACCCATACGGCCATCCAGAGGCGGTGGGGAGGATGCGCGCGCCGGGCGGCCATGATGCTGGGCATGTGGCGTGCGCTTCTTGTTTTCAATATGCCTCCGGAGGCCTCGGCGTTGTCCTGCAAATGGTAGCGTCACGACCCCCATTCGTCCACTGGCCCGACGCGCTGACCCGAAAATTGCGCATCGCATCCCGTAGCCGAACGCGTGAGCGTTTGGGTGCCAAAGCCTCACGGCTTCGGCTACATTTTCTACCCCGGCGGTGCCCCGTCTGCGGGGCATGGGATCTAG